>NZ_JAQJCG010000014.1:0-163711 GCF_030182565.1 Rhizobium centroccidentale | reverse complement strand
GAAGTCTCTTTCCAGAACCCAGATCTCTCCAGGTCCCGCGAAGCTCCGCCGCCCACGTTTCTCTTTCTTCTCATCTTCAATTGTCAAATAACAGACCAGTCAAACCAGTCAAAAACAGAACTTCCTTCAATCCCAGGCCCAGCCCAGAACCAACAATCAGCATCGCAGCCAATCCAGGAAACACCAGAGCGAGAGACTTCGTCGCCAGCAGCGCCGCCGCCCTCGTCAGTGATCGGGCTTATAGACCCTACCTCCGAACCAAGTCAACAGGCCTATTTTGAAAAAAATCAAAAAACACATAACTGATTGATTCTTATGTGAGTTTTATGAATACCCCTGTGAGCTTCGTAAAAATACCCCAAAACACCGGTAGATATCCATCAGATCAAGTGAGGCGGGGCAGCAAAATGGCGGAGCCGGCCCAAGAGCTGCATCTCGACATCAGATCTCCGTCCCATGACGCTTGGCATTTATGGGAAACAGCGCACGGAATGGCTCAAAAAGCGGCTGGTTGATTTGACACTCCTGTCATAAATATGCACATCTTCGCCCCCAGCCTGCGGGCTCGCATGAAGGAAGCGGATCACGATCGGCATGATGACGGACAAGATGATGCTCCGATCGCTCGGCAACGAGCCGCCAATCCTGGCGGATGGCCGGCGGGCACCGGATCGGCGCGAGGTTTCTCTCCGTTGGCTTTCCGGCACCTTTCTGACCGGCGTCACGTCAAGCATCCTGATGGGGGTGGCATTGTTTGCCGCGCTCGACGGCCGGCAGCAACTCGCCATCCCTGCGGAAGCCTATGCGACGGTCGATAGTCATAATGCTGCCGATGATCAGGTCACACGCGGTGGCCGGCTGATTTCCACGGCAATCGCCTCAAAACCTTCCGACCGCAATATTCTGGAAGTGTCGACCGTTGTGCGCGATGGCGACAAGGAGGTGGTGCGCCGCCAGCCTTTCGCCCATGTGAAGATTGCCCTCGCCACCAACCGCATCGCCAGCGAGAGCTACCCGCCCTTCGATCCTTTGGCAATCTTTTCGACGGACGACAACATACCGCAGCCGGCCAACAAGACCGGAGCCATCTACGGATCGGACGTCGAATCCGAAGTCAGCCTGAAAACGATTGCCTTTCCCACCAAGGATATTCCCTTCCAGCTCGCCGGCTCCATGTCGCTCGATGAGGTCGAGGAGAATGTCCGTTCCAACGGCTCGGTGCTGGCCGACGGGAACACCCAGCTTTCCGCGCTCTATTATGTCGACCCGCGCCGTTTCGCCAATGATGATTCCGATGTCGACCTGACGGCGGGCCTTGCTGCCCGCATCGTGGAAGAGAACATGTCCGTTTCCGCCCCAGAAGCCGTGACCGCGCAGACGGAAGAATTTGCCGACGACATCATTCCCGTCCGCGAAAACATGTCGATTGCCACAGCGCTGACCGGATCCGGTTACCTCAAGGCCGACGCGGACGATGTCGCAGCCAAGATCCAGCCGCTCTTCGGTTCGGCCGACGTCTCCGCCGGCGACGTGCTGCGCATCGGCATTCTGCAGAAGGGCGAGCAGGCAAAAATCATCCGCGCCAGCATCTATCGCGGCACGAAACACCTGCTGACAGTCGCGCAGAACGACCGAGGCGACTTCGTTGCCGGCAACGCACCGCCGATGCTCGATGCCATCTCGACGGCTTTCGACAACGACACGCCCGCCCTGGCGGCCGGCCGCGACCTGCCGAGTGTCTATGACGGCATCTATCGCGCCGCCCTTTCCTACGGCATGACCAAGGAGATGGTGGCGCAGATCGTCAAGCTGCTTGCGAGCAACGTCGATTTCCAGGCACAATTGAAGCCGACGGATTCACTGGAAGCCTTCTTCTCGGTCACAGACGACAAGGGACAGGCGACGGCCGATTCCGAACTGCTCTACGTCAACGCCCGGTTCGGCGATAACGTGACCCGCTTCTACCGCTTCGAGGATCCGACGGATCACTCGATCGATTACTTCGACGAAAACGGCAAGAGCATCCGGCAGTTCCTGCTGCGCAATCCCGTTCCCACCGGTGTCTTCAAATCCGGCTTCGGCATGCGCCGCCACCCCATCCTCGGCTTTGCCCGCATGCATACCGGTGTAGACTGGTCCGCACCGCGCGGTACGCCGATCATCGCTGCCGGCAACGGCATTGTCGAAAAGGCCGGCTGGGATTCCGGCGGCTTTGGCAATCAGACCTTGATCCGGCATGCGAACGGCTACGTCTCCTCCTACAATCACCAGAGTGCCATCGCCAAGGGCGTGGTCCCCGGCGCAAAGGTGGTGCAGGGACAGGTGATCGGCTTCATCGGCTCGACTGGTCTCGCGACGGGCCCCCACCTGCACTATGAGCTGATCGTCAACGGTACGAAGGTCGACCCGTTGCGCATCCGCCTTCCCGGCGGCAAATCGCTTGAAGGCGATCCGCTTGCCAAATTCCAGGAAGAGCGTAAGCGCATCGATACACTGCTGACCGACGAGAAGACGAAGCAGATCGCCAGCAAATAGCTGCAGCCGCTCGGCCACTTCATGCTGGGGCTGCGCTGCGGCCGATAGCAAAATGGCGGCCCGAGGACCGCCATCCGCATTTATTCAATCGCCGCAGCTTAGGCCGCTTCGTTTACCGCCTGGCGCGCACGGAACAACAGCCGGTCCGAACCGCTGGTGACCTTGACGAGCGAACCATCCGGAATTTGACCCGAAAGGATCTGTTCGGCGAGCGGATCCTGGACGTATTTCTGGATCACCCGCTTCAGCGGCCGTGCACCATAGACCGGATCGTAACCCTTGTTGGCGAGCCAGTTGCGGGCATCGTCATCGAGTTCGAGCGTGATCTTGCGCTCCGACAGCAGCTTCAGCAGTCGTTCCAGCTGGATATCGACGATCGCGCCCATCTCATCACGCTTCAGGCGGTGGAACAGGATGATCTCGTCGATACGGTTCAGGAATTCCGGCCGGAAATGCGACCGGACAACGTCCATCACCTGCTCGCGCACCAGATCGCTGTCATCGCCATCCTTCAGCTGGGTCAGATATTCGGCACCCAGATTGGAGGTCATGATGATCATCGTGTTGCGGAAGTCGACCGTGCGGCCCTGTCCGTCCGTCAAACGCCCGTCATCCAGAACCTGGAGCAGGATATTGAAGACATCTGGATGCGCCTTCTCGATCTCGTCGAACAGCACGACCTGATAGGGTCGGCGACGGACGGCTTCGGTGAGTGCCCCGCCTTCCTCATAGCCGACATAGCCCGGAGGAGCACCGATCAACCGAGCCACGGAATGCTTTTCCATGTACTCGGACATGTCGATACGCACCATCGCGGTGTCATCGTCGAAGAGGAAGCGGGCAAGCGCCTTCGTCAACTCCGTCTTGCCGACGCCGGTCGGGCCAAGGAAGATGAACGAGCCGATCGGCCGGTTCGGATCCTGCAGGCCGGCCCGCGAGCGGCGGACGGCACGGGAAACGGCCTGAACGGCGTCGCCCTGGCCGACGACCCACTTCGCCAGTTCGTCTTCCATCCGAAGCAGCTTGTCGCGCTCACCTTCCAGCATCTTGTCCACGGGAATCCCGGTCCAGCGGGAAACCACCTGGGCGATGTTGTCGGCAGTGACGACTTCCTGCACCATGGAATCGCGGGCACTATCCTGCTCTTCCGCGGTGTGAAGTTCCTTCTCAAGATTGGGGATCACGCCATAGGCGAGCTCGCCGGCACGCTGGAATTCCCCCTTGCGCTGGGCGATGGCGAGTTCGTTGCGGGCGTCGTCGAGCTGCTTCTTCAGATCGGCGGCAAGACCGAGCTTCTGCTTTTCGGCCTGCCAGCGCGCGGTCAGCGCATCGGCTTCCTCTTCCAGCGAAGCAAGATCCGTTTCCAGCCTCTTCAGCCGGTCGGCGGAAGACTGGTCGGTTTCCTTCTTCAGCGCCTCGCGCTCGATCTTCAGCTGGATGATGCGACGATCGAGTTCGTCGAGCTCTTCCGGCTTCGAATCCACCTGCATACGCAGACGCGCTGCAGCTTCGTCCATCAGGTCAATGGCCTTGTCCGGCAGAAAGCGGTCGGTGATGTAGCGGTTCGACAGGGTGGCAGCAGCCACCAGCGCGGCATCGGCGATGCGCACCTTGTGATGCTGTTCGTATTTTTCCTTCAAGCCGCGCAGGATCGAGATCGTGTCTTCGACCGTCGGTTCCTCGACCATGACGGGCTGGAAGCGGCGGGCAAGGGCCGGATCCTTCTCGACATGCTTGCGATATTCATCGAGCGTGGTCGCGCCGACGCAGTGAAGTTCGCCACGCGCAAGGGCGGGTTTCAGGAGGTTGGACGCATCCATCGCGCCATCCGCCTTGCCGGCACCGACCAGCGTGTGCATCTCGTCGATGAACAGGATGATCTCACCGTTTTCCGACTGCACTTCGTTGAGCACAGCCTTCAGCCGCTCTTCAAATTCACCGCGGAACTTCGCACCGGCTATCAGCGCGCCCATGTCGAGCGCCATAAGCTTCTTGTCCTTCAAGGATTCCGGCACGTCGCCATTGACAATACGCAACGCCAGGCCTTCAACGATCGCCGTCTTGCCGACGCCGGGCTCGCCGATCAGCACGGGATTGTTCTTCGTGCGGCGGGAAAGGACCTGGATCGTGCGGCGAATTTCGTCGTCACGGCCGATAACCGGGTCGAGCTTGCCTTCGCGGGCCTCGGCGGTGAGGTCGCGTGCATATTTCTTCAGGGAATCGAAGCCCTGCTCCGCATTGGCGGAGTCAGCCGTGCGCCCCTTACGGATATCGTTGATGACCTGATTGAGGGCAACAGGCGTTACGCCTGCATTTTTCAGCGTCGCCGAGGTTGAAGCCGTAGGTTCGATCGCCAGTGCCTGCAAAAGACGCTCAACGGTGACGAAACTGTCACCCGACTTCTTCGCGGCATCTTCGGCAGTGGCGAAGACCTTGGCGAGCGGCTGTGAGAGATAGACCTGGCCGTCGCCACCGGAAACCTTCGGCAGCTTGGCAAGCGCGGCATCATTGGCAATGCGGGCAGCCTTGGCATCACCGCCGGCCCGTTCGATCAACGAGGCAGCCATGCCCTGGTCGTCGTCCAAGAGAACCTTGAGAACGTGCTCGGGCGTGAACTGCTGATTACCCTGTGCAAGCGCATTAGTTTGGGCGGATTGCAGGAAACCGCGTACCCGCTCGGAGTATTTTTCAATATTCATATGAGACCTCCATGAATCGCTCTGCCCGGATCCGGCACAGACCGATGATTGAGATTGAGCCCCCTCTAGAGGCAGGCCCCGCCTTTCCGCCATTGAGATTTGCGGCAAGACAACTGGAGAGAATATGGGAGGGTATTTGAAGAGTTTAAAGGGTGCAAAACGCGAAAAAGGCGCGTGGCTTATTAGCCAGTTCACCCAGCTGAACCTTGGCTTCGACAGTTCGACGATAGCGACTCGTTCCCTCTCGCTACCTGATGATCACTTCGTCCTTTTCATACGCCCATAGCAAAACGGCAACGGCAGCGCATCTCGCGCTGCCGTTGCCGTTTCAATTTCTACCGTCCGCGCCCGAAAGCGCACGGGCCTTATTCCGAGGCAACATCCGCCAGAGCAGGAGTGTCGCCCGAGGCGGCTTCGCCCTGATCTTCGCCTTCGCCCGATGCAGCGCTGCGGCGCGGCTGGCGGCGCGGGCGATTGCCGCCTGCACTACGGCGACGCGGCTGACGCTCGGTTGCGGCCACTGCCGGGGTTTCCTCTTCGATCGCCACTTCGGCCGGGATGCCTTCGATTACCGGTTGCGGACCCGTACCGTTGATGGTTTCGGGCTCGCGAGCAGGCGCCGCAACAGCGGCTGGAGCAGCCTGCTGCTGGCGAACGTGAGGCTGAGCCATCTGCGGTTGATCGTCGATCTCCTGCGCATCCATATCGTCGATGTCGCGCTCGGCATTATCGCGGTCATTGTAGTTGTGATGATCGTCGCGCTGGTAGCGCTCCTGCATCTGCGCCTGCGCGCTGGCAATGATCCGATTGTAGTGCTCGGCATGCTGCAGGTAGTTTTCCGCCATAACGCGGTCGCCGGAGCTTTGAGCATCGCGAGCCAAGGCCGCGTACTTCTCGGCGATGTGCTGTGCGGTTCCGCGGATTTTCACATCGGGACCGGAGCTGTCGTAAGTCCTGGTCAGCGGGTTCGAGCCCTTGCGGTTGAAATTGTTGTTGTTATTTCCGCCGCCGCCGCCGTTGTTGTTATTACCACGCCCCCGACCGCGCTTGTTCTGCTGTCCTGGCCTCATAGATCCTTCACCTGAATTCTCTTCGTTGGGATAAAAATCATACACGACACCTGCTGCCGCGGTTCGGACATTCCCGAACCAGGGCCTGCGTGCCGCAAGCAAACTGCGCTTTAGCGCCGGTCTGCCGCTCGACTACGTCAGATTAAACTGATCACGCATTGGGTTATCTTCAACCTTTGACACTCTTACCAAAGAGCGGATCCCCGAGGCTGTCCAAGATAAGCGAATCGTCTCGCTCATTCCCAGCCGCCCAACGCGTGAGCGCAACCTATATTGCTTCCTCAGGAAATCCAAGCTTTTTCTTTGCGATAACAACAGGGTCCCACAAATCCGCTGCAAAACGTCGCGTTAATGTTGAAATTCAAACACAAGAACCCGGTCGTTCTGGCCGTAGTCACGAGCCGCCTCGACAAGGGAAAATCCTGCTCCTTCAAAAATCGAAGTCACCGTTTCACGCTGATCGTAGCCGATCTCCACACCAATCATACCATTCTGATATAGAAATCGAGCCGCATCCTTTGCGATCGCCCTGTATGCATCCAGCCCGTCAAAGCCCCCATCAAGGGCTGTGGGAGGATCGAAATCCTTTACTTCTGGAGCGAGAGTGGAAATGACACTAGACGCAATATAGGGCGGATTTGAGACAATCACATGAAAACGTTCGTGGATGGCTTCAAACCAGCTTCCCTGCGCAGTTCTGAACCGCGCCGCCAAGCCATTTCGCTCCGCGTTCCCGCGAGCGGTTTCCAGCGCTTCGCTGGAAATGTCGGAACCCACACCCGTCGCTTTGGGGCATTCATGAAGCAGAGCCAGACAAATGGCCCCAGTACCCGTTCCGATGTCAAGTATATGGATATTGCCGATCTGGGATTCAAGACGCCTGACATGCGGCAGCATCGTATCGACGAGAATTTCCGTATCGGGCCGCGGTTCGAGCGTCGCAGCCGAAAGCCGCAGCGACAGGCCATAGAATTCCCGCTCGCCGAGAATGCGATAGACCGGCTCGTGCTTGAGCCGGCGAGCGATCGCCGCGCGTACCATCACCGTATCATCCTCAGACACGGACTCGGAACCGTGCGTCACGAGCCCAGTCGCGGAAAGATGCAGAAGACCGCCGACAAGAATGCGTGCTTCCGTGGCGGGATCATCGAGATCGGCCTCGGCAAAACGCACGCGCACCTCCTGCAGGAGCCCGGATATGGTTGGCCCCTGCCCGCCGCTCATGCCTGTTCGCCGAGCTGGGCGAGCTGGCTCGCCTGGTAATCCGCCAGCAGTGCGTCGACCACCTCGTCGATCTCGCCCACCATCATCCGATCGAGCTTGTAGAGTGTCAGGTTAATGCGGTGATCGGTGACGCGCCCCTGCGGGAAATTATAGGTGCGGATGCGTTCGGAGCGGTCGCCGGAGCCGACCTGGCTCTTGCGGTCGGCGGAACGCTCGCTATCGGCGCGCTGACGCTCCATGTCAAAGAGGCGCGAACGCAGCACCTGCATGGCCTTGGCGCGGTTCTGATGCTGCGACTTTTCCGAGCTCGTGACGACGATGCCGGAGGGAAGATGCGTGATACGCACCGCAGAGTCGGTCGTATTGACGTGCTGGCCGCCGGCACCCGAAGAGCGCATGGTGTCGATGCGGATATCCTCGGGTCGAATCTCGATATCGATTTCTTCGGCTTCCGGCAACACGGCGACGGTCGCCGCCGAGGTGTGGATACGGCCACTGGCTTCGGTTTCCGGCACGCGCTGTACGCGATGGACGCCGGATTCGAACTTCAACCGGGAAAACACGCCCTTGCCGCTGATGGTGGCAATGATTTCCTTAAAGCCGCCCGCTTCGCCGTCGCTGGCGGAGAGAACCTCCACCTTCCAGCCATTGGCGGCCGCGAAACGTTCATACATACGGAAGAGATCGCCAGCGAAAAGGGCTGCCTCGGAACCGCCGGTGCCGGCGCGGATTTCCAGGATCGCGCTCTTCTCGTCGGCGGCATCCTTCGGCAGAAGCTCGATCTGGATGTCCTTTTCCAGCGTCTCGATGCGCTCCTTGACCTCAGGCAGTTCCATCTCGGCAAGATCGCGCATCTCGCGATCGACCGACTTGTCGGAGAGCATAGTTTCGAGATCGGCAGCCTCGGCAAGGGCGCGCTCATAGTCGCGGATCTTGATGACGACCGGCTGCAGTTCGGAATATTCGGAAGCAAGCTTCACATAGACATCCGCGGCCGGACCGGCGGACATGCGCGCCTCGATCTCGCCGAAGCGGCGTTCCAATTCGCGCATTTTTTCAACAGGGAGCTTCGCCACCCTCTACTCCAATTCTTCTTATTATCTCTGCTTTGATGTCGTGATGCGCATGATACTGCCTGCAAACCGCTTCGTGTTTTTCAGGATCACGCGCTAAAGCGGAATATTGTGGCTCTCGGCAAAGCGTACAAGGATATCCCGCATGGAACTCGTCGGCTGCTTGTCATCAAGTGCGGCCTCCATGACCTCGGACAGAGCTTTGAGATCAAGTCCAAGCAGCATTGCCTTGACCGGCCCGATCGAGGCCGGCGACATCGAAACCGAGCGGAAACCGATGCCGAGCAGGGCCATGGCCGAAATCGTCTTGCCCGCCAGTTCGCCGCAAAGCGTCACCGGCGTCTTGTTGCGTTCGCCAGCGCGCACAATATCGCGCAGGATGCGCAGGAACGGCCGCTCGAGCGGATCGAAGCGATCCGAAACGCGGGCATTGCCGCGATCGACAGCCATCGAGAACTGGAACAGGTCGTTGGAGCCCACGGAGACGAAATCGACTTCCGCCATCAGCTCATCCAGCTGCCACAAGAGCGCTGGCACCTCAAGCATGGCGCCGAACTGCAGCTTGCGCGGCAGGCCATGCCCGAAGCGCGAGAGGTGCTGCACTTCCTTCTGCAGGAGTTCGCGCACCGCTCTGATCTCGGAGACTTCCGTAACCATCGGCACCATCATCTTCAATTCGTTGTCGGCTGCAGCTTTCAGCATGGCCCTCAGCTGTGTGCGCAACAGGCCGGGACGATCGAGCGAGAGGCGGATGGCGCGCCAGCCGAGCGCGGGATTTTCTTCCTCATGCGCGCGGAAATAAGGAACGACCTTGTCGCCGCCGATGTCGAGCGTGCGGAAGGTGACGACGCGCCCGCCGGCCTGCTTCATGACATTGCGATAGAAGGCTTCCTGCTCATCCGCCTTCGGCATGGTCGAAGCGATCATGAACTGCAGCTCGGTGCGGAACAGGCCGATACCCTCCGCGCCTGATTCGGAAAGCTGCGGCAGGTCGACCAAGAGACCGGCATTCATCAGCAGAGAAATGCGCTGCCCGTCCTTGGTCACCGGCTCGACGGAACGCAGCGCACGGAACTGCTCCTGCCGACGGGCGCGGAACCGCACCTTTTCCTCATAGGAGCGTTGATGATCGGCCATCGGCCGCAGATGCACATGACCGCCATCGCCATCGATGATGACCGGATCGCCGTTTTCCGCCAGCGCGACAACGCCTACCGCCTGTCCAACGACCGGAATGCCCATGGCACGCGCCACGATGACGACATGACTCGTGACCGCGCCCTCTTCCAGCACAAGACCGCGGATATTGGCGCGCGGATAATCGAGAAGCTCTGCCGCACCCATGGCGCGTGCGAAGATGACCGCATCGTTGGGGAAGCCTTCGGCGCTGGTGCGGCCCGAATGGCCGATGAGCTGCCGAAGCAGCCGGTTCGCCAGATCTTCGAAATCGTGCATGCGTTCGCGCAGATAGGGATCGGTCAGGCGCATCATGCGCGCCTTTGTGTCACTCTGCACCTTTTCGACGGCAGCTTCGGCGGTCAGGCCGTTGCGGACAGCTTCCTCCAGCTTGCGTACCCAGCCCTGGTCGTGCGCGAACATGCGATAGGTCTCAAGCACCTCGCGATGCTCACCTTCCATGGACACGTCGCGGCGCGACAGCATGTCGTCGATCGAAATACGCAGCGAACCGAGTGCCTCGGCGAGACGGCCGATTTCCTTGTCGGCATCCTCGTTCAGCAGGTTGGTGACGACGATGCGCGGCTCGTGCAGCACGACATAGCCGAGGCCGATGCCTTCATTGTAGCTGTCGCCATCGATGGTGACGGAGCGGGTAAGATCGAGTTCCAGGCCGGGCTTGGTGATCTTCTTCAGCTCGCCGGTCGCGATCATCTCGGCCAGCACCATGGCCGTCGTTTCGAGCGCCTCCAGCTCTTCCTCGCGATAATTGCGGCTCGCCTTGTTCTGAACGACGAGAACGCCGAGCGACCGCCCGGTGCGCAGGATCGGCACGCCCAGGAAGGAATGATAAATCTCTTCGCCGGTTTCCGGCAGGTAGCGATAGGCGGGATGTGATTGCGCGTCCGAAAGATTGAGAGGCTGAGCGGAAGCCGCAATCGTACCGACGAGGCCCTGCCCCATCTTCAATTGCGAAAGGTGGACGGCCTCTTTATTCAGGCCCTCGGTGGCATAAAGTTCAAGGACACCGTCGGCGCGCAGCACATAGACCGAGCAAACCTCGGCAACCATGTTGCTGGCAATCTGGCGGACGATCCGGTCAAGGCGCTCCTGCGGCTCCAGCGGCTCCGCCATCAATTCGCGTAGCCGCTTGAGCAGAACGCGTGGACCGCCGGATAGGTCTCTCATTGCGCCACTAGCTCCCGAATCAAGATGTCATGCCCGTCTTGCCCACGTCAGGGCCGGCCGAAACTCGCCTCCGTCACGGTCCGTCGTCAGCAGTCGTGACTCAACTCTTATCCAGACCGTAGCAGGAATGCAAAGTCCTGACTGCGAGTTCTGCATAAGGACCGTCGATCAGGATGGAAATCTTGATTTCTGACGTCGTAATAGCCTTGATGTTGATGCCTTTTTCGGCAAGTGCCCTGAAAGCGGTCGCAGCCACGCCCGCATGCGAGCGCATGCCGATGCCGATGACCGAAACCTTGACCAGACCTGATTCGCTCTGGACGACGTCGTAGCCGATCTTTTCCTTGTTTTCGCCGAGAACGCGCAGCGCCTTCTCGACGTCCCCCGAGGGGACCGTGAAGGTCATATCGGTCTTGGAGCCGTCTTCGGAAATGTTCTGGACGATCATGTCGACGTTGATGTGGTTTTCGGCCAGCGGCCCGAAGATCGCGGCGGAAACACCCGGCCGGTCGGCAAGACGACGCAGCGAGATCTGAGCCTCATCCTTGGCATAGGCAATGCCGGTGACTACTTCCTGTTCCACGATTTCTTCCTCGTCACAAATCAGCGTTCCGGGCGGATTAAGCAGATCGCCCATGCCCGGAGCATCGGGATCCTCGAAAGAAGAGCGCACGAAAGTGCGGACCTTGAACACCATGGCAAGCTCGACCGAGCGCACCTGCAGCACCTTCGCGCCGAGAGACGCCATTTCGAGCATTTCCTCGAAGGCGATCTTCTTGAGGCGGCGCGCCTTCGGCTCAATGCGCGGATCTGTCGTGTAGACGCCGTCGACATCCGTGTAGATATCGCAGCGATCGGCCTTCACCGCGGCGGCGATCGCAACGGCCGAGGTGTCGGAGCCGCCACGGCCGAGCGTCGAGAGGCGGTTGTCGGGGCCGAGCCCCTGGAAGCCGGCGACGACGGCAACCTGGCCCTCACCCATGCGGCGGATGATGTCCTCGCCCTCGATCTCGAGAATACGGGCGGCCCCATGGGCGTTGTCGGTGCGGATCGGGATCTGCCAGCCCTGCCAGGAGCGGGCGTTGATGCCCATCGCCTGCAGGGCAATCGCCAGAAGGCCAGACGTGACCTGCTCGCCCGAAGCCACGACAGCATCATATTCACGCGCATCATAGATCGAATGATTGGCGCCGGCGACCTTGGGCATGTTCTGGACCCATCCAACAAGCTCGTTGGTCTTGCCGGACATGGCGGAAACGACGACTGCCACTTCGTGACCGGCATCGACCTCGCGTTTCACATGGCGTGCGACGTTCTTGATACGGTCCAGATCCGCGACGGAGGTCCCGCCGAATTTCATCACGATGCGTGCCATGTGCCTCTACCAGTACCCTGCGCCGGGCGGCCGAATGCGGAAAGCCCGACATGCAAAATCGCCCTCCCGGTTCGGTAGCCGGAAAAGCGTGATCTCAATGGGGCCGTCTCTTAGCGAGTTTGTCGGGCAGGCGCAATAGCATCGGACGCCAGAGGCGATGAAAAGTTTACCCTAAAAATCCACTTTTAAGGTCGACCAGAGCTTGTCGAGAATGCCCCCTTCCTTGGGGATATTTTCTTTGTTGAGGAAGGTGGCGACAAGCACGCCGCCTTCCGGCCGGCCGGTCGCGACGATCTCATACTCCATGACGTCGTCGTCCGTGGTCGTCTCGGCCTTTACGCCCTTCAGCACGGTGCCGCTCGGCAATGTGCGCTGGGTCGCTCGCTTGCTGATTTTCGCGCCGCCATTGATGCTCTCCTGCACCATCTGCTGGAGTACGACATCGGTATAGCTGGAAGGGTTGAGACCCTTATAGACCTGCACGATGATGCCTGTGCCGATCGGCGTCATCAGCGTATATTGCTGCACGCCGTCGCCGAGATCCGTCTTTGCGACCGTGAACTTGCCGTCATGATCGAAGGAGAATTTGCCGCCGGTGAAGGTCACCGTCTCGCTGCGCTGCAGCTCCACCGGGACCTTGCGGCCATCCTTCATGGTGACTTCAAGCGTATCGCCGGGATTGATGCCGACGCTGACTCCATCGATCGTCAGGCGGAACCCCTTGCCGTCCCCGGCATTTGCATGGTTAGCCGCAAGCCAGCCCATAGCGACGATCGTCGCGAGACGGAATGGTCTCATGAGGAGCTCCTCTACAGGCCAGTCGATCGCAATCGATCCCGGTTCCGAAAGTCATTTCACAGCCCGGCGATTGATCGGCCATAAGATACCTCCATGTCAACCTCCGCATCGCAATTCGCATCTCGCGATCGAGATGCCCCACAGCCGATCGGTGGCCACAGGCCCTTGACATCGTGCATCGATCGTCCGACTTCACCCTTCGGGTAGAATTATTGCTTGCAGTCGTCCGAACCGCGGAACGACCCAAATGATGGAGTGAGCCATGAGCGAAACGGCAAAGAGCACGATCGACCAGAGCGAAGTGGACCGTTTCTCCGCCATGGCGGCCGAGTGGTGGAGCCCGACCGGCAAGTTCAAACCGCTTCACAAGTTCAATCCGGTGCGCCTCGCCTATATCCGCGACCGCGCCTGCGAGAATTTCGACCGCGACCCGAAGAGCAGCCGACCGCTTGAGGGCTTGCGCGTGCTCGACATCGGCTGCGGCGGCGGCCTGCTGTCCGAGCCGGTGGCGCGCATGGGCGCCACCGTCATCGGTGCCGACCCTTCCGAAAAGAACATCGGCATCGCCTCGACGCACGCGAAAGCTTCGGGCGTTCCGGTCGATTATCGCGCCGTCACCGCCGAACAATTAGCCGAGGCCGGCGAAACCTTCGATATCGTGCTGAACATGGAAGTGGTCGAGCATGTCGCCGACGTCGAATTCTTCCTGTCGACCTGCGCAAAAATGGTGCGACCCGGCGGCTTGATGTTCGTTGCGACCATCAACCGCACCATGAAGGCAGCGGCACTTGCCATCTTCGCCGCCGAAAACCTCCTGCGCTGGCTGCCGCGCGGCACCCATCAATACGAAAAGCTCGTGCGTCCGGAGGAGATCGAAAAGCCGCTTGCCGCAAGTGGTCTCGAGATCACCGCCCGCACCGGCGTCTTCTATTCACCGCTGCAGGACCGCTGGAATCTCTCGAAGGACATGGATGTCAACTATATGCTGTTGGCCAAGCGGGCGAACCTGAGCTGATCGGGCATCTGCCTCAGATCTTCAGTGTCAGCACATGTGCCAATAACTCGCCCTGCGTGGCAGCGTTGAGCGTAACGATCTCCTTGATACGAGAACGATCGATCTCAAGTGGCTGACCATCGGATCGATAGGGCTGCTTGAATGAGAACGCCCTCGGGCTTGCGCCATGATCATGAAGGTGTTCAAGGCGCTCGACCCCATCCTGCCACCGTGGAACGGCTCCAGCTTCCACCCACCAAAGGACAAGCGGCGGCCAGCTCTGCCTGACATTCCAGTGCCGCCCATGTTTCAGGGCGTCGGCATGCACGCCGCTATAGGTGAATGCCATCAGCGATTCGATATCGGCCCACAGCGATAGCGACGATGGCGCCGTCTGAAAGCCGCTGCACTCGATGAAACGCGGAAAGACCTGCTCGCCCCAACAGGCAGTGCCGGGCTCGCCGGCATAGCCGGAGCGGCCAATGAAACCGTGAGCACGCGCGGCCGCCTCGAAATTCGCCGCTTCTCGCAGCCGAAATCCTTCGACTGCGGGGCTTTCATAGGCTGCGACATGCAGCCCGAAATTATACATGGCGAGATGTTTGCTGCCGGCGACCGGCATCAGTTGATATCCTCGGGGAGTACGGGAATGGCAGCGATCTCGATGCCTTCCTCGACGAGAGCCTGTGCTTCGTCCGGCGTCGCCTTGCCGATGATCCCGCGCGCATCCGCCTCGCCGTAATGGATCTTACGGGCTTCTTCCGGAAATTTCGTGCCGACATCCTCGGCATTCGCCTTGATGGCGTCGACTGCTTCCTTGAGCTTGGTCATCGCCTCTTTACGCGCCGCATCCATGGCGAGCGTCTGCATCTCGTCCTTCTTGCGCGCCGTCGAAACCGAAGGCGCCATCAGCTGCTTGGAGATCGCAGCCGAATTGCAGACCGGACAGGTGAGGAAACCGCTTGCGACCTGGCGGTCGAAATCGGCACTTTCAGAAAACCAGCCCTCGAACTCATGGGCATTGTCACAGGTAAGCGAATAACGGATCAAGCAGCGACGCCTCCAGCCGCCGGCGTCGCGATCTTCTCCAGCGAAAATTCACGCGCATTCTTCAGGTTCGGTATCTTGTCATGGGCTGATTTGACTGCGGCTATATCGATCTCGGCGATGACGACAGCCTCGCCCGTACCGCCGGCCGATGCCAGCACCTTGCCCCAGGGATCGATAATCATCGAATGGCCGAAGGTCTCACGGCCGTCCTCATGCTTGCCGGCCTGAGCGGCGGCAATGACGAACATGCCGTTTTCGATGGCACGGGCGCGGAGAAGTATTTCCCAATGCGCCTCGCCCGTCTGCTTGGTGAAGGCAGCAGGCACCGTCATCACCTCGGCGCCGGCAACGGCCTGGGCGCGGAAGAGCTGCGGAAAGCGGACATCGTAGCAGATGGAAAAGCCGAGCTCGGCGAACGGCAACGACGCGATGCGCGCCTCCGAGCCCGGCCGATAGACGGCGCTTTCGCGCCAGCTTTCGCCATTGTCGAGATCGACGTCGAACATATGGATCTTGTCGTA
The DNA here is from genome assembly GCF_030182565.1 of Rhizobium centroccidentale. Taxonomy (NCBI): domain Bacteria; kingdom Pseudomonadati; phylum Pseudomonadota; class Alphaproteobacteria; order Hyphomicrobiales; family Rhizobiaceae; genus Rhizobium; species Rhizobium centroccidentale. The sequence continues at coordinate 148,008 of NZ_JAQJCG010000014.1, read as the reverse complement.
GCGATTGATAAGCTTGCCGTCGGGACCGAAGAGGAAGCCGCGATTGGCGATCTTGCCGTCATCGAGCGCAATGGCGGTCGAACCGATATGCAGATGGATGCCGAGTTCCTTCGCCAGTTCGGAGGCCGTCTTCACGATGATATCGTTCGGCTCGTCTTGCAGCACGGCACGCATGGCCGGCCGATCCTTCTGAACGGCACCGGTCATCTCCGGCGTCTGCACGTAGATCGCACCCTTGGAGGCTGCATCCCGCACCAAACGCGCCATATCAGCCGCATTCCTCACCGGATCGACGCCGGAACACATCTGGATGGCAGCAGCCTTGAAGCTCATCGGTCTCTCCCTCGTCTATGGATCAGGCAGCCAGCATCGGATCGAGCTTGCCGGCCCGGTCGAGTGCGTGGATGTCGTCGCAGCCGCCGACGTGCTCGCCATTGATGAAGATCTGCGGAAAGGTCGAGGCGCCATTCGCCTTGGCGATCATCTCCTGCCGCATTTCGGGCGAATAAGTGGCGTTGTGCTCGACATAATCGACGCCCTTGGATTCGAGCAGGGATTTTGCACGGGCGCAATAGCCGCAGAATTCACGCGTATAGATAACGACGGATGCCATGATCCACTCCGGAAAAGCCTATATTGACTGTCATATAAGATGGCCGACGACCCTTGCAAAGGTCAAAACAGTGACATCGGCGGCACCTGCTTTCTTCAGCGCGCGCGTGGCCGCGGCAACCGTGGCGCCGGTCGTATAAACGTCGTCGACGAGAACGATGCGCCGCCCGAATATATCGGCGGCCCGATGCTCGGAAACGGCGAAAGCGCCGCGCACATTGTCCTGCCGCGCCTTGGCTCCCAAACCCACCTGCTGGCTTGTGCGTTTGACGCGCAGGAGCGTTGCCGCCAGCAGCGGCTTGCCCGAAAGGCGGGCGATATGCCGAGCAAGCTCGGCCGCCTGATTGTACTTGCGCGCAAACAGCCGCGCCCGGTGCAGCGGCACCGGAATGATCGCATCGCAATCCGCAATCGTGCCATCGCTGGCGCGCAGCATCCAGCCGGCCATCATCGGCGCGAGATCGGTACGATCGCGATATTTCAGGCTGAGAACGAGATCCCGCACGATGCCGTCATGAACGGCAGCAGAACGCAGGCGGTCGAAGACTGGCGGATCGGCAATCGCCTCGGCGCTCAGAATTCCCACGCCGAGATCATGAGAAAACGGGCTGCCGAGCACTTCGCAATAAGGCCGCTCGATGAAGCGGATGGCGGACCAGCATACGGGGCAAAGACCGCGATGCGCGCCGACGGAAACTCCGCAGCCTGGGCACGCCGGCGGATAGACGAGATCGGCAAGCGCCACCCACGGCCTTTTCAGCCAGGCGCCCAGCATAGACAAGGTGATTTCGCGTCCCATCATCCCCATATGATTGAGACTAGCAATTCCAGGAAAAGTGTATAGCGGTTTTCCGCCCGGAGTTGCGCGACAGAAACGCGTGTGCCCGACGTGCCCAGCCGAATTGATGATATCGCAGGAAACCACCATGGAAATCGTGTTCGACCAATCGCTGCTTTCGGCCCGTAAACGCCGGGCACTAAAACAAAGTGATACGAAAGCGGCTTTCCTGCTCGATATCGCCGCCGGCGAACTGGCGGAACGGCTTGCTGTCACCGAACGCCATTTTGACGAAGCGGTCGAGCTGCACGGCGCGACAGGCATTGCCGCGCGCTTGGCCCTGGAGACGGGCAAGATCGGTCACCTGAAACGGATCGAAAGCGAGAAGGGCTTTGCCGCAACCGGCGAGACTATCATTGAGGCGCCGCCGGAGGAGCTGCCGCTCGCGCCGGAATCGGTCAACCTCGTGCTCTCCCCGCTCAGCCTGCATGTCACCAACGACACGCCCGGCGTCTTCATTCAGATCCGCCGAGCGCTGAAGGCGGATGGCCTTTTCCTGGCAGCGATCCCCGGCTCGGGAACCCTGCAGGAATTGCGCGACGTGCTGCTCGCAACCGAAATCGAGCTGACGGGTGGCGCAAGCCCGCGCGTCATCCCCTTTGCCGATGTCCGCGATGTCGGCGGTCTTCTTCAGCGTGCCGGCTTTACACTGCCCGTCATCGACGCTGAGACCTATACAGTGCGCTACGATAATCTCTTTGCCTTGATGCGCGACCTGCGCGCCATGGGCATGACCAATCCGCTCGTCGACCGCAGCCGCAAACCGCTGACGCGCGCCTTCTTCTTGCGCGCAGCCGAACTTTATGCCGAACGCTATTCCGATCCGGACGGGCGGATCAGGGCAACATTCTCGATCATTTATGTCTCAGGCTGGACGCCGCATGAGAGCCAGCAGAAGCCGCTGCGGCCGGGTTCGGCCAAGGCGCGTTTGGCCGAAGCGCTCAAGGTTGAAGAGCACAAGCTCAAACAGTAGCCAAAGATTTACCGGCCGTATCAGTTCTGGGACGCCGCCGAATTCTGTATCGTATTGGACAGAAGGTTGAATGTACTTGATAGGCTGCCGCCGAAAGCGCCGACACCGCTGATGATTGCAGCCGACATCAGGGCTGCAATGAGGCCGTATTCAATGACCGTGGCACCGGTCTTATCGGTGAAAATACGCCGAACGGAACGCATAAGCTCGAAGCTCCCAGCATTGGACAACTGATGAATCCGATGCTCGTCATGGCATCCGGCAGGCTATGCTCATGCACTATAGCATTTCCGCTTCAATGCGCGAAAACGCTCTATTTTTTCCTTACGCATTCCGGACGGAAAACCGCTGCGCACTTTTCCTGGAAATGCGCTATTGGCAGCCGTTATCGGCACCATAACCCTGGACGATGCAGACCGAGCCCGGTTCCTGCTGCAGAACGCTGCGGCGGATCGTATATCGCTTGCCGTTTTCGGTCTGCGGGATCGAACCCGTGGCAATATTGTCGATATCCGGCGCGCTTGCAAGCACGCGCGACTTGGATTTGTCTGATAGCATCGGGGTCAGAATAAGCGAAAGCGCTACCGCCGCCGTACCGAACAGCAAAGCGATATTCAACGCGCCCGTCCTGCGCGACGTGGAATAGGACTGCTCTTTTTCCTGAACAGCTTTCCAGAAATCGTCGTCCATTATGTCAAGCCTTCTTTAACGCACCCAACAACCCGCTTGATTGAGAGAATTGAATGCCAGAAGGTCATAAACGATCCCTTAATATCCACATGCAAATTAATGAGACGTAAAGTTCTGGGACAATGGCCGAATCAGGCTATAGATCTGATTTTAAATGGCTAATTATCGTTAACCATAAATTCGATGCGCCGCCTTAACGCATTCCAAACCATCTCTGCGTAAACGCGAAAGAGATCCGCCCCGCTACGGGACATCAAGTTCGCCGCGCAGACACACGCATTGCCAGAAGATTTCCTCTATACACCAAATAATAGAGGCCGACGCTTGCGCGCCATGATATACCGCCATGATATATTTTATTATCTTGGGTTGTGGGAATTTACACATGCCAGGTTTGCTCAAGGCGGTTGGCGGACGGATGCGTCCCCCAGAGAGCCCGGCGTCTCCCACCTCGATCAGCTCGCAAAATCAACTTTCAAATTCAAGGATATCTAGATACGGCGCGACGCCGCCGGAAGGCAGCGCTGTCTCAGCCCTTGCCATAGAAGCTAAAGCAGATCCTGCAGGAACGGGATCAACGGCTCGTCGGCTGGAGGCATGGGGTAATCACGCAAAGCCTGCGGCCGCACCCATTTGATCGCCTGCCCTTCCCGGCCATGCGGGATTCCTTCGTAACGCCGGCAGATGTATAGCGGCATCAGCAGATGGAAGGTTTCGTAGGTGTGGCTGGCAAAGGTCAGGGGCGCAAGGCAGGCGATCTTCGTCTGGATACCCAGCTCTTCCTGAAGCTCGCGCACCAGGGTCTCCTCCGGCGTTTCACCGGCTTCCACCTTGCCGCCGGGAAATTCCCAGAGCCCAGCGAGCGATTTTCCCTCGGGACGCTGCGCCAGCAGGATGCGGCCATCCGTGTCGATAAGCGCGCAGGCGGCGACGAGAACGATCTTGCGGCCAGCCTCGTTCATGCAGCCCCCGGCGGTTGCCAATAGCAATAGCGATAGGCTTCTCGGAAACCGAAGCGGACATAGAGCGCCAGAGCCGGAGCATTGTCGGCGCTGACCTGAAGCCAGGCGGTTTTAGCGCTGCGCATGCGTGCCCAGCGAAGCGCCGATGTCAGAATCTCGGCTCCTAGACCCTTGCGCCGATGCTGTACGGAAACGGCGACAGACATGATGCCGGCAAGATCATTATCCTGCACGCACAGCGTGGTCGCCACCGGGCCGGCATCGTCATTTTCGATGACGAAGAGACCCGATGGCGGCTTGATGCTGCTCACCACCTCCGCCAGCGCGGGCTTCAGGGCGGGATCAGCCCCATCAACCAGCAGGCTGGCATCAACATAGCGGCCTACATCGTGGCTCGGCAGATGATCCAGCATGTCAGGCAGTTCGAGATCGACCAGATTGGCGGTCATGACGATCGTTTCGTCGAAACATGTCCACCTGCGCTCCCGCAGGAGATCGATGAGCTTAGGCGAGGCGAGCGGCGTCTCGCGCACCACCATCGGCCTGCCATAGGCCTCGAACTTGCGCTGCGCTTTTGCCAGCCGGATTTCGAGATCGCGATGATCGGAGGGATCGAGCGGCACCACAGAATTCAGCCGCTTCGACGGATGACCCGCCGTTAGCCGGATTTGCCAGCTGCCATCATATTGCACCGACGAGGCAGGCCAAGCGCGGAAGCCGACGGCTTCCAGCCTGCGCACCAGGGGCAGCTTGTTTATCGTGGACTGCGCATGCATCAGCGAGATATCAGCTCCGGTAGTCGCCATTGATGGCAACATATTCCTTGGTGAGGTCGCAGGTCCAGACCGTTGCGCGGCCATTGCCGAGGCCGAGATCGACCTTCACGGGAATATCCTGCTGCTTCATGACATTCGAGGCGGCTTCTTCCGAATAGGAAGCGTCACGCTCGCCATTGACGGCGACGCGGACATCACCGAACCAGATGGCAAGCTTGTCGCGATCCGCCATTTCACCGGCCTTGCCGACAGCCATGACGACGCGGCCCCAATTGGCGTCTTCGCCGGCGGCGGCGGTCTTGACCAGCGGCGAATTGGCAATCGAAAGGGCTATGCGTTTGGCAGCCGCATCGCTTTCGGCACCGGTCACGGTGATTTCGAGCATCTTGGTGGCACCTTCGCCGTCGCGCACGACCTGGATGGCGAGATCCCTGAGCAACTCGTTGAGAGCGGCGCGGAAGGCGGCAAGCTTCGGATCGTCGGCACGCTCGATATGCGCCTGCCCGTCAGCCGCAGCGGCGCCGGTGGCAAAGAGCATCAGCGTATCGGAGGTCGAGGTATCGCTGTCGACGGTCATGGAGTTGAAGCTCGGGCCGACGCCTTCAGACAGCAGCGTCTGCAGGGCGGTCGAGGAAATATCGGCATCAGTGACCACGAAGGAGAGCATCGTCGCCATGTCTGGGGCGATCATGCCGGCACCCTTGGCGATGCCGTTGATGGTCACCTTGACGCCGCCGATCTCGGCTGCGCGGGTCGCGACCTTCGGATAGGTATCCGTGGTCATGATCGCCTTGGCGGCTTCGAACCAGAAGTCGCTGACGGCGTCCTTGGCCATCGTGTCGAGCACGCCGGCAAACTTGGTGGCGTCGAGCGGCTCGCCGATGACGCCGGTGGAGGCAAGATAAATTTCGTTTTCACCGCAGCCGACGGCGGCGGCCGCGGACTTGGCGGTCAGTTCCGTCGCCTGACGGCCCTTCAGACCAGTGAAGGCATTGGCATTGCCTGAATTGACGACGACGGCGCGCGCGCTGCCGTGTGCGAGATTCTTGCGGCAGAAATCGACCGGAGCCGAAGGGCACTTCGAACGCGTAAAGACGCCGGCAACGGCGGCCGGCTTGTCGAAGACCATCAACAGGACATCGGTCCGATTCTTGTACTTGATGCCGGCGGATGCCGTGGTCATGCGCACGCCGCGAAGGGCCGGCATGGCAGCAAAGGATTTGGGAGCGAGCGGAGAGACGGAACCGGACATGAGAGCCACCTAATAGTGAAAGGCCCGGAAAACCGGGCCCTAATGGTTTAACCGCTGTGACTTACTGCTGCGGCTGCGCGTCGGGCGCTGCTGCACCATCAGCAGGCGCAATGGCGTCGTCGGCCGGGGCCGCGTCCTGCTGCTTCTGCGCATCGTCATAGGCCTTGCTGAGCGCCGGGTCGTTGATGACGACTTTGGTGTCCGTCTTGGCCTTGTTCAGAAGCTCAAGATACTTGTCGCGCATGACGAGCTGACGAACCTGGTCCTTGACCTGGTCGAACGGCGGAGGAGGAGCATTGCGCTTGTCTTCGACCTTGATGATGTGCCAGCCGAAATCGGTCTTGACCGGCGTCTTGGTATAAGTGCCGACCGGCAGCGCGAAAGCCGCGTCTTCGAATTCCTTGACCATGCGGCCATGACCGAAATAGCCGAGATCGCCGCCGTCAGCCTTGTTCGGATCCGTGGACTTTTCCTTGGCAAGTGCGGCAAAATCCTTGCCGGCATCGAGTTCCTTGATGATCGCCTTGGCTTCATCCTCGGTCTTTACCAGAATGTGGCGGGCATGAACTTCTTCCTGCTTCGGCAGGGCTGCGACTTCCTTGTCGTAACGAGCCTTGACTTCGTCATCCTTGATGGAGTCGGCAACGTGAGCCTTGAAATAAGCATTGTGCAGCTCGCGGTCGCGCAGATAGGCCATGTGAGCCTGGAAGTCCGGCGTCTGGTCGAGCTTCTCAGCGGCAGCCTTCTGCGACAGCAGTTTCACGTCGACCGAGGCCGAAAGTGCCGCGACCTTCTTCTGGTCGTCCGGAAGCTGGCCGAGCTGCGGATCGAGATTGGCGATTGCCAGATCGAGTTCGGATTGATGGATTTCGACATCGCCGACCTTGGCGACAACGGGATCCTTGGCGTCGGCCGCGAAGACCGGAGCCTGGAAGGTAACGATTGTTGCGAAAGCAACCGCAGCAAGTTTGTTATACTTCAACATAAAATAACCCTTCGGTGATCTCGACCGGCTCGACAGATGTGAATCCGGCGTGAAAAAGCCTTCAGCAGGAGAATGTGGCCTTTCTGTATCGGCCAAATCCCGTTGACATCAATCGACCCCCCTCTTATCTGTCACGCAACCTCGCGTCCAGAACAGTTTCCGGCCGTTTTGTGCTATACTCCCGTTTTTTTCGGGAAGGGATAAAGCAGGAAACGGCAGGATGAAATCTCAGAAAGGACCAGTCACATGGTCAGCCTAGGTGGAATTGCCCGCAAGTTGTTCGGCTCGTCCAACGACCGCCGGGTCAAATCGTTCCAGCCGAAAGTAGCTGCAATCAATGCGCTCGAACCGGAGATGCGTGCGCTGTCCGATGAAGCTCTGGCCGCCAAGACGGTTGAGTTCCGCCAGCAGCTCGCGGAAGGCAAGACGCTGGACGATATCCTTGTGCCCGCCTTCGCGGTCGCCCGCGAAGCATCGCGCCGCGTTCTCGGCATGCGACCCTTTGACGTGCAGCTGATCGGCGGCATGATCCTTCATTCCAATGCCATCGCCGAAATGAAGACCGGTGAAGGTAAGACCCTGGTCGCAACCCTGCCGGTCTATCTGAACGCGTTGGCCGGCAAGGGCGTGCATGTCGTTACCGTCAACGATTACCTGGCGCAGCGCGACAGCGGCACCATGGGCCGCCTGTACAGCTTCCTCGGCCTGACAACAGGCGTCATCGTCCACGGCCTGTCGGATGAACAGCGCCATGACGCCTATGCCTGCGACATCACCTACGCCACCAACAACGAGCTTGGCTTCGACTATCTGCGCGACAACATGAAATATGAGCGCGCCCAGATGGTTCAGCGCGGCCATAGCTTCGCGATCGTCGACGAAGTGGACTCGATCCTGGTCGACGAAGCGCGCACGCCGCTGATCATCTCCGGTCCGCTCGACGACCGCTCCGATCTCTATATCACCATCGACGCCTTCATTCCGCGCCTGGCGAAGGAAGACTATGAAATCGATGAAAAGCAGCGCTCGGCGAACTTCTCCGAAGAAGGCACCGAGAAGCTGGAGACCATGCTGCGCGAAGCGGGCCTCTTGAAGGGTGAATCGCTCTACGACGTCGAGAACGTCGCGATCGTCCATCACATCAACAATGCGCTCAAGGCGCACAAGCTCTTCCAGCGCGACAAGGACTATATCGTCCGCAACGGCGAGGTCGTCATCATCGACGAATTCACCGGCCGCATGATGCCAGGCCGCCGCTATTCGGACGGCCAGCACCAAGCACTGGAAGCCAAGGAACATGTGCAGATCCAGCCGGAAAACCAGACGCTGGCGCAGATCACCTTTCAGAACTATTTCCGCATGTACGACAAGCTCGCCGGCATGACCGGTACGGCTTCGACGGAAGCAGAGGAATTCGGCAACATCTACGGCCTCGACGTGATCGAGGTGCCGACCAACCTGCCGATCCAGCGTATCGATGAGGACGACGAGGTCTATCGTACGCATGCCGAGAAGTACAACGCGATCATCAACGAGATCCTCGATGCGCACAAGCGCGGCCAGCCGGTGCTGGTCGGCACGACGTCGATTGAGAAATCCGAACTTCTCGCCGACCTCATGCGCAAGCGTGGCTTCTCCAACTTCCAGGTTCTGAACGCACGCTACCACGAGCAGGAAGCCTACATCGTCGCCCAGGCGGGCGTTCCTGGCGCGGTGACGATCGCCACGAACATGGCCGGCCGCGGCACCGACATCCAGCTCGGCGGCAATCTGGAAATGCGGGTCGAGCGCGACCTGCATGAGATGGAGCCGGGGCCGGAACGCGACGCGGCCATTGCCCGCATTGCCGAAGAGATCAAGGAACTCAAGCAGAAATCGATCGCTGCCGGCGGCCTCTACGTCATCGCCTCCGAGCGCCATGAAAGCCGCCGTATCGACAACCAGCTGCGTGGCCGTTCCGGCCGCCAGGGCGATCCGGGCCGCTCGAAATTCTACCTGTCGCTCCAGGACGACCTGATGCGCATCTTCGGCTCCGACCGCATGGACGGCATGCTGCAGAAGCTCGGCCTCAAGGAAGGCGAAGCCATCGTCCACCCCTGGATCAACAAGGCTGTCGAACGTGCCCAGAAGAAGGTCGAGGCCCGCAACTTCGACATCCGCAAGAACGTTCTGAAGTACGACGACGTGCTGAACGATCAGCGCAAGGTCATCTTCGACCAACGCGTCGAGCTGATGGAATCGAAGGACCTCTCCGAATTCGTCGGCGACATGCGCCATGACGTCATCGAGGATCTCGTCGCTAGACATATTCCGGAGCGCGCCTATGCCGAACAGTGGGATGCCGACGGCCTAAAGACGGCTGTCGCCAACTTCTTCGATCTCGATCTGCCCATCCATGACTGGGTCAAGGAAGAAGGCATCGCTGAAGACGATATCCGTGCGCGCCTGACGGAAGCTGCCGAAAAGGCTGCGACCGAAAAGGCCGAACGCTTCGGCCCAGAGATCATGACCTATGTCGAGCGCTCCATCGTGCTGCAGACGCTGGACAATCTCTGGCGCGAGCACATCGTCAACCTCGACCATCTCCGCTCGGTCATCGGCTTCCGCGGCTATGCTCAGCGCGATCCGCTGCAGGAATACAAGGCCGAGGCTTTCGAGCTGTTCCAGGCGCTGTTGAACAATCTCCGCCAGGCCGTGACCGCGCAGCTTTCGCGCGTCGAACTGGTGCAGCAGCCGGCCGAACCGGAAACGCCGCCGATGCAGGCCCGTCATATCGACGCGACGACCGGTGAGGACGAATTCTCACCGTTCACGCTTGCAAATGAGAGCGCTGTGGCACCGGAAAATCGTGATCCGCGCAATCCGGCCACCTGGGGCCGCGTCGGCCGCAACGAGGCTTGCCCCTGCGGCTCCGGCAAAAAGTACAAGCACTGCCACGGCGCCTTCGAAAGCAGCGAAGTGGTCTGAGCCGCGCAATCGATAGCAATGAACAAAAATGCCGCCTTCGGGCGGCATTTTTGTTTGCAACGATCAGAGATCACAACAATTCGCCGACAGGCGCCGCCGACAAATGTCTCAGGCACGCCCACCGCGTTCAGACAGCGGAATGCGGATCCTCACTGTAGAGATGGACCGGGTAGCCTGGTCCGATGACATCAAGCACACGATCGAGCCAAGCTGTGAACGCGGGATAATCGGCAAGATCAAAACCGCAATCCGCCGCTCTGTGGGCGTAGGCATAAACCGCAATATCCGCGATCGAGAACTCCTCACCGACGAGAAAAGGCGTGTTCTTCAACCCGCGCTCGAGCGCTGCAAGCGTACGAAGGCTGCCCGCGCGCTTGGCCTCCCCCAAAACGGCGTTGGATTCGAGCCGACCCGTCAGCGTCCAGAAGCGCAGCGTGCCGATGACCGGTTCGACATGATATTGTTCGAAGAATAGCCACTGCATGACCTTGGCGTGCAGATAGCGATCCGCCGGAAGAAACCGCGTGCCCTCGGCAACATAGGTGAGAATAGCATTCGATTCCGCAATCGTTCGCCCATCCTCCAGTTCGAGAACGGGGATGCCTCCTGCCGGATTGATCTCGAAGAAGGCATCCGTGCGCCCCTCACCTTCGAAGATGGATACCAGGCGGGTCTGATAGGGAATATCGAGCAATCCGAACAGAACCCTGGCCTTCCAGCCATTCTGCGACGGCAAATAATCGTGAAGTATGAGCATGAAATCCTCCTCCGATAGACCCTGGATTCTACATACCGACCAAACCTCCGCCACCCGTTTCCTGCGCCAGCAGCATGACGCGGCAATCTGAGGGCCAATTGCGTCTCATGGTTGCTTTCCCGCACGCTTGATAAGCAACCCTCCACTTCGGCAAAGCCACTTTTACGTGTCGCAAGAACCGATTCTTAACTCTCCTCTGCCAAGACTAACGCGAGTTTGGGATCATACTTAAAGTATTGCGTATCGATCATGGCGGTCTTTCAAACAGCGGAAAGAATGTTGCCGTCCGCATTGCGGGCCGCGCTATCGCCGTATCTGCGCAAAGTCGTCGCTATGCTCACCGGCCGGGACGAAAAGGCAGTCTCGCAGCGCATGGCGCTGATCGCCTTCACGATCCGCGTTGCAGGTGCTGCCCTTGCCTTTCTCTCGCAGATCATTCTGGCCCGCCTAATGGGACGGTTCGAATACGGCATCTTCGTCTTTGTCTGGGTCCTGATGATCCTGTTCGGCAATCTCGCCTGCCTCGGCTTCCCCACGGCCATCATCCGCTTCCTGCCGCAGTATGACGCCAGCGGCAATCATAATGCCATTCGCGGCCTGAACGCCTCGGCACGCCTGTTCGTGGTCGCCGTCTCGAGCACGCTGGCACTGATCGGCGCGCTGCTGCTCTTCGCCTTCCGCGGCATGGTCGAGCACTATTATGTCATGCCGATCTTCCTCGGCCTGATTGCCGTGCCGATGATTTCGCTCGGAGACGTGCTGGATGGTACGGCCCGCGCCAAGCACTGGCCGATCATGGCGCTCAGCCCAACCTTCCTGATCCGCCCGACCCTGATCTTGCTCTTCATGGTGGCTGCGATCCTCGCCGGCGCGCCACGCGATGCCGTCACAGCCATGGCCGCGGCGCTCGCCGGCGCCTTCACCAGTGTCCTGCTGCAATATCTTGCGATGACGTTCCGTCTGCGCCGCCATTACCCACGCGGCCCGAAAGCCACCGAATTCAACGCCTGGACGGCGGTGGCCCTACCGATTTTCCTGGTCGAGGGCGTGGGCTACCTGCTCACCAATTCGGACGTCATCGTCGTCGGCATTTTCCTCGATCCGGATGAAGTCGCCGTCTATTTCGCCGCCGCCAAGACGATGGCGCTGGTGCTCTTCGTCTCCTTCGCCGTCAGGGCAGCCATCGGGCCGCGCTTTGCCGCCATCCTTGCGGAAGGTGACCGAAGCAAGCTCGCAGCCTTTGCCACGGAGGCGACACGCTGGTCCTTCTTTCCGGCACTTGCCCTCGGTCTCGTGGTGCTGGCGGCAGGGCAGCTCCTGCTGTCGCTGTTCGGCGCCGCCTTCACCGAGGGCCAGATCGTGATGGCGATCCTGCTTGCCGGAATTCTTGCGAGAGCGCTCGTCGGCCCTGCCGAAGTGCTCCTGACCATGGCGGACAAGCAGATGCTCTGCGTCTATCTCTATGCTGTGGCGCTCGTTGCCAACGTCGGCCTGAACGTCGCGCTCATCCCGCATCTCGGCATCGAAGGAGCGGCAATTGCCGGCGCCACCGCCATGGCGATCGAAGCGCTGCTCCTGCACATCGCCGTCCGCCGTGCGCTCGGCATCACCCTATTCGCCCTCCTCCGACGCTCGTCGGCCTCATCGGCAACGAGGGTTTTCTGATTATGGCACGTCCCCCCTACACCGAAACCACCGACAGCCAAGTGAACGCCCTGACCCATACGCTCGCAGCGCTGCATTTCGAAACACCGAAAGCCGAAGCCCGCGTCGAGGTCGGCCGTGCCGGCCGCGAATTCTGCCTCTATCCCGGCAAGCTCGGCTACGAGCTGCAGGACGAGCTGGACTTCCTGTCCAATCGCGCCATGGAGCCGAACGTCTTCTTCTCCGGGCGCTTTCTCGCACCCGCCATGCCGCGCCTCGAGGATCGGCAGGTGCGTCTGGCGCTCATGCGCGACAACAGCAGCACGCGCAGCCGCATCCGGCTGCTGATGCCCTTCACGGTCGACAAGCCTGGCTTTGCGATCGGCCCGTCCATTATCCGGGTCTGGTCGAACTCCTTCGGCCCGCTCGGCACGCCTTTGCTCGACGCCGAGGATGCCGGCGAAACGCTCGACAACCTCCTCGAAGCGCTCTCCCGGCCGGAACTGCATCTGCCAAGCACGCTCGTATTGCCGGATGTCCGTCTCAACGGTCACTTCGTCCAGATGGCCAAGGTCATCGCCATCGGCCGGAACCTGCCGATCGCCGTCGCCAACCCGTTCCAGCGTCCTATGCTCCAGAGCAATGACGACGCGCTTACCTACCTCAGGCGGACGATTTCCAACGCGCACTTGCGGGAAATGCGCCGCCAATGGCGGCTGCTGGAAAGCCATGGCGAAGTCACCTACAGCGTCGCGCGTCAGCCTCGCGATATTCATAGGCGCATGGAAGAATTCCTGGCGCTGGAAGCAAGCGGCTGGAAGGGCAAGAAGCGCTCGGCGCTGGTCACCGACCGCCACCATGCCGCCTTCGCCCGTGAGGCAATTTCCAATCTTGCAGCCATCGACGCGGTGCGCATCCACACCATCGATCTCAATGGTAAGGCTGTCGCCTCGATGATCGTGCTGATCATGGGCGGCGAAGCCTATACGTGGAAGACGGCATTCGACGAGGCCTATGCCCGCTATTCGCCGGGCAAGCTGCTGATGGGTGAATTGACGGAATGGCATCTCGACGACGCCAACGTTGTCCGCTCCGATTCCTGCGCCGTGCCGGATCATCCGATCATGAGCCGTTTCTGGCACGAACGCGAGGACATGGGCACGCTGATCATCGGCCTGACGCCGAACGGTGACCGCGACGTGCGTCAGGTAACCACGCAGCTGCACATGTATCGCAGCACCCGCAACATGGCGAAGCTGCTGCGCGAAAAGATCCTGTCGCTTACGAAGCGCTGACCTCAGCGATCGCCCGCTCGCGCAGGAGGCGACGGATCACCTTGCCTGATGTCGTCAGCGGCAGCGCATCGACGAATTCGATCTCGCGCGGATATTCGTGCATGGAAAGCCGGGTCTTCACCCATTCGCGAATCTCGATCGCCAGTTTGTCACTCGGCTCGCGACCCGGTACGAGGACGACATAGGCCTTGACGATTTCCGTTCGGACCGCGTCCGGCTTTCCCACCGCCGCGGCAAGCTGCACGGCGGGATGGCCGCCGAGGCAATCCTCGATCTCGCTAGGCCCGATGCGATAGCCCGACGAGGTGATGACATCGTCGTCGCGGCCGACGAAGGAAATATAGCCATCCGCATCCTGGCGGCCGATATCGCCCGTCAGCAGCCAGTCATGGGCGAATTTCGCCTCCGTCGCTGCCTCGTTCTGCCAGTAGCCGAGGAACATCACCGGATCAGGCCGCTTGATCGCGATTTGTCCCGTCTCGCCCACGGGAACCTCGATACCATGGGCATCGACAATTGCGACTCGATGGCCGGGTACTGGTTTGCCCGTCGCGCCAGCACGGCTGGCGCCGAAGGCTTCGCTGGAAGAGAGCACGAAATTGCATTCCGTCTGACCGAAGAATTCGTTGACGCTCACGCCAAGCGCGGACCGCGCCCATTCGAAGGTTTCGCGGCCAAGCGCTTCGCCGGCCGAACCGATGGTACGCAGCTTGAGATCGTAATGCGCCCGCGGATTGTCGACCGACTTCAGCAGGCGCAGTGCCGTCGGCGGAATGAAGGCATTGCGCACCTCCATCTCGGCCATGATGCGGAAAGCCATATGGGGATCGAATTTTTGTGCCGGCGAGGAAACGACGGGAACACCGAGCATCAGGCTCGGCAGTAGCGCGTTCAGGAGACCGCCGGCCCAGGCCCAGTCCGACGGCGTCCAGAGCCGGTCGCCAGCCTGCGGAAAGCCCTCATGGGCGAATTGCATGCCCGGAATATGCCCCGGTAGCACACGATGACCGTGCAGCGCACCCTTGGGCGGGCCGGTCGTGCCCGAGGTGAAGATCATCAAGGCCGGATCGTCCGGGCCGGTATCGGCGACCTCGAACAAGGGCGGATGCGCGGCGACCAGATCGGCAAAGCCGGCAACGCCCTCTTCGGCGCCATCGATGCTGATCACCTGCGTCAATTCGGACAGCCGGTCCCTGATCGGGCGCAGCCGCTCGAGGCCGAACCGGTTCGTGACGATGGCCGATACGCCTGATGCCTTCAGCCGGTATTCCAGCGCCTCCGCACCGAACAGCAGGGCCAGAGGCAAGGCGATCGTCCCCATCTTGTAGATCGCCACATGCGCGACGACCGTCTCGAAGCTCTGCGGCAGCAGCAGCGCCACCCGATCTCCTGCCCGCACCCCGAGCGAAACAAGCGCATTGGCAAAGGAGGCGGAACGATCGCGCAACTCCCTATAGGTCATGGAAAAGTGATTGCCGTCCGGATTGAAATGCTGAAGGCAGACCCGACCCGGCTCACTTTCGGCCCAGGCATCGCAAACAGCATGTCCTATGTTGAATTTCGCCGGAATCTCCCAACGAAAGTCGCGATAGAGGGCTTCATAAGTATCACGCGGGGGCAATTTCATGCGCAGTTCCAGAAAATGGTGCGGTGCAGCTAACACCTGTCGCCCGTGGGGTTCAAGGAAACATTTGAAATCGCCGTCTTCCCCCAGGCGCGAATCGCCTTATTTATTCAGGAATACTTCGAAGCTCTTCACGAATTCATGCGTCGCCCGGCGGCGATCTTGCCCGTCGACTTGCTTTTCGCGACGCACCCATCCCATCGCCCTTCCGACGATGGACCTCCTTGTAGCGAATGATCGAATGGACGGAGAATAGCGATGGAATACGTAAAGCTCGGCAGGACCGGTCTTGAAGTCTCACGCATCTGCCTGGGTTGCATGACCTATGGCGATCCGAACAAGGGCACGCATGCCTGGTCGTTGAAGGAGGAAGACAGCCGTCCGCTGCTGCGCCAGGCGATCGAGGCCGGCATCAACTTCCTTGATACGGCCAATACCTATTCCAACGGCTCCTCGGAAGAGATCGTCGGTCGCGCCATCAAGGATTTCGCCAAGCGCGACGATATCGTGCTCGCCACCAAGGTCTTCAACCGCATGCGCCCCGGCCCTAACGGCGCCGGCCTGTCGCGCAAGGCGATCTTCGACGAGATCGACAACAGCCTGCGTCGTCTCGGCACTGATTACGTCGATCTCTACCAGATCCACCGCTGGGACTATACGACACCGATCGAGGAAACGCTGGAAGCGCTGCACGATGTCGTCAAGGCCGGTAAGGCCCGCTATATCGGCGCCTCCTCCATGTATGCCTGGCAATTCGCCAAGGCGATCTACACCTCGCGCCTCAACGGCTGGACGGAGTTCGTCAGCATGCAGGACCACCTGAACCTGCTCTACCGAGAGGAAGAGCGCGAAATGCTGCCCTTCTGCGAGGACCAGAAGATCGCCGTCATCCCCTGGAGCCCGCTCGCCCGCGGCCGGCTCACCCGCGATTGGGATGAGGCCACTGCCCGTACGGAGTCCGATGAATTCGGTAAGACGCTCTACACCCAGGCGCTCGAAGCCGACCGCAAGATCGTCGATGCCGTCGGCACCGTCGCCAAGGCCCGCGGTATCCCGCGCGCGCAGGTCGCAACCGCCTGGATCCTGCAAAAGAGCGCCGTCACCGCCCCGATCATCGGCGCCTCCAAGCCCGGCCACATCACGGATGCCGTCGCTTCCCTGGAGGTCAAATTGACGCCGGAGGAAGTCGAGGCGCTGGAAAGCCCCTACGTTCCGCATGGCGTTGCTGGGTTCAAATAAGGAGGTTTTGAAGCTGGCTAGGTTGGGCTGGTGATATTGCGGTTAGCTGTCTGCCTGGTCCCTCAACTCTCTTCCGGCAGAGCAATCCGCATATGAAATGAAGTGGTTGCCGCGCAACTCCTTCTCCCCAGCGGGGAGAAGGTGGCCCGAAGGGTCGGATGAGGGGGACAGGCTGGCCGACGTGAATTCATGGACTTCCTGCTCTCGGCAGGCCCCCTCATCCGCCTGGCGGCACCTTCTCCCCGAGGGGAGAAGGAAGTGAGGGGCACTCACACCCTCTGAAGCCGATTGACCCTACGGTAAATCGCGCAAAAGTGACTTCACGAACGGGTCACAGTTGAGGCTTAACAGGTGGTGGTTCCCTACCCCAGGATGACAGCCCATGATCACAGTCCCCTTCGAAGCGCGGCGCTTTCAATCGACCGCGGCCTATTACCTGCGCTATCGCATTCCCTATCCTGACAGGCTGATTACCCGCGTCGCCGAGCGCAGCGGGCTGAAGCCCGGCGATCATGTGCTCGATCTCGGCTGCGGCCCGGGCCAGCTCGGCATAGCCTTCGGCCGGCTGCAGGGTGCTTCCGTCACCGCCATGGATCCGGAACCGGAAATGCTCGCCGAAGCCGCGCTCGGCGCGAAGGCAGCCGGCGTCGACATCAGCATCCGGCAAGGCTCTTCCTACGATCTCGGCCCCGATATCGGCAGGCTGCACCTCTGCGTCATGGGCCGCTCCTTCCATTGGATGGACAGGCCGGCAACGCTTGAGGCCCTCGATAGGCTGATCGAGCCGGGCGGCGCCGTCGTGCTTTTCCACGATAAAGGCATTCTGGCGGAGCCGAACTGGCGCGGTATCCTCGAGCCGCTGATGGAAACCTATTCGCCCGAGCGCAGCGCGGAGCGGCAGATGCGCCGGAGCAAGGAATGGGCGCCGCATGAAGCCATGCTGCTCGCCTCGCCTTTCCGCAACCTCGAACGGATCGGCATCATCTCGGAATACACCAGGGATATCGAAGAGATCGTCGGCCGCATCTTCTCGATGTCGTCGACTTCGCCGCAGGCGCTGGGCGACAAGGCAGCCGATTTCGAGGCGGCTCTGCGCGCCGAGCTGCTGGCGGTCGCGCCCGACGGCAAGTTCAGGGAGGTCGTCGAGGCGAACGGGCTGCTCGCCTTCCGCGATTAGGCAAGCTTAGCCGTTGCTTTCACCAGGCGGCGGCGACAGCTCCTGCCGGGTCGCCGACAGGAATTCCTGCGACAATTCGGAATTGTCCATCGCGCGTGCCAGGATGACTGCGCCGACCATGGCCGAAAGGCTGGCAAATGCCCTGCGCCGGCGATCCTCCGGCGTTTCGCCGGGAACGATTTCTTCCAGCACCTCGACCAGCCCCATCAGGCCGCCGGTGAAGGTGGACTGCATCTTGGGGCCATGGCGGCTGACCTCCTGCGTCAGCGCCGCAAAGACGCAACCGGTCGCATGTTCCACAACGTTGCGATGCGAGAGATAATGGGCAAGCAGCGCTTCCAGCGGCTGGTCGGGCGAGCTTGCCGCCACTTCCTTCCAGCGCTCCAGCGAGCGCGCCACCAGCGCCTTGCTCGCCTCGCAGGCAAGCTCGTCCTTTGAATCGAAATGGCCGTAAAAGCCGCCATGCGTCAGCCCGGCCGCCTTCATGATGTCGGCGACGCCGATACCGTCGAAACCCTTCTCGCGAAAGAGCTCGCCTGCCACGGCAAGGATCTTCTCGCGATTCTCGGCGAATTTCTCCCGGCTCACTCTCATCAATAAACTCCATCAGAGCATCAATAAATCTGTATTGACAATTTATATGATGACCATCATCAATACGCAACAAATATGATAGCAATCATGTAAATGCCTTTGCACAAACGTTCAAGCCTGGAGAACGGCAGGGCGCTAGACGTGGTACGGTACCCCCGACTGTCCGCGATCCGGTGTTTTCGCAAGTCCGGCCTGACGACACGATACCCAACCTGATTGGAACGCAGCTCATGGTTTCCACTGCCCTTGCCTCGACGCTCGCCCGGCGCAACATCCATTACGGATGGGTCGTCGTCGCCGCCACCTTCCTCACCATGCTGGTCACCGCCGGCGCCATGGGCGCGCCCGGTGTGCTCATCAAGCCGCTGGAGGACGAATTCGGCTGGAGCACCTCCTCCATCTCGTCGGCGCTTGCCGTTCGCTTGGTGCTGTTCGGCCTCATGGGCCCTTTTGCCGCCGCCTTCATGAACCATTTCGGCGTGCGCAAGGTCATCGTCTTCGCGCTGGGCACCATATGCGTCGGCTTCATCGGCTCGCTCTATATGACGCAGGTCTGGCAGCTGCTTTTGTGCTGGGGCATCATCATCGGCTTCGGCACCGGCCTCACCGCCATGGTGCTGGCGGCGACCGTCTCGACGCGCTGGTTCACCAAGCATCGCGGCCTCGTCATCGGCATGCTTTCGGCAAGCTCAGCCACGGGACAGCTCGTCTTCCTGCCGCTGATGGCAGAGCTGACGACGCGCTATGGCTGGCGCACCACCGTGCTTTTCGTCTGCGGCATGATCGTCGTCGCCGCCTTCATCGTGCTGCTTCTGATGCGCGACCGTCCCTCGGACGTCAATCTGCCGCTGGTCGGCGAGGTCCACATCACGCCCCCGCCGGCCGCCACCAGGAACCTGAAGGCAGCACTCGCCTCGCCGATCGCGATCCTGCGCGAGGTATCCACGACCTCGACCTTCTGGATCCTCTTTGCCACCTTCTTCATCTGCGGCCTGTCGACCAACGGCCTGATCCAGACGCATTTCGTCACGCTCTGCGGTGATTTCGGCATCGTGCCCGTCGCGGCCGCCAGCGTGCTTGCCGTCATGGGCATCTTCGATTTCTTCGGCACGATCGGCTCCGGCTGGCTCTCCGACCGCTTCGACAATCGCTGGCTGCTCTTCTGGTATTACGGCCTGCGCGGCCTGTCGCTGGTCTACCTGCCCTTCAGCGATTTCACCTTCTATGGCCTGTCGATCTTCGCCGTCTTCTACGGCCTCGACTGGATCGCCACCGTGCCGCCGACCGTCAAGATCGCCGCCGACCGCTTCGGCCGCGAAAAGGCCGGCCTCGTCTTCGGCTGGGTCTTCGCCGGCCACCAGCTGGGTGCCGCCACCGCCGCCTATGGCGCCGGCCTGACCCGCACGGAGCTGAACACCTACCTCCCCGCCTTCTTCGTGGCCGGCGCCTTCTGCCTGCTCGCCGCCATCCTGGCGATCACCCTGCAAAAGTCCGGCTCCACCACCAAAGGCCCGGCCATGGCTCACTGAGCTTCAAGCGACAAAAGCCCATAACGCCCACCCGCGCCATGGGCCAAACCGCAACCCTGCGGAAACACTCGCAATATCTGCCATCCCCGGCTTGCGCGCCCCGCCAGTCACATGCTAGACAGCCGCCTCGTCAGTACCCCGTTGCCCCATTGGCGGAATTGGTAGACGCGCTCGACTCAAAATCGAGTTTCGAAAGAAGTGCTGGTTCGACTCCGGCATGGGGCACCATCGATCAAGCGATTGCTTACGCCTATTTGTAACTGCAATTGTCGCTAGCTGCTGGCATCAAATAGCGAGCTAGCCAAAATAACGATAGTTGATATTCTAATACTTCTGGTCAAGCAGCCGTTTTGAACGTTTCGATTGCGCTATTAAGCTGAATAATCTTCGCGGTCCGACCCAGAAGCGGTAGGTGTGGCGTGTGATCTTTATCGACGGTAACTGCCACACGTACTGGTGATGCATCACCAAGATCCTGAATATCAAGAAACTTGGCTACCGCCGCATGAACGGACGTAGGATGAGGCGAAACAAGATCGAAAAGCGACTTCTTGTGATTCACCTCTATCATTGCATCAAAATTCCATGGCGAGCTTGCACCCTGTATAGCGATTTCCCGCGCGACATATGCACCTGGAAATGCCGCAGCCAGACGCGACCATAAGCGCTCCCTTTGATCCGAAGCACGCTTCTCGGCCACACGTTCAGCGGTATGGTCTACTGCTTCTTTCGACGCATTGGCGACTGCTATCGCTGCAGCTACAAGGGCTTCGCGGGGAACTTCCAGATCAAAAATCATATCGCTATCAAACCGCACGCCAAATCGTTCGGCTGATGTCTTCGCTATTTTAGTGAAAATAGCGTCCCCGCCCATTAGTTCCGCTTCGCGGCGGCCAGCACCTAAGTCGGAGATGAAGTAACCCTCTTCACTCTCCTGAAAACGAAGCACCACGCGGCTGCTGCCAGGGTATAATAGCGGCGTCACCACCATGGCGCCATCATTGCCGCAACGAGAATACGAGAGCGCGCGAGCTACCTCTTCAGCGATAGCATTTATCGAGATTCTATCGATCATATTGCAGGCTCCAGTTCCATTCCGGTGCAGGCACAGCATGAAAGCCAGTAATGTTAAAAAATTCACCTATGCTCTGGCTGATATCCTTGAACGACTGAGGCTCTTTATCCAAGGGTATCGCATTTGGTAAGTTGCCATATGGCGCGAATGCTTCGTTGCCTATTTTGATGTTATCTTCGCAGGTATGAATATGTGATCCGTTAATTTCGGGCTCAAGCCCAAATTTCCGCCAAAACTTATTAGGATGTGGGGACAATGGCAGAAAATCAATTCGACTAATGCAGACCCACCTGACAAGATCGAAATACTCAAAAGTCGCTGTAACATCTTCAAGGGGTCGATTTTGCCATGCTACAAGCCGCACGCGGACCCCTTCGATAGCCACATCATTAGCATCTGCCAAAGTCACTAACATTTCAAGGCGAGCTGCAATGTCGGAGACAAACGGTAGGCGTCCCGCTTCTGTCGCGTTTTTTCTAGACTCCCTAAACATGGGAGCTCTGTTCCAGGCTGGCCAGTTGAAAACCGATTTTTCAGATAGAATTAAATTTCGCCAAATCTCAAACTTGATGGCGTCGTTGATGCCCACGCGTCCTCCGCAAAACAGCGATATTTTGCCATTCCGCCGTTTAAAAACCACTTTCAATTACCCGCATGACTAGAGTCAAGCTTAATATTTCACGGTAACTTTACATATCCTCCGATCATCAGTGCTCGAACTAGGCATAGATCTGTTGGCATCCCCACCCCATCACGAAAAATTTTGCCTTTCCGCCGCTTCCGCCCCTCCCCGACCATTTACAGCCATAATCCTGCCCCCTAAAGGTTTGCAACGCAGCAAAAAGGGGGCCCTATGCTTCGTAGACTGTACGACTGGACCATGTCGCTCGCCGGCCGCAAATCGGCGGAAATCTGGTTGGCCGTGATCGCCTTCGTCGAGAGCTCCATCTTTCTTGTTCCGGCGGACGTGCTTTTCCTGCCGATGTCGCTGGCGAAGCCCGAACGTGCCTGGCGCTATGCGTTGACGGCGACGGTTGCCTCCGTGCTCGGCGGCATTGCCGGCTGGGCGCTCGGCTATTATGCCTTCGAGACCATCGCCAAGCCGATCCTCGAATTCTACGGCAAGCTCGACGCCTTCAACCAGATGAGCGCCGGCATCACCTATGAATGGGTGCTCCTGCTGCTCGTCACATCGGGTCTCGCGCATCTGCCGCCGATCAAGGTGGTGACGATCCTCTCCGGCGTCGCCCATATCAATCTCGGCCTGTTCATCGTCTCGGCCATCGTCGCCCGCGGCGCCCGCTTTTTCCTCCTGGCCTTCCTGCTTCGCCGCTATGGCGAATCCATCCGCCATTTCATCGAAAAGCGCCTGGGCCAGATCGCGATGGCCGCCGCCGCCGTTCTCATCGCCCTCTATGCCGTCTTCCATTTTGCCCTGGCGAGCTGACCAAGGAGCCCCCAACGCATGTCCACGACTTCGCCTTCCTCCCGCGCCGGCCTCGGCTATGGCGCCCTGCTGACGATCGGCATGATCGTCGTCATCGGCTCGGCACTCGGCTTCCAATATATCGGCGGCTATATCCCCTGCGCGCTCTGCCTGGACCAGCGCCAGCCCTATTATTACGGCATCCCGGTTGCGATCATCGCCGTGCTGACGGCGGTTGCCGGCCTGCCCTCGTGGATCACCCGCGGCCTCCTGATCATCGCCGGTCTGATGATGCTTGTCGGCGGCGGCATCGGCGTCTACCACGCCGGCGTCGAATGGCACTTCTGGGAAGGCCCAACCACCTGCTCGACATCGGCTGCCAGCGTCACGCAGAATGCCGGCGACCTGCTCGGCCAGCTGAACACCATCAAAGGCCCCTCCTGCACGGAAGCGGCGCTGCGCATCCTCGGCCTGTCGATGGCCGGCTGGAATGTGATCGCCAGCGTCATCCTGGCAGCTATTGCCTTTGTGGGGGCGAAGAAGGCGGGTTGACCCCTTCTCTCCCGCGGAGAGAAGGTGGGCGCGAGCAGGCGAGCAAAGCGAAACTGCGAGCGGACGGATGAGGGGGACGAGAAGCGAAGCGACGAGGGCCTTGACCGGCAAGCGAAACGCAAATTTGCGTGCCGCCGCTCCCCCTCATCCGACCCTTCGGGCCACCTTCTCCCCGAGGGGAGAAGGAAATCCTACGGCTGCAGTTCCGAATCCCAGTAGAGATAGTCGAGCCAGCTATCGTGCAGATAGTTCGGCGGGAACAGGCGGCCGTTATTGTGCAGGTCCTGCACCGTCGGCTGGTATGGCTTCTGCGCCGGGAACATGCCGGCCTGCTTCGGCAGCTTGCTGCCCTTGCGGAGATTGCACGGCGAACAGGCGGCCACGACGTTCTCCCAGGTGGTCTCGCCGCCATGGGCGCGCGGGATGACATGGTCGAAGGTCAGGTCGTCATGCGAGCCGCAATACTGGCATTCGAACTTGTCGCGCAGGAAGACGTTGAAGCGGGTGAAGGCGGGATTGCGGGACGGCTGCACATATGTCTTCAGGCACACGACGCTCGGCAGCCGCATCGAGAAGCTCGGTGAGGACACGCACTGATCGTATTCTGCGATGATGTTCACACGGTCAAGAAAAACCGCCTTGATCGCGTCCTGCCAGGACCAGAGCGACAAGGGATAGTAACTCAGCGGTCTGTAGTCAGCGTTCAGCACGAGCGCCGGCAAGGACTGCGGGGAGACTGCAATCGTCAAGGAACCCTCCTGATCGATTCGGCATCTGCACCTGTATATTAGGCCGGTTGTTACAGGATTGTGAAGTCCAATAAATTCAGTGCATAAAGGCAATTTCGAGGAGCCGCCGATTAAACGATAGGCAGCGCATCCCGGCGTGTTTTCACGGCATAATAGGCCCAGAAGAGCCGGGCCGCGACCGAGCGCCAGGGCGCCCAAACCGCGGCTTCCCGGGCAATTGCCTTGGCCAAGGGCCTGACTTCATGGCCGAAAGCCATGCCGACGGCCGCCTGCAGCGCCACATCGCCCGCCGGAAACACATCTGCGTGACCGCCGCAGAACATCAGGTAGACTTCCGCCGTCCAGGGGCCGATTCCCTTGATCGACGTCAGCTCGGCGAGCGCCTTTTCAGGTGATTCGGCGCTGAGCGCATGGAGATCGAGACCACCGGCGGCAACCGCTTCGGCCACGCGATGGAGCGTCTCGTGCTTGATTCGCGACAGGCCGAAGGTCCGCCATGCCTCCGGCTCCAGCCGGACATAGCCTTTTGCAGTCACCTGACCCATCCCAGCGATCATCTTCCCCCAGATCGCATCGGCGCTGGCGCGGGAGACGACCTGCGATACGATGATATGGGCGAGGCCCTCGAAGCCCGGTTCACGCAGGCGCAAAGGCAAAGTGCCCGCCTCTGCGGCAACGGGCCGCAGGCGCGGATCCAGTTCCAGCAGGGCAGCAAGTCCCCGTTCGATATCGCGCTCGTCGCGAATGATCTGCATGACGTCTCGTGGCCCCCGGTTCAAATTCGTGGCAGAAGAAAGCATGATCGAGATTCCCCGTCAAAAGCCGAAATTCCGTTTTGCCCCGAGCCCGAATGGCCCGTTGCATCTCGGTCACGCGCTGTCGGCCATCCTCAATCACGACATGGCGGCAAAAGCAGGCGGCGATTTCCTGCTGCGCATCGAAGACATAGATCAGGCGCGCTGCACACCCGATTTCGAAGAGGGCATCTATACCGATCTCTCCTGGCTCGGCCTCAGCTGGCAGGAGCCGGTGCGTCGGCAGTCCGAGCATTTTCCGGCCTATCAGGCGGCGTTGCAGACGCTTATCGAGCGCGGCCTCGTCTATCCCGCCTTCCTGACCCGCGGCGAGGTCAAATCGCGCGTCACCGCTTTCGAGGCGGGTGGCAAATCATGGCCGCGCGACCCGGACGGCACACCGCTCTATCCACCCGACGATCGCGAGCGCAGCGATGCCGAGCGGCAGCGCCTGCTGGCATCGGGCATGAAGCATGCCTGGCGTCTCGATATGGAAAAGGCGCTAGCGACAGTGGACGAACCATTGCACTGGCAAGAAAGCGGCGACGGCGAGACGGGCATTATTCCAGCCGATCCGGCCGCCTGGGGCGATGTCGTGCTGTCGCGCTCGGATGCACCCTCGAGCTATCATCTTTCCGTTGTCGTCGACGACGCCGTGCAGGGCATCACCCATATCGTGCGCGGGCTGGACCTCTTCCACGCCACCTCGATCCATCGCCTGCTGCAGACACTCCTCGGCCTGCCGGAACCGCTCTATCATCACCATCGTCTGGTCCTCGGAGAGGATGGCAAAAAGCTGTCCAAGAGCCTGGGTGATACCGGCATTGCCGAATGGCGCCGGCAGGGTCTCTCACCGGCGGAGCTTCGCCGCCGCATCGGCCTCTGATTTGGCTCCTGGCTCGGCCCTTGGTTCTGAGGGTATCTTTTCCGAAGCTACCTCGGCGGCCGCGCGGCTCGCCACCTTGCCGAACAGCAGGCGGCGCACGCGGAATTTCATCAGCGCCGCATTGATCTCCGCTCCCATGATAAAGATCACTGCGAGCATATAGAGAAAAATCAGCACGATCATTACGGACGCCAGACCGGCATAGGTGGCGGTATAGTTGGCGAAGGTCGAGAGATAATAGGCAAAGAGCACAGCGCCGATCGACCAGAAGACCAGCGTCAATATCACGCCGGGGATCACGTCGAACACCCGCCTGCGCCCGGCCGCCAGCCACAGATGCAGGATCATCAGGCCCGCCAGCAGCAGAAAGATCGTGCCGTAGATCCGCCAGCTGAAGACGATCTCGAGGATATCGGCGAGCTTCGGCAGCCATTGCCTTGTATAATTGAGCGCGAGCGGCACGGCGACGAGCAGGATACTGAGGATAGCGAAGATCAGCACGGCAATGAGCACATAGCCAAGGCTGGCGAGACGGTTGAAATACCACGGTCGGGTCTCGGGCACGCGATAGGCGCGGTTCAGCGATATGCGCAGCGCCTCGACGCCGTTCGACGCGAAATAGGCAGCAGCAAGCACCGAGATCGTCAATAGCCCGCCGCGCGGAATGGTCAGCACCTGCACGACTTGATCGGCGAGAGGCTTGGCGATCGCCTCCGGCCAGGTGTCGAAGATCAGATGCACGGCCGTCGACGAAAACTGACTGGCGCCGAGAAAGCTTGCGAGCGCCGTGCCAAAGATCAGGAAGGGAAAAACCGCCAGCAGTGTCGACAGCGCCACATGGCTTGCCATGGCGAACCCGTCATCCTCGACGAAATGGAACACTGCGTCGTAGATCACCTTGTAAGTCGTCCGCAGGGCTGTCGGCATTCCATCTCCGCTCGGCGTCGGCATTCATCCGGCTGATACCGCCGGTTGTCGATTGTATCGGGTTCCTGAATATGGGAAACGAGTCCCGGTTTGTACAGGAATCATCTTTCCATGACGGAACAACGCACGATCCTCGTCACTGGTTGCTCCTCCGGCATCGGTGCTTATTGCGCACGGGCGCTGAAAGCCGACGGATGGCGCGTATTCGCAACTGTGCGCAAGCACGAAGATCTCGCTCCGCTCGAGGCTGACGGCATCGAAGCGCTGCTCCTCGACTACACAAGGCCCGAGACCATTTCCGCCACGGTGGCGACAGTGCGCGAGCGCACGGGTGACCGCATCGATGCTCTCTTCAACAATGGCGCCTATGGACAGCCGGGCGCCGTCGAGGATCTGACGACCGCCGTGCTGCGTGAACAGTTCGAAACCAATTTCTTCGGGTGGCACGAGCTGACGCGCCAGATCCTGCCGCTGATGCGCAAACAGGAGCATGGCCGTATCGTCAATTGCTCGTCCATTCTGGGACTCGTTCCCTACCGTTTCCGCGGCGCCTACACGGCCTCGAAATTCGCGCTGGAAGGGCTGACGATCACGCTCAGAATGGAGCTGCAGGATAGCGGCATCCATGTGAGCCTCATCGAGCCCGGCCCGATCGCGACGAAGTTTACCGCCAATGCGCTCGCCAAGATCCACGAGCATATCGACCTCGAAGGCTCGCCCCATGTGGTGGAATACCGCAGGCAACTGAAACGGCTTGATGGATCAGGCCCGATCAATAAACATAAATTGGGTCCGGAAGCGGTCTATGATGTGCTAAAATCCGCTCTGAACGTGAGAAATCCACGCCCACACTATCTGGTAACGACACCCGCCAAGCAGGGCGTGCTCTTGAAAAGGCTATTGCCGGCTAACCTTTTCTATCGTCTGATGCGCCGGCTGGATTAGAGCAACCCACGAATGGGCAAAGCGCCTTTTCCGCTTGGGATTGCTTAAAATGAAGACAAGGATGGAGGAGCCATGTCTACCGTTACTTATGTTG
Source organism: Rhizobium centroccidentale (assembly GCF_030182565.1). Classification (NCBI taxonomy): domain Bacteria; kingdom Pseudomonadati; phylum Pseudomonadota; class Alphaproteobacteria; order Hyphomicrobiales; family Rhizobiaceae; genus Rhizobium; species Rhizobium centroccidentale. Next base: position 120,646 of record NZ_JAQJCG010000014.1, on the reverse strand, counting down.
CCGCCATCATTGTCATGGGACTTGTCGCGATCGTTCTCATTCGCGGCCTGCTGAACATGATGAAAGGCGACAACCCGAACCTTTCGAACCGGCTGATGCAGCTGCGCGTGCTGCTGCAGGCAGTGGCGGTGATCCTGATCATGCTGACGCTCTGGCTGACGGGCGGCGGCCGCCCGGCCTAAAGCAATTTCAGGAAAAGTGCGAAGCGGTTTTCCGTCCGGAATTGCTTAAAATAAAGGGTTAGGGCATTTCGCGATCCGAAGAAAAGCGAAAGGCTCTAACCACAGGAACACGATGGTCAAGCTCAACAAGATCTACACCAAGACCGGCGACGATGGCACCACAGGCCTTGCCGCCGGCCCGAGGCGGCTGAAACACGATTTGCGCGTCGAAAGCTACGGCACGGTCGACGAGACCAATTCCGCAATCGGCGTCGCGCGGCTACACATGTCAGACATGCCCGAGATCGACGCCATGCTGATGCGGATCCAGAACGATCTTTTCGATCTCGGCGCCGATCTTTCGACCCCCGAAACGGACGAGCCGCCGGCCTATGAACCCTTGCGCATCATCGATCCCCAGGTCGAGCGCCTCGAACAGGATATCGACCGGCTGAACGCCGATCTCGAGCCTTTGCGATCTTTCGTCCTGCCCGCCGGCAGCCCCGCTTCCGCCCATCTTCACCTTGCCCGCACGATAGCCCGTCGCGCAGAGCGCCTCATGGTGGCGCTGTCGCGTGAGCAAGGCGAACGGGTGAGCCCGGCGGCGCTGAAATATATCAACCGGCTTTCCGATTTTCTCTTTGTCGCGGCACGGCACGCCAATGATCGCGGACAGGCCGATGTTCTCTGGATTCCCGGCAAGAATCGATAGCGGCGCGAATTCGATCACCGAAGGCATCCGTATTGACGTTAACGTAAACGTTATTTATGCCTTTCAAGCAATTCGTCTCTCGGCGGCCTGGAAGCGTTGTAATTGGGAAAAAAACGCGTATCCATGTCGCCATTCGACAAATGGAATGGCGCTAAACAGCGCATGTTCTCGGGCGGTCATGTTGAAGGAAGGATTCCATGAAGATTCTCGTCCCCGTTAAGCGGGTTGTTGACTACAACGTCAAGATTCGCGTGAAGCCGGATGGTTCTGGCGTTGAGCTTTCGAACGTGAAGATGTCGATGAACCCGTTCGACGAGATTTCGGTCGAAGAAGCGCTGCGTCTGAAGGAAGCCGGCAAGGCCGAGGAAGTGGTGGTCGTATCGATCGGACCTGCCAAGGCCGAGGAAACATTGCGCACGGCGCTCGCCATGGGTGCGGATCGCGCCATCCTGGTCGAAACCGATGATGCCGTCGAGCCGCTCGCCGTCGCCAAGATCCTGAAGGGCGTCGCCGAGGCCGAACAGCCGGGCCTCGTCATCGTCGGCAAGCAGGCGATCGATGACGACTCCAACCAGACCGGCCAGATGTTGGCGGCCCTGCTCGGCACGGCGCAGGCGACCTTCGCCTCGAAGATCGAGATCGGTGATGGTAGCGCCAAGGTCACCCGCGAAGTCGATGGCGGCCTGCAGACCATCGAGGTCAAGCTTCCGGCGGTCGTCACGACCGACCTGCGCCTGAACGAGCCGCGCTACGCCTCGCTGCCGAACATCATGAAGGCCAAGAAGAAGCCGCTCGACAAGAAGAGCCCCGCCGATTTCGGCGTCTCGACCGAGCCGCGCCTGAAGGTGCTGAAGACCGAAGAGCCGTCTGGCCGCAAGGCCGGCGTCAAGGTGGGCTCGGTTGCTGAGCTTGTCGAAAAGCTCAAGACCGAAGCCGGCGTGCTCTGAGGATAGGAAAGGATAAGACCTATGGCCATTCTTCTTCTGGCTGATCATGACAATGCCCACCTCTCCGACCAGACCGCTAAGGCGCTGACGGCTGCCTCCAAGATCGGCGGCGATGTGCATGTGCTCGCTGCCGGCGCGGGCGCCAAGGCTGCGGCCGAGCAGGCGGCAAAGCTTGCCGGCGTCTCCAAGGTGCTGGTTGCCGAGGATGCAAGCCTCGCCAACAATCTCGCAGAACCGCTAGCGGCACTGATCGTATCGCTTGCCGGTTCCTACGACGTGATCATCGGCGCCGCGACCTCGGTCGGCAAGAACGTGCTGCCGCGCGTTGCCGCTCTGCTCGATGTCGCCCAGGTCTCGGAAATCATCGAAGTCGTTTCCCCCGACACCTTCAAGCGGCCGATCTATGCCGGCAATGCCATCCAGACGGTGCAATCCACCGACGCCAAGAAGGTGATCACCGTGCGCACGGCCTCGTTCGCCTCCGCCTCTGAAGGGGGTTCGGCTGCAATCGAGACGATCTCTGCGGCTGCTGATCCGGCGCTGTCCACCTTCGTCGGCGATGCACTGTCGACATCGGACCGTCCGGAGCTGACCTCCGCCAAGATCATCATCTCGGGCGGCCGCGCGCTCGGCTCGGCGGAGAAGTTCAGGGAAGTCATTTTGCCGGTTGCCGACAAGCTCGGCGCTGCCGTCGGCGCTTCCCGCGCTGCCGTCGATGCCGGCTATGCGCCGAACGACTGGCAGGTCGGACAGACCGGTAAGGTGGTCGCCCCGCAGCTCTACATCGCCTGCGGCATTTCCGGCGCCATCCAGCATCTGGCCGGCATGAAGGATTCGAAGGTGATCGTCGCCATCAACAAGGACGAGGAAGCCCCGATCTTTCAGATCGCCGACTACGGCCTCGTCGCCGACCTCTTCGAAGCGCTGCCGGAACTTCAGAAGGCGCTCTGATCGCACCGATTGAGTTTCTCGCAGTTGCGAGAGACTGGAAAATCGTCTTTTATAGGTCTATCAATCTTTGCCGGGCTAGAAATGGCCCGGCAAATTTGAATTAAAAGCATAGCGCATCGCCAGGAGCGCGCCGGGGAGTTGGCAATGAGTTCGCTGAAGACGATCGGTATTATCGGCGCGGGCCAGATGGGCTGCGGCATTGCCCATGTGTCCGCCATGGCCGGCTACAAGGTCCATATCTACGATCTCTCGCAGGATCGCATTGAAAGCGGCCTTGCCACCATCAACGGCAATCTCGCCCGCCAGGTCGCATCCGGCAAGACAACCGACGAAGAGCGCAAGGCAGCGCTCTCCCGCATCACCGGCTCGGCCGATCTCAACGATCTCGCCCAGGTCGATCTCGCCATCGAGGCTGCGACGGAAGACGAAAGCGTCAAGCGCAAGATCTATGCGCAGGTATGTCCGGTCCTGAAGCCCGAAGCGCTGCTGGCAACGAACACCTCGTCGCTGTCGATCACCCGCCTTGCCTCCGCCACCGACCGTCCCGAACGCTTCATGGGCATCCACTTCATGAACCCGGTTCCGGTCATGAAGCTCGTGGAGCTGGTACGCGGCATCGCGACCGAAGAATCGACTTTCTCCGCGGCCAAGGACTACGTCTCCTCGCTGGAAAAGACGATCACCGTCGCCGAAGACTTCCCCGCCTTCATCGTCAATCGCATCCTGCTGCCGATGATCAACGAGGCGATTTACACGCTCTACGAAGGCGTGGGCACCGTCGATGCCATCGACACCGCCATGCGGCTCGGCGCCAACCACCCGATGGGCCCGCTGCAGCTTGCCGACTTCATCGGCCTCGATACCTGCCTTTCGATCATGCAAGTGCTGCATGACGGGCTCGCCGACTCCAAGTATCGCCCCTGCCCGCTGCTGGTAAAATATGTCGAAGCCGGCTGGCTCGGCCGCAAATCGGGCCGCGGCTTCTACGACTACCGCGGCGAGACGCCGGTTCCGACGCGGTAAAACACCCTCGCCCCATCGGGGGGAGAGTCGCGCGACAGCGCGGATGAGCGGGGGCCGCCGGCAAGACGGTGCTGCTTTACCCAGCGACGCGTTTGTTATGACACACTCCCCCTCATCCGCCCTACCGGGCACCTTCTCCCCAAAGGGAGAAGGAGAAAATTAAATCCCCGCAGCCGCCTTCACCAGGTTCTTGGCATCCTCGCTGTCCCACGCCGCCGGTCCGTTCATGGCCGACAGAAGGCAGCCCTTGTCGTCAATCAACAAGGTCACCGGCAAACCAAAGGCCAGCCCCTGCTTCTTCAGCACATTGAACACGCCCATCGTGTTGTCGCGGTAGTAGCCGAGCTTATCGATCGCATATTCCGCACGGAAGGCTTTGGTCTTTTCATCGTCGCCCGTATCGATATTGACGGCGACCACTTCGAACTTGTCGCTGCCGACGCTCTTCTCAAGCGCGTTCAGTGCCGGCATTTCCTCGCGGCACGGCACGCACCATGTCGCCCAGACATTCAAGAGCACGGTCTTGCCGGCGAAACTGCTGATCGACAGCGGTTGCCCTTCAGCCCCCTTGAAGGAGACACCCTGAAGCGAGATCGGCGCCGGCGGCACGCTCATGGCGGCGACCTGACCCTTGGTAAAGGGCGTCAGGGCAGCAGCGCGATCCCTGGCAGTCCCGCATTGATCGGCCGAGGCCGTTTCACCAATGCCATTGCCATACCCCGCCTCCTTCACGTATACCGCTGCCGCACCGGCAATAACCCCGGCGACGGCGGCAAGCATAACAAGTTTCATGGACGGCAGACCGAACGGCTTCTTTGCTGTCATTACATTCTCCAGGTGGGCATCTCATGACTGACGGCACGGACACCAAATCCTCCAACCAGATGTGGGGCGGGCGTTTCGCTTCCGGCCCCGCGGCAATCATGGAGGAGATAAATGCCTCGATCGATTTCGACAAGAAGCTGTTTGCCCAGGACATCCGCGGCTCAATCGCGCATGCGAGCATGCTCGCCAATCAAGGCATCATTTCAACCGAGGATAAAGACAAGATCGTTCACGGGTTGAACACGATCCTGTCAGAGATCGAAAGCGGCAATTTCGAATTCTCGCGCCGCCTCGAAGACATCCACATGAACGTCGAGGCGCGGCTTGCAACCCTGATCGGCCCGGCTGCCGGCCGTCTGCACACCGCCCGCTCGCGCAACGACCAGGTGGCACTCGATTTCCGCCTCTGGGTGAAGGAAGAGCTGCAGAAGTGCGAGCAGGCGCTGACCGAGCTCATCTCTGCCTTCCTCGACCGTGCCGAGGAACATGCCGAAACCGTCATGCCGGGCTTCACCCACCTGCAGACGGCGCAGCCCGTCACCTTCGGCCATCACTGCATGGCCTACGTCGAAATGTTCGGCCGCGACCGTTCGCGCGTACGCCACGCCATCGAGCATATGGACGAATCGCCGATCGGCGCCGCTGCCCTTGCCGGCACGGGCTTCCCGATCGATCGCCACATGACGGCCAAGGCGCTCGGCTTCCGCGAGCCGACCCGCAACTCGATCGACACCGTCTCCGACCGCGATTTCGCCCTGGAATTCCTGTCGATTGCAGCGATCGCCGGCATGCATCTGTCGCGGCTTGCCGAAGAGATCGTCATCTGGTCGACGCCGCAATTCGGCTTCGTGCGTCTCTCCGACGCCTTCTCCACCGGCTCCTCCATCATGCCGCAGAAGAAGAACCCGGATGCCGCCGAACTCGTGCGCGCTAAGACCGGCCGCATCAACGGCTCGCTGGTGGCGCTGCTGACCATCATGAAGGGCCTGCCGCTCGCCTATTCCAAGGACATGCAGGAAGACAAGGAACAGGTGTTCGACGCTGCCGAAAGCTTGGAACTCGCCATTGCCGCCATGACCGGCATGATGCGCGACATGACGATCAACACTGCCCGCATGAAGGCGGCCGCCGGCTCCGGCTATTCGACCGCCACCGACCTAGCCGATTGGCTGGTGCGCGAAGCCGGCCTGCCCTTCCGCGATGCCCACCACGTGACGGGGCGTGCCGTGGCGCTTGCCGAAAGCAAATCCTGCGAGCTGGCGGAACTCTCGCTTGCGGACCTACAGGCGATCCACCCCGATATCACCGACAAGATCTTCGATGTCCTGACGGTCGAAGCTTCCGTTGCCAGCCGCAAGAGTTTTGGCGGTACGGCGCCCTCGGAAGTGCGCAAGCAGATCGCCTTCTGGCGCGCCCGCAATTGAGAAAATCGCCGAAAGTCACAACCAACAATCAGGGTGCACAAGGCTCGGAAACTTCGCTATGAAGGACTGCTTTCGCGTTTGCCGCCCAAGAGGATTTCGATGCAGATCAACATGCCGCACATCATCCGCCTGACCGTCGTGCTTTCGGTCATCGGCCTTGCCGTTGTCGGATGTGGCCGCAAAGGCCCTCTCGATCCGCCGAGTGCGCACGCGACCAAGGGCGGCGACGTCTCCAAGCCGACGAAGGAGCCGGGCACGGAGGACAAGAAGTTCTTCCTCGACCCGCTTCTCTGATTAGGCGACGACCGTGAACCATTTTGAGTATCGCGACGGCATCCTCTACGCCGAGGATGTACCGGTTCCGGAGATCGCCAAGGCGGTCGGCACACCCTTCTACGTCTATTCGACGGCAACGCTGGAGCGCCACTACCGCGTCTTCGCGGAGGCCTTCGGCGATGTCGATGCCATGGTCTGCTACGCCATGAAGGCCAATTCCAATCAGGCGGTGCTGAAGACGCTCGGCCGCCTTGGCGCCGGCGTCGATGTCGTCTCCGTTGGTGAGCTGCGCCGCGCATTGGCCGCGGGCATTCCGGCCAACCGCATCATGTTCTCCGGCGTCGGCAAGACGGCGCAGGAAATGGACGCAGCGCTCGAAGCCGGCATCTATTGTTTCAACGTCGAATCCGAACCGGAGCTGGAAGTGCTGAATCAGCGCGCCGTCCGCGCCGGCAAGGTGGCGCCCGTCTCCTTCCGCATCAATCCCGATGTCGATGCGCGCACGCATGCGAAGATTTCGACCGGCAAGAAGGAAAACAAGTTCGGCATTTCATGGCAGCGCGCCCGCGCCGTCTATGAGCGCGCCGCCAGCCTGCCTGGGATCAAGGTCACCGGCATCGATATGCACATCGGCAGCCAGATCACCGAGCTGCAGCCCTTCGACGACGCCTTCAAGCTGCTGCGCGACCTCGTGGAAACGCTGCGCGGCGATGGCCACGATATCCATCATGTTGATATCGGCGGTGGCCTCGGCATTCCCTATCGCGACGACAACAACCCGCCGCCGCTGCCGGATGCCTATGCCGAGATCGTCAAGAACCAGCTGCGCGGCCTCAACTGCCGGATCGTCACCGAGCCCGGCCGCCTGATCGTCGGCAATGCCGGCATTCTCGTGACCGAAGTCATCTATGTGAAAGATGGCGGCGACAAGAGCTTCGTCATCGTCGACGGCGCCATGAACGACCTCATCCGTCCGACACTTTATGAGGCCTATCACGAGATCAGGCCGGTTGCGGTCGGCGACGCCAGCACACCACGCATCAAGGCGGACGTCGTCGGCCCGGTCTGCGAGACGGGCGATTATCTGGCACTCGACCGCGAGATGGCGCTGCCGAAGCCCGGCGATCTGCTGGCCGTCGGCTCGGCCGGTGCCTATGGCGCCGTGCAGGCCGGTACCTATAACAGCCGACTTCTGGTTCCCGAGGTGCTGGTCAAGGGCAATGAATTCCACATCATCCGCCCGCGCGGGACCTACGAAGAGCTGATCGGCCTGGATTCGATCCCGGCCTGGCTTGAGGGGTAAGCGGCTTCATCGACAATTTCGGGCAGGACCGCAAAGGCTGCTTTACCCGATCACGTTTCGGCGAAGTCCGGTGAAAAAGCAGCCTTTCACGCCCGTTGCCCTCGTCTTCGCCACAAAGAATGTTATCTTTGATTGAATGGTGTCTCGCCGGGCACCGCGTGCGCGAGCGTGTGGGACGCTGCGCCACCCAACGGGCGACTGGAGCCGGATGATTTTAGATCGAATCGATCTAAAATCTGAATCCACTCTAGAATTAAAGAAGTAGAGCATGATGTCGTCCGAAAGACGTCCACACTTTTCGGCATCATGCTCTGGCCATCAACGTCAGATCGGGAGAAGACCGGACCGATGACCAGCCCCAGCAACCCTAAGAAGGGCGCTTTTGCCACCCGTCCGGCGCTGGCGCGCATGGTTGCGGTCAAGCGTCTCTTTGCGCGGCTGGTACTTGTCAGCGAACAGCTTCTGCCGCGGCTGCTGCTGCCGGCCTCCATTCTGGCCCTTTTCCTCTCCATCGCCTGGTTCGGCATTTTCCGCATGGCGCCGGATGTTCTGCGCTTTCTGCTGCTTGCCGTCTTCGCGATCGGCTTCGCCATCTCCCTCTATCCGCTGCGCCGCCTGCGCTGGCCGAACACCGTCGAGGCGGACCGGCTGTTGGAAGAGCGCAATGGCCTCGCCCACCAGCCCGTCACGGTGCAGGAAGACGAGCCGGCGCTCGACACTCCGTTTGCGCGCGCGCTCTGGCGGGAACACCAGACGCGTATGGCCGAGCGCATCGCCGCCCTGGATGCCGGCCTGCCGAGGCCGGATATTACGCGCTACGACCGCTTCGCATTGCGCGCCATCCCAGCCCTGTTGCTGGTAACGGCCTTCAGCTTTTCCATGTCCAACAGCGGCGGCTCGCTCAGTGATGCCTTCACGGCATCGACCTCGACATCGAGCAATCCGGATGTCCGTGTCGACGCTTGGGTCACTCCGCCCTATTATACCGGCGAAGCGCCGGTCTATTTGACGGGCAATGTCACCAATGCCGGCAACAGCTTGAACGTGCCGCAATTTTCCGAGCTCACCGTACGTGTTTCGGGTGCTGCGACGGATGAGAAAGTGCTGTTCCAGGCAACTGGCGCGGAAAAAGGCGCCGAAATCCCCGAGCAGGCCGCTGATGCCGACAAGCAGGGCCCGGCTGGCGCAAAACCTGCAACGCCTCCCGCCGTGCCGCCCGCAGCAAACGGCACCGGCAATATCCCGGCTGCAGACGGGATGGTCGCCCGTACCCATGTTCTCAAACTGGAAAAGGGTGGCGAACTCACCGTCAACGGCAAGTCTTGGTCCTTCAACGTAGTCGTCGATAAACCGCCGGAGATCACCTTCGACGGCATTCCGCATGCGACGGCGAGCGGCGCGCTGGAACTCGGCTTCAAGGTCAAGGATGATTACGGCGTCGAGGAAGCCTATGCCGAGATCGTGCCGGTCGAATCCGATCCGGCTGCCAAACCCCTATACGGCCTGCCCGAATACAAGCTGGAGCTTCCCCGCCGCGACCGCCGCAACGGCAAGGGTCTGGCAAGCCATGATCTGACGCAGGACCCGCTCGCCGGCAAGCGCGTCCGCATCACCCTCGTCGCCAAGGACGGTGCCGGCCAGACGGGCCGCAGCTCACCCTATGAGATGGTATTGCCATCACGCAATTTCAGCCAGCCGCTCGCCGCCGCCGTGGCGGAAGAACGCCAGGTGTTTGCACTCGACACGCGGAAGATGCCGGAAGCGATCGAGCTCAACAAATCGCTGACCATACGGCCCGAAGAGACTATTCCCGATCTCGGCAATTATCTCGCGATCAAGTCGGCGCTGACGCGCATGAAGCTCGCAAGTAGCGAAGCCTCGCTGAAGGATACCGCCGATTATCTCTGGCAGATCGCCCTCGGCATGGAAGATGCGCAGTTGACCGATGCGGAAAAGGCCCTCCGCGACGCCCAGCAGAAGCTCTCCGACGCCCTCCAGCGCAACGCTTCCGATGCCGAGATCAAGAAGCTGACCGACGAGCTGCGCAAGGCGATGGACGCCTATATGAAGGAGCTGGCCGAGCGCATGCGCAACATGCCGGCCCAGCCGAACCAGCGCTCAGCCAATATCCTGCGCCAGCAGGATCTGCAGCGCATGATGGATCAGATCGAAAATCTCGCGCGCTCCGGCAATCGGCAGGCCGCACAGCAGATGCTCTCTGAACTGCAGCAGCTGATGAACAGCCTGCAGGCGGGCAAGCCGCAGCCTGGGCAGCAGCAGAACCAGGCCAACGACAAGATGCGCGAACAGATGGACAAGCTCGGCCGCATCATGCGCGATCAGCAGAAGCTGATGGATCAGACCTTCAAGCTCGATCAGGCCATGCGCGATCGCATGCAGCGCGGCGATTCCAACGAGGACGGCGACGGCCTGATGGATCAGCCCATGCCCGGCCTCAACGACCCGATGCGCCCGGATATGGGCCAGCACAGCCAAGGCCAGCAGGATCAGCAGCAAGGCCAGAACCAGCAGGGCGAGAAGGGCAAGGATCCCACCGATAACATGACGGCCGATCAGCTGCGCGACGCGCTGAAGCAACTGCGCCAGCAGCAGGAGGGCCTCGGCAAGCAACTCGGCGAACTGCAGAAAAACCTCGACTCGCTCGGCATGAAGCCGAACCAGAATTACGGCAAGGCACAACAGGAGATGAAAGGCGCTTCAGGCCAGCTTGCCGAGGGCAATGGCGAAGGCGCCGTGCAAGGCCAGGGACGCGCGCTGGATGCCCTGCGCAAGGGCACGCGCGAAATGATGAACCAGCTTATGGCCCAGATGCAGCAGGGACAAGGCCAGGGGCAGGGTCAGGGACAGATGCCGGGGCAGATGGGCCAAGGCGGTCAAAACGGCCGCGATCCGCTCGGCCGGTCGCGCAACGACGGCGGTTTCTCTGACAACCCCAATGACAACATGGTGCCGGACATCATTGAAGCAGAGCGCGCACGTCAAATTCTCGACGCCATTCGGGAACGGCTGAGCAACAATCCCACGCTCAGCGAAGAACGGCGTTATCTGGAACGTCTGCTGAACCTGGGTCAGTAACGCAGTCTGCCATCAAAGAAGTTGCCTGTCTTCATGCTTCGCAAAGGGGGAGGATATGGAGACCAAGCTTGCCCATATTTCGGATCTGCCTGTCACGACAGGTCTGCCCGGCGTTGCCGACGTGGATGCGAGGCTGAGCGGCAAGCACGAGATTCGGCTTGCCAAAGCTGTGGGCATCACGCAATTTGGCGTGAACCTCGTCACCCTCGATCCCGGAGGCATGTCTTCATCACGCCACTGGCATATGGCGGAGGACGAATTTCTCTATATTCTCACAGGCACGCCGACGCTGGTTGACGAAAACGGTCACCATATTCTCGGGCCCGGCGATTTCGTGGGATTTCCGGCTGGGCAACCGAATGGGCATCATCTGCTCAACTATTCCGCCGCCGCGGTGACGATGATCGTTGTCGGCTCAAGAAAGCCGGGAGAAGAAACCATCTACTATCCAGATGACGATTTCGGCCCTATCCGCAAATGATGATGACCTCGGCACAGGAAACGACTGAGCCGATAGTCGAGAAATGTCAGGCAGCCAAAGCCCGGGCAACGGCCTTGCGGATGTCTGGCAGCGCGAAGGGCTTGGCGACGACGTCGACGATCTTTTCCATAAGGTCGTCAGCGCGCTCGCGCTGCTCCGCATAGCCGGTCATCAGCAGGATTTTCATCCCCGGGCACGTCGAATGTGCCTGATGCGCAAGCTCGATGCCGTCCATCACGGGCATGCGGATATCCGACAGCAAAAGGTCGTAGCCGCCCTGCTTCAGTTTCTCTAAGCCTTCCGCGCCGTCGGCTGCCTCTTCGGTCTCATGACCGTCCAAGCGCAGCGCGCGGGCGACGAAGGTGCGAAGCGAATCTTCGTCTTCCGTGATCAGAATTTTTGCCATGGTCCGTGCTCCTGGTCCGTCATGTTCCGCGACCGAAATCACCAGAATTCCGTTTGCGATAGGTAAACGTGGGGGAGGCGATCGGGCTCCGTGGTTAACGGTTCGTCATCGCTGGAGCAGAATGGGACAGACGGACATGCCGCCTGCATTAACTTAAGATCAGGCCTCGGCGTCGCCCGTGACGACACCGACGAACGGCAATTCGCGGAAGGCGTAGGCGACATCCATGCCGTAGCCGACAACGAAATAATCGGGGCATTCGAAGCCGACATAATCGGCCTCGAGCTCTTCCTGGCGCTTGACGCTCTTGTCGAGCAGGACGGCCAGCGTGACGTTGCGGGCGCCGCGCTCATAGAGCAGTTCCTTGGCAAAACGCAGCGTGCGGCCCGATTCCAGAATGTCGTCGATCAGCAGCACGTCGCGATCCCGAACGTCGCTGTCGATGTCCTTGACGATGCGCACGCCTTGGGACGTCGTGCCGGCGCCATAGCTCGAAAGCGTGATGAATTCGACCTCAGGGGCAAGCCCGGTCTCATGCAGGGCGCGCAGCAAATCGGCTGCGAAGATGAACGAGCCTTTGAGGATGGCGATGACGAGGAGATCCTTCGTCGGCCCGCTGGCGATTTCCTTCGCCAAGGCATGATTGCGCTCGGCAATCTGCTCGGCAGTGAAAAGCGGCTCGATATTCTTCCCGCGTACGACAGGCATTGATTGGCATGCTCCATGGCTAAGCGGCCCATGGCCGCCGATCAAGCTCTACAGCGCCGCGCGTTGTATAAGACGCGCAAAGGTCGCTGTAGCACTCTAAAGCAGTAGCCCGTAGCACAATCGGCAAGCCCAACACACCCCCTAAGGCATGAAGGAAAGCCGAACTTCTGGCGTTTTTCCACCGGGATGCTGCAATCGCGTCGAGAATCCGCGGCTTTCATGTGGCCCAAGGCGATCGACGGGCGTATCCACCACGATGCTCCTGACCAGTTGGCCACCGGCGAAAAGATCGGCACGCACCTGCGGGACCGAAAGGGTGGCACCACTGACATTTTCGATGATGCCGTTCAATCTCAAGACGGGCAGCCCGTTCTCATCCCTAGGCGTCAGCGTGACATGCGAGAACTGCAGCGGATCGGACGTCGCCTCGGCTGGGGCGTTGGAAAGACCGAAAAAACCGCCCGAAAGACCGAAGATCAAGATTGCGAGGCAAACGATGAGCGCGACGAAACTGCGCCGCGATGCCTGCTGCAAGACCTCTTCGGTCACCCGCAGAACGGACAGGATGCGCGAGAAGGCAGTTTTGCGCGTCGCCGGCTGCGGTTTCGATCGGGCATGCCCTCCGTAGCACATGTTCATGCCCGAAGCCGCCCGCCCGCGTGCGGCGAAAACGGTCACGAATTCGGCATCCACGATATCGGGTTTCGGCATGACGTAATGCGCCTGAGGGGATCCCGTTCCGCGTTCGGGCGGAATGAGGTCATAAATCAGCCCCGTCTGTTGTTGACGGTGGCGAAAAGCGCCCATGATGGCCTCCCTTTGCGGTGATCCACATGGTTTCGACGCCCATTGCCAAGCTGGGCATTGAAACGAATCCTGCCCAGTCGTAAATTTTATTGGTTAATGCTTCGCAAAGATCGCCATGAATAGGGCGCCTTTCCAGAAAAATTTACCGGCTGTTAATGCCATTGGTTAACAAGTCGCCTGATTGAACCCTGCGGAAGACTGGACTGCCCGTTGATTCACTTTGAGAACGTCGGTTTGCGCTACGGCATGGGTCCGGAAATCCTCCGCGACCTGAGCTTCGACATACCGAGGAAATCGTTCCAGTTCCTGACTGGCCCCTCCGGCGCCGGCAAGACGACACTGCTGCGGCTGCTCTTCATGTCGCTGCAGCCGACGCGTGGGCTGATCCGCATGTTTGACCGCGAGATTTCCTCGATCCCGCGCAATGAACTGCCGCTGCTGCGCCGCCGCGTCGGCATCGTCTTCCAGGATTTCCGGCTGCTCGAGCATCTGACGACCTATGAAAACGTTGCGTTGCCGCTCCGCGTGCGCGGCAAGGATGAAAGCTCCTATCGCACCGACGTCCTCGAACTGTTGAAATGGGTAGGGCTCGGCGAGCGCATCAATGTGCTGCCGCCGGTTCTGTCGGGCGGCGAGAAGCAACGCGCCGCCATCGCGCGCGCCCTCATCGACCGCCCGGAAATTCTGCTCGCCGACGAACCGACGGGCAACGTCGACCCGCCGATGGCGCGCCGCCTGCTCAATCTCTTTCTCGAGCTTAACCGACTCGGGACCGCTGTCGTCATTGCCACGCACGATCTCGCTTTGATGGACCAGATCGAGGCGAGACGCATGATTCTATCGGGGGGGCATCTCGATATCTATGACTGATCCCCGCCCCCGCAGGACAGCCCCGAATGCCGGGGCGCCGCAAGCGCGGCAAGCGCCCGGTACACCGCCTGTAGAACGCAAGCGTCCGGAGATGCGCGTTCGCCCGACGGGGCCGATCGTGCCGTCCTCCAACATTCAGGGCAATGCGCTCATTGTCGTCATCGCCATCATGGCCTTTCTCGCCTGCCTCACACTCGGTGCGGTCAGCATGGTACGCTCGACGGCGGCAAGCTGGGAGAGCCAGATTTCCCGCGAGATCACCATCCAGATCAAGCCGGACAACGATCTTGACATGGAAAAGGCGCTCGCGAGCGCCCGCGATATCGCATTGAGCTTCGTCGGCACCAAGTCCGGCCAGATCGTCGATGAAGCGGCAACCGCGCGCCTGCTCGAACCGTGGCTCGGCGCCGGCCTCGATATCAAGGAACTGCCCGTTCCGCGCCTCGTCATCATCACCATCGACGAAACGCATCCGCCTGACTTCGAGGCGATGCGCGCATTGCTCAAGGCGCAGATCCCACAAGCGACGCTGGACGATCATCGCACCTGGGTCGACCGGCTCGTGTCGATGGCGCACACCACCGTTCTCATCGGTACCGGTGTCCTGTTGCTGGTCTTCACCGCCATGGTCCTGACTGTGGTTTTCGCCACGCGCGGCGCATTGTCAGGCAATCGGCATATCGTCGAGGTGCTGCATTTCGTCGGCGCCGAAAGCACCTTCGTCGCCAACGAGTTCCAGAAGCATTTTCTGAAGATCAGCCTCAAAGGATCGGGCGCCGGCAGTGCCCTTGCCGCGCTTTTCTTTGCAACAGCCGGCCTCCTGCAAAGCCATACGATCGCCACGCCGCAGACCGACCAGGCAACGGCATTGTTCGGGACTTTCTCCGTCGGCGCGCTCGGCTATATCGGCATTCTCGCCACCATGATCATCATCGCGCTGCTGACGACGCTGACGGCGCGATTCACCGTCATGCGCACGATCTACGAGATCGATCTGATCCGTTCCGATCCCGGGCGGACGGACAGCGTACAGAATTGACGCTTCAGCGATGTTTTTTTACCGTTTGCCAGCCCGCTCCTTGCCGCAATTGGCGTATAATAGCGAATCATGAGCATGGATCTGACGACTCGCAAGTCCGTGAGTTTGCAGTCGCTGCGGACACGCCCCCGCGGCGATAGACCTATGCGCCGCAGCCTGTTCCGCCGTCTCCTGCGCTGGGGCGGCTTCGCTTTCATCTTCCTTGTCGCCATCGTTTTCGGCGGCTTCCTGCATTTCGCCGATTCGATCACCACCTTGAAACCGCCGCTCGAGCCGAAAGCCGATGCCATCGTCGTGCTGACGGGCGGCTATCAGCGGATCGATCAGGCAGTGGAGCTACTGCGCACCGGTGCCGGCAACCGTCTGCTGATATCGGGCGCGCATCCGACCACCACGCCGACACAGATCCGCAAGCTGACGCAGAGTTCCGCCAGCCTGTTCAGCTGCTGTGTCGACATCGGCTACGATGCGCTCGATACGATCGGCAATGCCCGTGAAGCGGCAAAGTGGATTCACGCCAGGGGCTATAAGAGCGTTCTCGTTGTCACGAACAACTACCATATGCCCCGCAGTCTCGCGGAACTGAAATATGTCGATCCCTCGACTGATTTCATCCCCTATCCGGTCGTCAACTCCGACCTGAAGAGCAAGAACTGGTTCACGGACCCGAATGCGCTGCGCACGATGATCTCGGAATATGCGAAAGTGCTCCTTGCCGGCGCCCGCAATCTGACCGGCCTCGGACGGCCGATAGGCCTGCGCTCGCGGCAGCCGACTGAGGACGACGACTGAGGCTCGCCGTATCAAACGACGCAGACGCGAAAACCCCGCAAAGACCGACTTTTTATTGACGCTGTAATCGTGTAGGCAAACCTTCGGATGCTGGCGCAAGCCGGTGCATTGGAAAAGCCTCGATGATTATCTTGCGTTCGATCCTGTTCAACACGGCCTTCTATGCCAATCTGATCATTCGCATGATCGTGTTGGCGCCGATTTATTTCCTCATGCCGCGCAAGGCGGCCTATGCGATCCCCAAGGCGTGGGCGAAATCCAGCACCTGGCTGATGGAGAAGATCGTCGGCACCACCTTCGAGATCGAGGGCTTGGAAAATATCCCCAAGGGCAGCTTCATTTTCGCGCCCAAGCATCAATCCTTCTGGGATACATTCGCACTGCTGCCCTATCTGGACGACCCGGTCTATATCCTGAAGCGCGAGCTGATGTGGATCCCATTGTTCGGCTGGTATGCCGGTAAACAGCGCATGATCCCGGTCGATCGCGGCGCCCGCGGCAAGGTCATGTTCGATGTCCTGAAGCGCACGCGCGAAGAGCTCGCCACCGGCCGCCAGCTCATCATCTACCCCGAGGGGACGCGCCGGCCGCCAGGTGCCGAGCCGGTCTATAAATACGGCATCGCCCGCATGTATCGCGACCTCGGCATCCCCGTCGTCGCCGTTGCCATGCATCCCGGCCTCTTCTGGCCGCGCCGCACGTTCCGCAAATATCCCGGCCATATCAAGGTGCGCATCCTGCCGCCGATCGAGCCCGGCATGGACCCGGATGCCTTTTTCGCGCGCCTGATCGAGGAGACGGAAAGGGCGAGCGACGAGCTGCTGGTCGAGACGGTCGCCAACAACCCGAACCTGCCGCTTCCTCCGACCGCGGTCCAGCGTCTGGCGGAAATCGCCAAGGCAAAACCCGTTACCGCCGCTGTCTGAGCGAGCTCTCGATGCCCGGCGGCAGGTTCAGGATGCCTTTCGCATTCGCTCCACTTCGCCGGCAACCTGCTCCAGCCAATGATCGCGGATGCCCATGTCGCGCAGATGGGCCAGGGTATTCAAGAGATAGGCATCGTTCGGGCCGGAGCGGCCGATGGCAGCTTCCACCACATGCGCTGCCTCGATCGCATCCAGCGAGCCGGCATATTGCCTGTGGTTGCGATCGACGACATAGGCGACGGCGGTCACGCGCCGCCCGTCAGAGAGCCGGATCGGCAGGGTCTTTTCCAGATAGACGTTGGTGACGAGTTCGCGCTCGCGCAGATAGGTCAGCACCTCGTCCCAATCGGAGACCGGAACCCGAAAGGCCATGCCACGGCAAGAGCCGCCGCGATCGAGGCCGAGGACGAGGCCGGGGTTTTCTTCCGTCCCGCGATGGACCCAGGAACGGACGCAGAGCGAGCGACGATAACCGAAAATCAGGGCCTCGGCCCGCTCGTCATAACCAAAGCCCGGATTCCACATGAGGGATCCGTAGCCAAACACCCAAAATTCGTCCATATCCAACGCCAAATCACTGTGAAGCTTCAGTCCAACCATTGGAGAACAACATGGCAGCGTCAAGCCAGAGCGTAACGACCGGTCGAGGCAAACGTCTGTGGCTCATCCTTTTTGGGCTGGTGGTGGTTTTGGCCGGTCTTTACACCGGCGGTTGGTACTATGCGACCGGTTTCGTCAGGGCCAATGTCCTGAAGGCGCTCGGTCAGCAGAACAGCGCCGGCATTGCCGGCAAATGCGAGAACATGGCCTTCAACGGCTTCCCCTTCTCCATCGGCCTGACCTGCGACACCGTGACTGTCGACAACCAGACACGGGGCGTCTCCACCAATTTCGACAGGCTCAGTGCCTCCGCACCGGTCTTCCAGCCCAACCATGTGAGCTGGAGCCTGAAATCTCCCGCCGAGTTGCGGACGACCGAGGGCCTGACCGTATCGGCTGAATGGGCCGATCTGCAATCGAACCTCGTCGCCAAGGGCCGTGGCGTCGCGCAGACCCAGACTGTTATCAATGGGCTGAAGGCGGGCATCGTCTCCTCAGTCACCGGCCAGAGTATCAATGTCACAGCCGCCCACACGGAGATGCACGCCAGCCAGAGCGGCAGCGATCTGGATTTCGCGATCGGCGTCGAAAATGCCAATGCCGTGATCAAGGATTTTCCCCAGGTCCTGCCGACCGCATCCACGAGCGCCAACGTGACGCTATCGGGCAAGGCCGGCCTGCTCGATGGCAGCGACCGCGAAGGGCTTCGCGGCTCGGCAGGCGTGCTGCACCAAGCCGTCATCGACATCGGCGACGGCCGCATCATGACGCTTTCCGGCCCCTTCAATTTTGACGATGAGGGTTTTCTATCAGGCCAGTTCAAACTGGAAATCAATCAGATCGGGCCATGGGGCGATAGTCTGACCACGACGCTTCCCGCTGCCAAGAACATCATCAAGACGGCCACGAAGATGCTGAAGGCGCTCGCCAATGGCGGCGACAAGGTTTCCGTCGATCTCACCGCCGATCGCGGCCGCCTCTCGCTCAGCGGTTTCATCCCGCTCGGCAAGATCCCGCCGATCTAAGATGCTATTCCTTACCTGCGCCGGAGATATCCTTCACAAAGAATATCTCCGGGCTCGGCTGAACGATGCGGAGGTCGATGCTACCCACCGCCTTGAAGCCATTGCGGCGATGCCACGCCTGCGGCTCAGCTTCCGCCCATTCGCTTGAGGTCATCAGATGCTGGGCGCCCTCTTCGATCATGGCGCCTTCCCAGGCATGGAACAGGGCGGTTCCGACACCCTCGCGTTGATGTAGCGGCAGCACGCGGATCATATCCATATAGGGGATTTTGCCCCAGAAGCGGCTGAAGCGCAGGAAGCCGACGACTTCACTGTCCCGCTCGGCCACAAAATATTCACCGAGCGCAATGCAACGCCCGATCCAGTCTTCACTGGCGTCTTCATGCTCAAGGAGCCAGGGCAAATCTTCGGAATGTGCGCGCCTGATGATCATAAGCGCTCCTCCGTCGTATAAGGATGCCTATTCCTTCACATCCAGCGCATGACGGCCGAAATCCGGCACGTCGACGTCCTGGCCGGCTTCGACGATCGAGCGACGAATGGCGCGCGTGCGGGTGAAAAGGTCGAAGATCTTGTCGCCGTCACCCCAGCGGATCGCGCGCTGCAGCGATGCCAGATCCTCGGAGAAGCGTGACAGCATCTCCAGAATCGCATCGCGATTGTGCAGGCAGACGTCGCGCCACATGGTCGGATCGGAGGCGGCAAGGCGAGTGAAGTCGCGGAAGCCAGAGGCGGAATATTTGATGACTTCAGACTCGGTCACCGTTTCCAGATCGTCGGCGGTTCCGACGATGTTGTAAGCGATCAGATGCGGCAGATGCGAGACGATCGCCAGCACCTTGTCGTGATGCTCGGGATCCATCTCGTCGACACGGGAGCCCAGAGTTTCCCAGAAGCCGCGAAGCGTCTTGATCGCAGCCTCGTCGGTACCCGGAACGGGCGTGAAGATGCACCAGCGCCCCTTGAACAGCCCCGGAAAGCCCGCATCCGGGCCGGATTTCTCCGTTCCCGCGAGCGGATGGCCCGGAATGAAATGCACATTGGAGGGCATATGCGGCTGCATCTGCGCGATGACCGACGCCTTGGTGGAGCCGACATCGGTGACGATAGCGCCCGGCTTCAGATGCGCAGCAATTTCCTTGGCGACACTTTCGGAGGCGCCGACTGGCACGGAGACGATGACGAGATCGGCGTCCTTGGCTGCCTCGGCCGAGGACAGCGTATAGCGGTCGCCGAGCTTCAACTCCTCGGCACGCTTCAACGTCTCGGCGCTGCGTGTCGAGATCACCACTTCCTTTGCGATACCGAGGCGCTTGATGTCGTGGGCGATGGAAGAGCCGATAAGGCCGATGCCGATCAGGGCGATGCGGTCGAACTGGATGTTGCTCATGCCTTGCGTCCCATAAATTCGGCCAGAGCGTCGATGACGCCGAGATTGGCCTCTTCGGTGCCGATGCTCAGGCGCAGCGAATTCGGGAAACCATAGGCCCGGACGGCGCGCAGGATATAGCCGCGGCTCGTGAGGAAATCGTCCGCTTCCGAAGCGCGCTTGCCGTCGCTGTCGGGGAAGTGGATCAGCACGAAATTCGCAACCGACGGCGTCACCCTGAGACCCAAGGCTTCGAGCGCAGCCGTCATCTTCTCGATCCAGAGTGTGTTATGCGCGACCGCCTTTTCCGTGAAAGCCTGATCGCGAATGGCAGCCGCTCCGGCAGCAATGGCCGCGCCGTTCAGATTGAACGGAGCACGCACGCGGTTGATCGCATCGACGATATCGACCGGGGCATACATCCAGCCGATACGAAGCGCCGCGAGGCCATAGACCTTGGAGAAGGTACGGGTCATGACGACATTCTGGTTCGCCGAAACGAGTTCAAGGCCGGCCTCGTAATCGTTGCGGCGGACATATTCGGCATAGGCAGCGTCGAGGATGAGAATGACGTGCTTGGGCAGGCTCGCCTGCAGGCGGCGGATCTCGCTGACCGGCACGTATGTTCCAGTGGGATTGGCAGGGTTCGCAATGAAGACCATCTTGGTCTTTTCCGTGACCGCCGCGAGGATCGCGTCGACGTCGACTGTGCAATCCTTTTCCTTGACCGTGACCGGCGTCGCGCCGGCGGCCATGATCTGGATTTTGTAGACCAGGAAGCCGTGCTCGGTGATGATGCCTTCGTCGCCCACGCCGAGATAGGTGTGGCAGAGCAGGCCGAGCAGCTCGTCCGAGCCGGCGCCGCAGAGAATATTGGCCATGTTCAGCCCATGCACATCGGCGATCGCCTGCCGCAATTCCTTGGCCTGTCCGTCCGGATAGCGCTCGAGATTGCCGGCAGCGCTGCGGAAGGCTTCGATCGCCTTCGGGCTGGCACCGAGCGGCGTCTCGTTCGAGGAAAGCTTGAACACGCGCGCAACGCCCGGCGCATGCTCCTTGCCCGGCACATAGGCGGCGATGTCGAGGATGCCGGGACGCGGGACGGGCTTGCTCATTTCCATGCTCATGGGATCGACCTTGGGAAAGACCGGAAAATTCCGGTTTATGACACCCCGTCGCATTAAAGCGGATTGATAAATTTGTCGAGTGTCGGCGCTACGGCGAAAGCGTCACGCGCCATCACGCGTCGTCGGTATGCCCCGCGGGGCCAGCACCGGCACGAAGACACGGCGCGAGGCGCGAACGGCAACGGGCAGCCCCTGATAGAGCCGTTTCTGCGCCTCGACGATGATGACGCCGGAAAAGGCGGGCCACAGGGTCCGGCCGACCCGCTCGAAGGCGCGGCGTAGCCGCAGTACGGTCCGCAGCTTCGAAGGCGGAAAGAACAGTGCTTCTGCCGTAGCACCTGGCGTGAAGTTTGTTTCGCGCAGCAGCGAGGTGAGCTGGCCGCGTGAATAGGGCCGGCCGGAGCCAAATGGCGTATGCTCCATGCGCGCCCATACGCCGGTACGGTTCGGCACGACAATAACCAGCCGGCCGCCGGGCGCCAGAACGCGCCAAAGCTCCTTCAGCGTCTCGCGCGGGCTTTCCGCAAATTCCAGCGAATGCACCATCAGCACACGGTCGATCGAACTGTCGGGCAACGGCAATTCTTCATCGAAGATCAGCGCCGTCGCCGAGGCCGAGCCCATCGGCCAGTTCACCGCACCCTGCCCCGCCGGCATGAAGGCGAAGGTACGCTCGGTGTCGGCACGGAAACGATCGAGATAGGGCACGGCATAGCCGAGGCCGACAAGCCGCTCCTCGGGCATCCGCGCCCAGATGGAGGATAGCGCCATGGCGATCGACTGCTCCGCCAAGCGACCGAGCTCGGAATGATAAAACTGGCGGAGATCGACAATATCGGCGTGCATCGAAACAAATGTTATCAGCCAAGCGTTGGACTTCAAGGCCGAACGGCTTACATTCTCCACCAACGTAAAAGACGAGGACGATTTCGATCATGAAACCATTGGAATTAGAGATTTTTATCTGCCGTTCCGACAATTTCGGCGTCTTGGTCCATGATCCCGAAACCGGATTGACGGCGTCGATCGACGCTCCGGAAGCAGATGCGGTCCTGAAAGCCGCCGATCGGCGCGGCTGGACGATCAGCCATATCCTGACAACCCATCATCATACCGATCATGTCGAGGGCAATCTGGCGCTGAAGGAACAGTTCGGCTTGGAGATCATCGGCCCGATCAACGAGGCGGTCGCCATTCCCGGCCTCGATCGCGCCGTCGGGGACGGCGATACATTCGAGTTTGCCGGTCATACGGTCAATGTCATCGAAACGCCTGGCCATACTGCCGGCCACGTCTGCTATCACTTCGCCGACGACAAGCTGCTTTTCGCCGCCGACACGCTGTTTGCGCTCGGCTGCGGCCGCCTGTTCGAACGGCCGGCAGCGGATATGTGGGCCTCCCTCCAGAAGCTTGCGGTCCTGCCGGACGAAACGGCTGTCTATTTCGGCCATGAATACACGCTCTCCAACGCGCGTTTTGCGCTGACCATCGACCCCGGCAATGAGCGGCTGAAGGCGCGCGCCGCCGATATCGAAGCATTGAGAGCGGAAGGTAAGTTCACCATCCCCACGACGCTGGCGCTCGAGAAGGAAACCAATCCGTTCCTGCGCGCCGCCGATCCGGCGATCCGCCGCCATCTGCTGATGGAAAGCCGCAGCAACGAAGAAGTCTTCGCCGAGATCCGCAAGCGCAAGGACAATTTCTGATGCAGGCAAAAGAGATCATTGAAATGCTTTCCATGCAGCGGCATCCGGAGGGCGGCTGGTACGTGCAGACCTTCCGCGACGAAAATGGCGGCACGAGAGGCCACTCCACCGCCATCTACTATCTGCTCGAGGCGGGCGAGCGCTCGCACTGGCATCGGGTGCACGATGCCGCCGAGGTCTGGCACTACTATGCCGGCGCGCCTCTCGCCTTGCGTCGCTCGGCCGACGGCAAGGCGAGTGAAAAACTCGTTCTCGGCATGGATCTGGCGAAGGGCGAGCGCCCGCAGGCGGTTATTCCGGCCAACTGGTGGCAATCGGCCGAAAGCCTCGGGCAATTCACGCTCGTCGGCTGCACGGTTTCCCCGGGCTTCGAATTTTCGAGCTTCGAGATGGCACCGCCGAACTGGAAGCCCACCTTAGGCTGAACCTTTTACCTTTCATTGACATCACGCAGGATGCGGCCAGACAGCGCGCAGCGACGGTCTTGAAAAAGCGACGTGCTGTGTCAGCTTTACACGGGGGAAGTGAAATTGATCCATCTGGAGGAGGTTTTTTCGTGCGTTTGTTGTTTCCTTTGCTCGTCGCAGCAGGCTGCGTCATGAGCGCGCCTGTCTTTGCCCTCGATGCCCCGGCCTCGCCGCCGGCCGAAAAACCCCTGAAAAACTTCGTGACGTCGGTCGAGAAGGATGGGTCGATCACCTTCCGCCTCTATGCGCCGGCGGCAAAGGCGGTTTCCGTCACTTTGGGCTTGCGCGATCCCATCGCCATGCAGCGCGGCGACGATGGCACATGGAGCACGAAGACGGAGGTGCTGAAGCCGAATCTCTACGAATATTACTTCAACGTCGACGGCTTCCGCAGCATCGACACCGGCACCAATGCGCCGAAGCCGCAACGGCAGGTCAATACCAGTTTGATCCTGGTGCCCGGCAGCATTCTCGATATCCGCAATGTGCCCCACGGCGACCTGCGGCTGGTGACCCTGCATTCGAAGGCGCTCGATTCGGAACGGCAGATGTATGTCTACACGCCGCCCGGCTATACAGATTCCTCCAAGCCGCTGCCGGTGCTCTACCTCTATCACGGCTTCGGCGATACAGTGGGGTCCTGGGTCCTCCAGGGCCGCGCGCCGCAGATCCTGGATAATCTCCTTGCCGAAAAGAAGATCGAGCCGATGATCGTCGTCATTCCGGATACGGAAACCGATGTGCCGAATGCGATCACCGAGAATTTTCCGGCCGCCGATCGCCGCGCGAATTTCTATCCCGCGAACGCCGAAGCAGCCGATCGCGAACTGACCGAAGATCTTATCCCGTATGTGAAGAAGCATTATCGGGTGCGGAACGAGGCGAGCGGCCGCGCTGTGGCCGGGCTGTCGCAGGGAGGCTATCAGGCCCTCGTATCCGGCCTTTCACATCTGGATACCTTCGGCTGGGTCGCAACCTTCAGCGGCGTCAGCACGACGACGGTTCCCAACAAGACCGTCGATGCTGTGCTGAATGAGCCGGAGAAGATCAACAAGGCCTTGCACAACTTCACGGTAACGGTCGGCAGCAAGGACCAGGTCGTCGGCAAGGACGTGGCGGGCTTGAAGGCGACGCTCGACGCCAAGAAGATCAAGCACGAATACCATGAATACCCCGATCTCCAGCATGAGATGGATGTCTGGCGGCCGTCGCTCGTGGCCTTCCTGGAAAAGGTCTTCAAGAAATAAGCAGTAGCGATCCGCGGCGGAGCTATTCCGCCGCTTCCGCTTGCGTTTGCTCTGCGTCGCCCCGGCGCAGGATCATGCGATGGGCGGCCAGCACCGCGCCTCCAGTCACGAGCAGGCAGGCGAGCGCAATGCCCCAACTCGGCTCGGCAAAGCCGAACAGCGTCAGGATCAGCGTCGAGAGCAGCGGTGCGGCATAGCTTGCCGCGCCGAGGATCTGGATATCGCCGTTCTTGACGCCGTAATCCCAGGCATAGAAGGCAGCCCCGACAGGGAAAAGGCCAAGGCCCAGCACGGCGATCCACTGGGCCGGGTTCTCCGGCCAGATGGTCTCCTCCAGGCCAAGGTGGCAAAAGAAGGAAAGGATCGATGTCGCAAGGCAAAATATCGTGACCACATCGGTGGAAACAGCCTCGAAACGACGCGTGATCAGCGAATAACCGGACCAGGTGAAGGCGCAAAGGAACGCCGCACCATAGCCGACGGCATAGGCGCCTTCGAAATGAAAGCCATTGCGGCCGACAATCAGGATTGTACCCGCAAGCCCCATCAGAGCGCCGACGATATGATACCAGCGCAGCCGCTCCCCCGGCAGCAGCGTCGAGCCGACGACGATCAGCAGCGGCCAGAGATAGGCGATCAGGCCAGCCTCCACCGCAGGCGCGTGGCGCAACGCGGTGAAATAAAGGAAATGATAGCCGAACAGGCCGACAATGCCCGTGATCCAGACCTTGGCGGTCTGGCGCAACAGCTGCAGCCGTTCGGGCCTCAACAGAAGAACGATGATGCCCGGAATGCTGCCGATCGCAAAACAGACGGCAAGCAGCTGGAAGGGAGGCATCTTGCCGGAGGCGACGGTCAAAAGCGCCAGAAACGACCACATCAAAATGGCCGAAAAGCCTGTCAACGTCGCGCGAAATTTCATTCCTGTCCCCTTGCCGCGGACGTCCCGAGCCCACGAAATACCCAGCAATTTTCGTGGAATTGCGTAGAAACAACGACGGGAAGCGTCAAGCGTTCTGTGAACCAGCGGCGCGTCTAGCTGCCGTATTTTACGGCCGTGATCGTCACCGTTCCGTATTGCGTCGGGATACGGACGTAGACGGGAGCGTAGACATTCATGGTATCCGCCTTGGCGAACCAGATCTCCATATCGTCGCTTTTGGCAAGATAGAGATAGTCCTTGCGCGTGCTCTTATAGCCGCTCTTCGGCGTGAAGCGCACGCCGCAGGCGATGGTCTTGCCCTTGAAACCCTCCGTCGAGAAGGGGTGCGATCCCTTCGGCGACAGCTTCAGATCCATGCGCATCTCACCATCGAAGACGGCCAGCGTCTGATTGCAGAGGTTGAGGCTGGGCGTAATCGGAAAGATCATACCCGATATGGGGTCGAGCACGGACTTCAGGTCGCTCTCCGTGATCGGAACCCAGGTGTCCGGCCGTTTCGGCTCGGGCGTGATCGAATTCGACGTCACATTGCCGTTGGTATAGGCAACGTCATAGGTGCGCTCCCTCTTGCCGCTCTTGTAGAAGAGTGTGTAGTGCGTCGCCTGCAGCTTGCTGTCGTTGACGACGCCGGTCACATCCGTCCTGGCGTCGATGGAGGTGACAAGATCGGCAAGGCCCGCAGAGGTGATATCGCCGCGAATGGTGAACTGCTTGCCGGTGACCTCGGTCTTGAAATCCGCCCTGGCAATCGGCAGGCCTGCCAGCGAAACGCGATAGCGCGTTTCATGCCGCAGCACATCGGCCAATGCCATGGACGGCATCGACGCAACGATAGCTGAAATGAGAAGCCACTTCCGAATTTGAACCATGATCAGGGCCTTCAACGAGGATCAGGCAAGTTATATAGTTGCTTTGCTCGCCTGCTGCGAGCGTCAGACAACAGCAGCTTTTTGACGGAATTGCGGGAAAACACAAGGTTTGGCTTGACGCGGCCAGCCTCTCTGACTATAGAACCGCAACTTTCCAATTATGGCCTGTTGGATTGCGCGTCGGGTTTTGCCCGGGATGTCTATCCGATGGCCGAGAAAAACAAAAGTAGGTGTACCATGTCCCGCATGTGCGAATTGACCGGCAAGGCCGTCCTCGTGGGCAACAACGTTAGCCACGCCAACAACAAGACCAAGCGTCGGTTCCTGCCGAACCTTTGCCAGGTCACGCTGATCTCCGACGTTCTCGGCCAGCGCTACCGTCTGCGCGTTTCCGCTGCAGCGCTGCGTTCGGTCGAGCATCGCGGTGGTCTGGACGCTTTCCTTATCAAGGCAAGCGAAAACGAACTCAGCATGCGCGCTCGCCTGCTGCGTCGCCAGATCGTCAAGAAGTCCGCTGAAGCTGCCGTTGCTGCCTAAGCAGCCCTAGCACTTCGCGATTTCATACCGGCTAAGAGGCTTGCACGGATCATCTCCGGACAAGCCTTTTTCCATGTCCGGTTTCTTTCAACTGGTGGCATCTCCCAGGATAAAAAAATGCTGACGATACGTCATACCCTTATCTACGTTCTGCTGATGACGCTGGTTGTCGTCGCTTCCAACATCCTCGTGCAGTATCCGCTGCAGGCGACGCTCGCCGGCATCAATCTCGCGGATATCCTCACCTGGGGTGCTTTCACCTATCCGGTCGCCTTCCTCATCACCGATCTGACCAATCGCCAGTTCGGCCCGAAGGCCGCGCGCAAGGTCGTCTTTGCCGGCTTCGTCGTTGGTGTCGCTCTTTCGTTTTACACCGCACAGCCGCGCATCGCGATCGCCTCCGGCTCGGCCTATCTCGCCGGCCAGCTGCTCGACATCTCGGTCTTCAACCGCCTGCGCCGCATGGCCTGGTGGCGCGCACCGCTGTTCGGCTCGCTCATCGGCTCGATGCTGGATACGCTGATCTTCTTCTCCTTCGCCTTCGCGCCCTTCTTCGTCTTCTTCGGGCCGAACGATCCCTTCGCGATCGAATGGGCGCCGATCCTCGGCGTCTTTTCGACCTCGGCACCGCGCTGGATTTCCTGGGCGATCGGCGATTTCTCAGTCAAGGTGACCGTCGGCCTCGTCATGCTGCTGCCCTATGGTGCACTGATGAACATGCTGAAGCCGATGCCGCAGGCGCCGACGGCTTGACGGCCAAATAATCCGCCGCGCGACTCAATGTGACGCGCGGCACCATCCCCAGCAAAAATAAAATGGTAGCGGCAGACAAATAAGTCCCTGGCTGCTTCAATTCTGGCTGATGACGCTGTCATCATGCAGCTTGAACTCCAACATCAGGCTGCGCTGCAGGATCGAATGGTTGTCATCCGAGACCATGACGAGATGCAGGGAGCCATCGGCAGTGCGGAAGACATCCAGGCCCTCCATATTGTCGATCTGATCTCCGGAGCCAGCCGCGAAGACCACCTTGCCGTCCAAGACAGCACCCGGCTTGATATCCGCGCCGGCTATACGCCGCATACGCACGCCGAGACCATGGATCAGCCCGAAGCGCCGCTCCAGCAGCAATAGGTCACCATCCGGCAGAAAGGCACCATCGCTGACATTGAAGCCGCCATGGCGCCGCACGGTGAAGCGTCCCTGCAGCGGCCCGTCCAGAACTGCGGCGAACAAATTACCCTGATCATCGAGACTGTCTTCGGCGACGATCACCGTGCCGCCGGCAAGCGGGCTAGACTGTGGCGCGATCATCAGCGCCTCGAGGCTGCGATTGGACCGCAGCCCCCATCGCGGGATGGGAATGGGCATGGTGCCATCGGGCGGCGAAATCTCGAAACCCGGATCGGGATAGGCATCGACGCGATGATATTGTTCATAGCTGACGAGGACGTGATTGCCGCGCAGCGCCAAGCCTTCGGCATCCATAACTCCATCGCCCGAATCCTTCTCGCCAAGGCGGTCGATCATGGGCGCTATTCGCGCATCGCTGATGCCGGTCAGCCGGCCTTCTTGGTCGCGTTCGATGGCACCGGTAAGCCAATGGCCGGTATCCAGCACCGAAATGAAATGGCGTTGATCGTCGCGAAAGCGGATGGCTGAAACAGCGCCGAGAAGCGCATTATCCGAGCTGAACTCAAGACCGCCGAGAAATTCCAGAGCGCCGAAGCGCGTTTGATCCGAGCCTCGCTTGAAGGTGGAAATGACCTTCGCCTGAATTGCCGCCAGGCCCGGCTCATCGGCGCCATTTCCGGAACTGCAGCCCGAGAGCAGTCCGGCGAGCATCGCAATGAGACACACGGATTTCGCGGCAACCGGCCAGCGCCGCAAACCGGCGACACTGCCCGGAAAAGACACCGGCCATAAGGCCGATGCCGAAAAACACCGCAGCGGGCTCAGCTGGCGCGGCGCATGCGCGAGCGCGGCATGCTCGTCTGATCCTCGAACAGCGAGGCAAGCTGTTCCGTCATGGCTCCAGCCAGTTCATCGGCGTCGACGATGGTGACGGCGCGGCGATAATACCGCGTCACATCATGGCCGATACCGATTGCCAACAGTTCCACCGGCGAGCGCGTCTCGATCTGGTCGATCACTGCGCGCAGGTGCCGTTCCAGATAGTTGCCCGGATTGACCGACAGCGTGGAATCATCGACCGGCGCACCGTCCGATATCATCATCAGGATGCGGCGCTGTTCGCGGCGACCGAGCAGCCGGTTATGCGCCCAGATCAGCGCCTCGCCGTCGATATTCTCCTTGAGCAGGCCTTCGCGCATCATCAGGCCAAGATTGCTGCGAGACCGTCTATAGGGCTCGTCCGCGGACTTGTAGATGATGTGGCGCAGGTCGTTCAGACGGCCGGGCGTCTGCGGCTTGCCGCTGGCGAGCCACTTCTCGCGCGCCTGTCCACCCTTCCAGGCCTTGGTGGTGAAGCCGAGGATCTCGACCTTCACGCCGCAGCGCTCGAGCGTGCGGGCCAGAATGTCGGCGCAGGAGGCGGCAACCGTGATCGGCCGTCCACGCATCGAGCCGGAATTGTCGATGAGCAGCGTCACGACCGTATCGCGGAACTGCGTGTCGCGCTCCATCTTGAAGGACAGCGCCTGCGTCGGGTCGATGATCAGGCGCGGCAGGCGGGCCGGATCAAGATAGCCCTCCTCCAGATCGAAGTCCCAGGAACGATTCTGCTGCGCCATCAGGCGACGCTGGAGACGGTTGGCGAGTCGGCCAACGGCGCCCTGCAGATGCGCAAGCTGCTTGTCGAGGAAGGCACGCAAACGCTCAAGCTCGGCCACATCGCACAATTCCTGCGCCGTCGTGGTCTCGTCGAATTCCTCCGTATAGACGTGATAGTCGACCTTCTCGTTGAAGTCGGCGAAAGGCGTGTTCGGACGGCGGGTTTCGCCCGGCGTTTCCGAGTCTTCCTCACCCTCTTCGCTCATATCATCGTCGGAAATCTCGCCGCCGTCTTCGGTTGCGCCGTCTTCCATCTGCTCGTCGGAGGCTTCGCTGTCCTCGGCTGGAGCGGCATCGGAACCTTCGTCTTCCTTGACGTCGTCGTTATCCTGGTCCTCGCCGTTCGGCTTGTCCTCTTCGCTCGGCTGCTCGTCGCTGTCGGGCTCGGATTGCTCGTCACCATATTCCTCGGCCATTTCCATGGCCGTCAGAATGTTGCGGACGACACGGGCGAAGCTCTGCTGGTCGTTGATGGCAGACAGCAGGTTGTCGAGTTGGCCGCCGGTCTTTTCCTCGATGAAGGGGCGCCACAGATCGAGCACCTTGCCGGCGCTTTCCGGCGGCTTCTGGCCGGTCAGCTTCTCGCGCACGATCATTGCCATGGCTTCGCCGATCGGCGCGTCTTCCTGCCGCTCGATGCCCGAGAAATTCGCCTTGGCGTATTTTTCCGTATTCATCGAATTGAGGTTGGCGGCCACGCCGCTCATGCGCAGCGAGCCGATCGATTCGACACGCGCCTGCTCGACGGCATCGAAGATGTTGCGAGCATCGGTACCCTGAGGTGCCATGACGGCGTGGACACGGGCATCATGACAGGCAAGCCGCAGGGCCATCGAATCACCGAGGCCGCGGGTCACCGCCAACTCATGGGCCGTCGGCCGTTTGGAAAGTTCCGGCAGGCGAATGCGCTCGCCGGTCATTCCCGGGCGTTCGTTGGCGAAGGCCACCTCGACCTCGGCATCGCCGGCGATCGAGCGCACACAGCCGGTGATCGCCCGGCGCAACGGCTCCATGTCCACCGGTGCACCCGGCTTCGCTTTGGAATTATCTCCGCGACCTGACATGATGTGTCGGTTCTTCCCTAGGCTTCGAGCACGATATTGGCGGCACTTTCCTTCAGCTCGACACCGAAGGCGCGCTGATAGTGCTCGGCGACCAGCGGCCGCTCCAGCTCGTCACACTTGTTGAGGAAGGTGACGCGGAAGGCAAAGGCGACATCGCCAAAGATTTCCGCATTCTCGGCCCAGGTGATGACGGTACGCGGGCTCATGACGGTCGACAGATCGCCGTTCATGAAGGCCGCACGCGTCAGGTCGGCAACGCGAACCATCTTGGAGACGGTGTCGCGGCCCTTGTCGTTGCGGAAGGACTTCACCTTCGCCAGCACGATATCGACTTCGTTGTTGTGCGGCAGATAGTTCAGCGTCGTCACGATCGACCAGCGGTCCATCTGTGCCTGGTTGATCTGCTGCGTGCCGTGATAGAGGCCCGTCGTGTCGCCGAGACCGATAGTGTTGGCGGTCGCGAACAGGCGGAAGGCCGGGTGAGGACGGATGACGCGGCTCTGGTCGAGCAGGGTCAGGCGGCCCGACGATTCCAGCACGCGCTGGATGACGAACATCACGTCCGGGCGGCCGGCGTCATATTCGTCGAAGACGAGCGCGACATTGTGCTGGTAGGCCCAGGGCAGGATGCCATCCTTGAATTCGGTGACCTGTAGCCCGTCCTTGACGACGATGGCATCCTTGCCGACGAGATCGATACGGCTGACATGGCTGTCGAGGTTGATACGCACGCATGGCCAGTTCAGGCGTGCGGCGACCTGCTCGATATGGGAGGACTTGCCGGTGCCGTGATAGCCCGAGATCATCACGCGGCGGTTATGAGCAAAGCCCGCGAGGATGGCGAGCGTGGTCTCGCGGTCGAAGAGGTAGTCCGTGTCGAGATCGGGCACGTAGGCGCTGCCCTGGCTATAGGCGGGGACGCGGATATCGGAATCAATGCCGAAGACTTCACGGACCGAAACGGTGGTATCGGGGATCTCGGAAATATCAAGGTCAATCTTGCTCATCATGTCTCCAGGGCGGGTGGCTCTCACCCTGCCATATCAAACTCAGCCGATTTATCCGAAACGCCGCAGCTTGTTGCCCGCATCCGTTCGGTCGGAACAGCGGCGATACTTCTCCGGGACTAAAGCAAAATCTCGGCGCGATAATATGATCGCTTGCGAGCATCCTTGAACAGAGTCCCCGGACAAGAAACGCCGCGTCCGGAAAGTTGACCGAGGTGCAGCCAGCCAAATGCGCACCCTGCCGCGGTTGCCCGCAGCTTCAGCCGATTTGGACCATACCTGATTGAAGGCGGAGAGCAAGGACGGGAATTAACAAAAACCGTTCTGCTTCAATAATTGATAGGCCTGAATGACCGCGCGGAAGCGCTCTTCCGAGCCGCGGTCGCCGCCATTGGCATCGGGATGGTGCATTTTCACCAATTCCTTGTAGCGGCGCTTGATTTCCGGGGCCGTGGCATTGGCGCCAAGCCCCATCGTGTCGAAGGCCTTCGCCTCCAGCGTTTTCAATTTGCGCTGCTGCGGGAAACGCGGTCCCCGACCTTGGCCTTCGCCTTCCCTAACGAAGCCGAAGGGGTCGCGAATGCGGGAATAGGAACCGGAGCGGATATCTGATTGAAGCGGACTGTTCTTGGCAGCCTTGTTCACACCGACGGTCCAGGTCGGACGGTGGCCGGTGATAGCTTCTTTCTGGTAGCGCGCGATTTCTCCGTCCGAGAGGCCGGAGAAATAATTATAGCCCTTGTTGTATTCCTTGACGTGCTCGAAGCAGAACAAGAAAAACTGCCCTTCCGCATTGCGCCCCACCGGGGCGCGATGCGTGCCGTGCTTGTCGCAGCCGTCCCACTGGCACGTCGGCGGCCCTTGTTCGGGCTCCTGCGCGCGCTTGCGGCGGGTGCGGATACGATCGAAATATTTTGAATCAAGTCTCATGGCGTCCTAATTATGGGGCCTTGGATACCCCACAACAAGAATTGACAAACAGGAATGTTATAGGCTTTGTGGGAGCCTTTTTTCGCAAGCGAGGTCGAAGCGGGAATATGGAAACGACGTTGCAATCCCGCATTGAGCGGAAGCTCACCGACGCCTTCGCGCCCGAGCGCCTTGCCGTCATCAATGAAAGCCACCTGCATGCGGGTCATCAGCCCAACATGACCGGAACCGGCGAAACTCATATAAGAATTCGAATCGTGTCCGCCAAGTTCTCGGGCATGCCGCGCCTCGCGCGCCACCGCGCGATCAACGAGCTTTTGAAGCCGGAACTGGATGCCGGCCTGCATGCGCTGGCCGTTGAACCCGCCGCTCCAGGGGAGGCGGTGCGCTGGTAGTCCATCGATGAGATAGCTCCTATGGAGCCTTCGCTTCTTCCGTCTCGGCGGGGCGGATGCGCAGCTTGGTGATGCGGTTCTTTTCGCGCTTCATGACGATGAAGCGTTTGCCGTAGAAGGTGAAGGCTTGGCGCTCTTCCGGAATGGTCATCGATTCGTGGATGACGAGACCGGCAATCGTCGTCGCCTCTTCGTCCGGCAAGTGCCAGTCGAGCGCACGATTCAGATCGCGAATCGGTACGACGCCGTCGACGACGATCGAGCCGTCGGCCTCCTGCCTCACGCCCTGGATATCGAGATCGTGCTCATCGGCGATATCGCCGACGATCTCTTCCAGAATGTCCTCCAGGGTGACGATCCCTTGAACCTCGCCATATTCGTCGACGACGACCGCGAAATGCTGCTTGCGGCGCAGGAAGGCGTTGAGCTGGTCTTCCAGATTGGTGCTGTCGGGCACGAACCAGGGCTTTTGCGCGATCTTGACGATATCGAGATTTTCCGGCTCGACATTGCGTTCCGCCAGCGCCCGCAGCAGGTCTTTGGCATGCACGACGCCGATGATGTTGTCGATGGTGCCGCGCCAGAGCGGCATGCGCGTATAGGGACTGTCGAGGATCGCACGCACGACCACCTCTGGCGGATCATCGGCATTGATCGCGCGCATCGCCGTACGGTGCACCATGATGTCTGACAGCTCCAGCTCGCCGAGATCGAGGACGCCGCCCAGGCGGTCGCGGTCGGCTTTGACCACCGAACCCTCGCGGTGAAGCAGGTCCACGGCGCCGCGCAACTCCTCATGCGCCGACAGCATCGACACTTCGCGGGAGAGATTGACGCCGAAGATGCCCAGGATCTGGCGCACGATGGCATTGACGACGCTCGACACAGGCCCGACGACGATGACGAAGAGGCGTATCGCACTGGCGACGTTCAGCGCGAAGCGATCCGGCGTCGCAATGGCCCAGCTCTTCGGCAGAACCTCCGCGAAAATGACGAGGATGACGGTCATGGCGGCCGTGGCGATCGCCACGCCGGAATTGCCGAACAGACCCAGGAACACGCTGGTCGCAAGCGAGGATGACAGAATATTGGCGAGGTTGTTGCCGATCAGCAGCGCGCCGATCAATCGGTCGCGACGCTCTATCAAGAGCCGCACGATGCCGGCTCGCCTGTCGCCGTTGGCTTCCAATGTATGGATACGGCTGCGCGAAGCCGCCGTCAGCGCTGTCTCCGAGCCGGCAAAGAAGGCGGAAAGCAGCACCAGGGCCACGATCGATATAATTTCGGGCCAATATTCCCACAGAACAGCCAGCGTGCCCTCGACGGTCATCAGGGATGTTTTTCCTTCAGGAAACTCAGGACTTCGGAAGACGGCACATCGTCGGCAACGAAGGACTGGCCGATGCCATGCGTAAGGATGAAGGTGAGCTTGCCGCTCTTGACCTTCTTGTCCTGCGCGATCGCATCCATCAGCGCTTCGGCCGGCGGCAGCTCGCCCGGAATATCGCCCATCCGCGTCGGCAGACCGACGGCCTTCAGATGTGCCTCGACACGCTTGGCATCATCGGGGCTTGCGAGATTGAGGCGCGCGGAAAACTCATGCGCCAGCACCATGCCGATCGCGACACCCTCGCCATGCACCAGCCGGCGGCTGTCATAGGTAGTGGCCGCTTCGAGCGCATGGCCGAAGGTGTGGCCGAGATTGAGCAGGGCGCGCGGGCCGTTTTCGCGTTCGTCGGCAACGACGACATCGGACTTTGCCTGGCAGCTCGCGGCAATCGCCTCGATACGAGCGGCACCACCCGAGAAGACTTGCCTCCAGTTGGCCTCGAGCCAGGCGAAGAAATCCGGCTTGTCGATCAGGCCGTATTTGGCGACTTCGGCATAGCCGGCGCGGAATTCGCGTTCGCTCAGCGTGTTCAGCACATCGGTATCGGCAAGCACGAGGTCCGGCTGATGGAAGACGCCGACGAGGTTCTTGCCATGATGGGTGTTGATGCCGGTCTTGCCGCCGACCGACGAATCCACCTGCGACAGCAGCGAAGTCGGCACTTGAACGAAACGAACGCCGCGGCGCACGATGCTGGCGGCAAAGCCCGAGAGATCGCCGATGACGCCGCCGCCAAGCGCGATCACCGCGTCGTTGCGCTCGACACGCGCCGTCAGCACCGCATCGCAAACGGTGATCAGATGCTCGAAGCTTTTTGTCTTTTCGCCGGCCGGCAAAACGAGGCTCGAAGCCTGGATGCCGGCCGCTTCAAGGCTGGCAACCAATGCAGCGAGATAGAGCGGTGCGACGTTTTCATCGGTGACGACGGCGGCCTTGCGGCCCTTCAGCCGCGTGGCGATCTCCTGGCCCGCACGGGCTATCAGGCCGGGACCGATCAGGATGTCATAGGCACGCTCGCCGAGAGGCACGCGCACGAGACGCTCAGCGGAAGCCGGTGTGATCGCATTCATGGTATTTTGCTTTCTGCTTTCTTTCCCTCGGCGATGGCGGCAAGGACTTCCCTGACCATGATATCCTTGTTTACGTCGCGGGAGAGAACCGTAATATCGGCTTCCGCATAGATCGGATAACGCGCATTCATCAGGTTCTCGAGGGTCTGTTTCGGATTTTCGGTCTTGAGTAGAGGGCGCGTGTCACGCTTGTTCACCCGCTCCCACAGCACGTCGAGGTCGGCCTTCAGCCAGACGGAAAGACTGCCGCGCTTGACATGCAGCCGCGTGCTTTCGTTGATAAACGCGCCGCCGCCGGTCGAGACGACGCGCGGGCCGCCCTTGAGGAGCCGCTTGATGACACGCGTTTCCAGCGCCCGAAACTCCTGCTCGCCATAGGCGGCAAACAGTTCGGCGATCGTCATGCGCGACACGCGTTCGATCTCGATATCCGTATCGACGAAGGGAAGGCCGAGCTGCTGCGCGACGGGCCGGCCGATCGAGGATTTTCCTGCTCCCATCAATCCCACGAAGACGAGATTGCGCTGACCGAGCGCAGCACGCGCCCTGTCTTTGAGGCTCTCGGCAAGGGTCAGGACTTGTTCACTCATCGGCCCATTCACAATTTCTTTGGAAACGGTATCGTCAAATGCGCCGGTAGCGTCAAGACGCCGCTATCGTAAACATGTCTGCAATATCCTTCGGCTAACCCTTGAAGGACATAATTATTGCGCATCGCCGCGCCAATGAACGGCGAAGGAGAGTTTTCGAATGCCAACCCTGTTTCGCTTCCTTGTCATCTGCGCGGTCATCGCCGGATCGATATATGGAGCGATGTGGGCTCTCGTGCTCTTCGTCGATCCCCAGCCGCGCGATGTGACGATCCGCATTGCCCCCGAGCGCCTCAACCCGCCGACGACGGGCTCGCTGAAACCATGAGCGCGCCAACTGAAAACATACGGGCGGGCAAGAGAGATCTGGGGCGAGTGCATCTGGAAGCCTTTCTGGAGATGATGAGCGCAGAGCGGGGTGCTGCCGTCAACACGCTGCAATCCTACGAGCGCGATCTCGACGATCTCCATTCATTCCTCTCCGGTCAGGGCGTCCACCTGACGGAAGCCAGCTCCAGCGATCTGGGCGCCTATCTTTCCAGCCTGTCGAGCCAGGGCTTCAAACCATCCTCCCAGGCACGCCGGCTCTCCGCCATGCGGCAATTCTATAAGTTCCTCTATGCTGAAGGTCTGCGCACGGACGACCCGACGGGGATCCTCGATGCCCCCAAGAAGGGCCGCGCCCTTCCGAAGACCATGGGCGTTGATGAGGTGACGAGGCTTCTGACCCAGGCGGAGGAAGAGGCCGCTGCCGACGGACCGGACCGGCTGCAGCGCCTGCGCATGCTGGTGCTCCTGGAGATGCTCTACGCCACCGGCATGCGCGTGAGCGAGCTCATCTCCTTGCCGGCGAAGGTGCTGGATCAGGAAGGCCGCTTCCTGATGATCCGCGGCAAAGGCAACAAGGAGCGGCTGGTGCCGCTG
Source organism: Rhizobium centroccidentale (assembly GCF_030182565.1). Classification (NCBI taxonomy): domain Bacteria; kingdom Pseudomonadati; phylum Pseudomonadota; class Alphaproteobacteria; order Hyphomicrobiales; family Rhizobiaceae; genus Rhizobium; species Rhizobium centroccidentale. The sequence continues at coordinate 83,846 of NZ_JAQJCG010000014.1, read as the reverse complement.
TCGCAGTCGGCCATTTCGGCGCTGAGGAGCTATGGACGGCTGCAGGCCGAGATTGCGGCAAACGCCAAGAACCCTCTCCCCGAAAGCCCATGGCTTTTTCCTGCCGCTTCCAGGCAGGGCTACCTGCCGCGTCAGGTTTTTGCGCGCGATCTCAAGGATCTTGCCATCCGGGCCGGCCTGACGCCTTCGATGATCTCACCGCATGTGATGCGCCATGCCTTTGCGAGCCATCTTCTCGCCAACGGCGCGGACCTGCGCGTCGTGCAGGAACTTCTCGGCCATTCGGACATTTCGACGACGCAAATCTACACACATGTACTGGAAGAACGCCTTCATCAGCTGGTCCAAACGCATCACCCCCTTGCCAAACAGGCAAAAAAACAGGATTAGGACCGGCATACAGGCTGAGCCGCCATCTCTCGTCACGGGCAAAAGGATCGGAAACGCACCTCATGCACAATTATCTGGACTTCGAAAAACCCATCTCGGATCTCGAAGGCAAGATTCACGAGCTCAAGAAACTGGCGAGCGAAGACGAAAGCATCGATACGTCCGAGGAAGTCGGGCGGCTTGAAATCCGCGTCCGCGAGGCGATGGCCGACATCTATTCCAAGCTCAACGCCTGGCAGAAGACGCAGGTCGCCCGCCACCCGCAGCGCCCGCATTTCGTCGACTATGCCAGCACGCTGTTTACGGAATTTACGCCGCTGGCCGGCGACCGCCAATTTTCCGAGGATGCCGCCATCCAGGCAGGCTTTGCCCGCTTCCGCGGCCAGCCGGTCGCCCTCATCGGCCAGGAAAAAGGCAACGACACCAAGAGCCGCCTGAAGCACAATTTCGGCAGCGCGCGGCCGGAAGGCTACCGCAAGGCGATCCGTATCCTCGAAATGGCCGACCGCTTCCAGTTGCCCGTCATCACGCTGGTCGACACCGCCGGCGCCTATCCGGGTGTCGGCGCCGAAGAACGCGGCCAGGCCGAAGCGATCGCCCGCTCGACCGAGATGTGTCTCGGCGTGAAGGTGCCGATCGTCTCTATCGTCATCGGCGAAGGCGGTTCCGGCGGCGCCATCGCGATTGCCGTCGGCAACCGCGTCTATATGCTCGAACATTCGATCTACAGCGTGATTTCGCCCGAAGGTGCGGCCTCGATCCTCTGGCGCGATTCAACGCGCGCCAAGGAAGCCGCAACCAACATGAAGATAACGGCCGATGATCTGAAGAGCCTCGGCGTGATCGACGGCATCATCTCCGAGCCTGTCGGCGGCGCGCATCGCGATCCGAACGCGGTGATAAGCGCGGCCGGCGAAACGATTGCGAACGCGCTTGCAGAGCTTTCCACCCGTTCGGGCGAACAACTACGCAGCGACCGCCGCCAGAAATTCCTCAACATCGGTCGCAATCTGTAGAGCCGGATGATTTTAGGTCGAACCGACCTAAAATCTGAATCCGCTCTACCATCAAAGAAGTAGAGCACGATGTCGTCCGAAATTCCTGACGCTTTTCGGCATCGTGCTCGAAGCAGCATTCGAAAAAAGTGATCGCTAAAAGCGGGAATGAGGCCAAACCTTGGCCACATTTCCGTTATCGAAGCTTTTATGGCAAAGAAAAGCTTGCCGACGCGCTGCGGGCACGTCATAGGCTGGTAAGGAATTTTCAAGTATAAGCCATCTATGATTCCGTTTCATGCTTCGAGGGGAGTGGCGAAACAGATCGAGCTGCCACTCTTCGCATTTATGGACCAAGTCAGAATGCGCATTCGTCACCTTGCCTATATTTCCCTGATGGCGCTGGCGCTCGCCGGCTGCAACGACGCGCTGGACACCGCGTCGATCGACCTGTCGAAGGTGAAGAACAAGGTCGAACAGCCGCTTCCCAGCCATATTCTTGCTGACATGGCCAAGAAGGGCATGGACCGCAACTCGCCCATCATGATCCGCATCTTCAAGGAAGAAGGCGTGATGGAGATCCTGAAGGCGAACCAGAGCAACCGTTTCGAAGTCATCGCCGATTACAAGATCTGCGCCTGGTCCGGCCGTCTAGGCCCGAAGGTAAAGGAAGGCGACCGGCAGGCGCCCGAAGGCTTCTACATGCTGACGCCAGCCAACCTGAACCCGAATTCGAAATATTATCTCGCCATCAACACCGGCTTCCCGAACCGCTATGATGCCGCCAATGGCCGCTCCGGCAACAATTTGATGATCCACGGCGCCTGCTCGTCGTCCGGTTGCTATTCGATGACCGACCAGCAGGTGCTGGAAATCTATGCCTTTGCGCGCGACGCCTTCAAGGGCGGCCAGAAGGCCGTTCAGCTCGAAGCCTTCCCCTTCCGCATGACGGCGGAAAACATGTGGAAGCACCGCCTCAGCCCCAATATCGAATTCTGGAAGATGCTGAAGGTCGGCTACGACAATTTCGAAGTCACCAAGCGGCCGCCCGAGGTCGAGGTCTGCGAGAAGAAATACGTCTTCAACCAGCAGGCCAGCGGCCCGTTCAACGCCGGCGGCAAATGCCCTGTTATGACGACACCGCCTGCCCTGCAGACGGCGCTTGCGACCTATGACAAGCAGTATCAGGCGGACTATGCCGCCGCCTCTAAGAAGTTTGACGGCATGGCCTGGTACGATCCGACCGAAGCCGAACGCAAGGCTGTCGTCGCCAAGCAGCGCAAGGGCCACGATATCGCCTATGCGCCCACAGGCACCGCCCTTGCCGCCGGCAAGATGATGAAGGTTGCCGACCTCGAATCAATGATGTCCAACCAGTCGGCCCAGCAGGTGGCACGTGGCGGCACCGTTGCGAGCCCGACCGGCAATCCGACGACGGCAAGTATCCGCGTGGCGGCAGCAAGCCCTGCGGCAGGCGCCCCGGTGGCGACTGCGCAGCAGCCTGCGGCCGGCCCGGTCGTTGCGGCCAACGCCCCCGCGAACGTGCCGATCCCGACGGCAAACCCCATGAACCCCAGCCTCAACGCGCTCGCCTATGCGCCAGCCCCGGCCGTCGAGACCGCGCAGACCGAGGCCAAGAAGCCGCCTTTCTGGAAGTTCTGGGCCAAGAGTGAATAGTCCGGATACCGAGATCTACGATCTGCGCGGCCTGAAATGCCCCTATCCGGCGATCAAGACGGAAAAGCGCCTGCGCGGCATGGCAAGCGGCGCGACATTGACCGTGGAGACGACGGACCCCCTCGCCGTCATCGACATTCCCCATCTCTGCAATGAGAAAGGCCATGCGCTTCTCGCAAGCGAGAAGACGGATAGCGGCCATCGCTTCGTGATCCGCAAGAGGTGACCATTTGCGACGGAGGCCATCCTCGTGGTTCGAGGGTCGCTACGCTCCCGCCTCACCATGAGGATGGAGCGAATTTCACCTGATGCAATCGGCAGGAGTTGGCTGCGATGTACAGACATCTTCCTCTGAAGCGGCCGTAAGAGGACGGCTGATTTACGGCGCCTCCCCGCCTCCCCTTCTCCCCAGCGGGGAGAAGGTAGAAACCCTAAAACTTCATCCCCGGCACAGCGAGCGGGTTGTCCTCCAGCGCCGCTCTGTCAGGCGTATCGACGCGCGGCTTACTGAGGAAGGCGTCGAACAGGCCCTTCACGAAATCCTCGGGCAGATCCTTGGTGATGATGACCATGCGCGTGCGGCGGTCTTCTGGATCGGGCCAGGCCGGCAGGCGCACCGGCGCATGGAAGATATTCTGCACGCCATGCAGCACGACGGGGCGCTCCGGCCGGTCGGACACGGCAACGATCGCCTTCATGCGCAGGAGCTTCTCGCCATGGGCCGAACGAAGGAGGTCGATGAACATTTCCAGCGCCATCGGATCGATAGGCTGCGTCTCGACGATCGAGAAGGAGCGGATGGACCCGTCATGACGCGTGACATCATGAGCGTGCTGATGCCGGTGACCGTGGTGATGTCCATGATGGTGATGGTGGTGCCCATGATCGCCGTGATGGTGATCATGAGCGTGGTGATCGTGCTCATCATGGTGATGATGATCGTCGTCCGCCTCAAGCTCATCCTGCAGCCAGCGGCCGACATCGGCGATCTTGGACGCTGGGTCGTAGAGGCCGTTGACCAGAATGGCGGCGCGTCCGGCCTCGTCGCTATCGGCATTCAGGATCTGCGCGCGCGGATTGAGAGCCCTCAGCCTGCCTTCCAGCTGCGCTTCCGGCACGGCGCCGGCAATCCCGGTCTTGGACACGATCAGGCGGTCGGCGACCGCGACCTGTTTGCGCGCCTCTTCATGATTGTCGAGCGTCTGCAGGCCATTGACCGCATCGACGACGGTGATGACGCCATCGAGATCGAAATTGGTCGCAATGATCGGATTGCCCATGATGGACTGCATGACCGGAGCGGGATCGGCAAGGCCGGTCGTTTCGATGACGACACGCTTCAGCGGCCGGATGCGCCCGGTCTGCATGGCGTCCATGAGATTTGCCAGCGTATCCACCAGCTCGCCGCGCACCGTGCAGCACAGGCAGCCATCGGAAAGCTCGATGATGGAATCGCCGGAGCTTTCCACCAGCAAATGATCGATGCCGACATCGCCGAACTCATTGATGATGACGGCCGCATCGCGCATGGCCTCGTCCTTGAGGATGCGGTTGAGCAGGGTCGATTTACCCGCACCGAGAAAACCGGTCAGGATGGCAACCGGCACTCTTTGCTGCGAAACGCTCATGATTCCTGTCCGATATTAGAGCAATTCCAGGAAAAGTGCGGAGCGGTTTTCCGTCCGGAATTGCGTGAAAACAAAAGATGGAGCGCTTCAGAGTTTCCGTGAAACGCTGAAGCGCTCTAGAAAGTGGGCCGCGGCATCGGGACAGGCACATTGGATGCGCCACCGGAGATGGCGATCTTATTGTCCCTGGTCGCCTTGTCGCCTCTGGCCGTCGCATCGTCCTTGTCGCCCTTGGCGGCCGTCGCGATGTCCTGGCCGCCGATCAGGCCGGCATAGACGAAATTGGGCTCATGATCCATTTCGTGGATATAGGGCGACTGTACCTTGGTGCGGCCGAAGGGATCGCGGGTTTCGCTGCGCGCCTGTGCGCCCTTGGCGCTGCAGATCTCAGCGGTGACATCGGCGACATCGGCCGCAAGCGGCGCATCGGGTCTGAGGGTCGCCAGCGTGTCGCGGGTCGACAGCTGGTTCTGGAAGCCCTTTTCCAGGAGATTGGCAGAATCGTCGGCGCGCGCCGCTAGGCTGTCGGTGCCGAGGACGACCGAGATCAGCGTGCGGCCGTTGCGGGTTGCCGAGGCGATCTGGTTGAAGCCGGCTGCGCAGATGAAGCCGGTCTTCATGCCGTCGGCGCCGTCGAAGCGGCCGATCAGCATGTTGATGTTCGGCACCTGCTTCACGCCGTTGGTGAAGCCCTCAAGCGAGAAATAGCCGGCATATTGCGGAAATTCGCGGCGCAGCGCGACGCTCAAGATCGCAAGATCACGCGCCGTCGTATATTGCCCCTTGCCGGGAAGACCGTTCGGATTGATGAAATGCGAATCGCGCATGCCGAGGCGCGCGGCTTCCGCATTCATCCGCGCCACGAAGCCCTGCTGCGAACCGCCGACCGTCTCGGCAACAGCCATGGCAAGATCGTTTGCCGATTTGACCAGCATCATCTTCAAGGCATTGTCGAGCGTCATCTTCTGGCCCGGCTTGAAATACATCTTCGCCGGCGGCTGCGCGGCGGAGAGCTTCGACATGACGACAGGCGTATCAAGTTTGATCTGGCCTGACTGGATGGCCCGGAAGGTGACATAGGTCGTCATCAGCTTGGTGAGTGAGGCGGGATACCAGCGGCGAAACGCCTCCTGCTGGTCGAGAACGCGTCCGGTGCTGACATCGACGAGAATATGCGGATTGGCTCCGGCCGTTTGCGCGGTCGACAGGAAAAGCATGGATGCTGCTGCGGCCATAGGAACGAGCCGCAGGGCGGCATACAAACGATTCTGCTTCGTCGGCACGATCTATCCTTCAGAAGTCCGGAATTTTCTCGAAAGCTTCGTCTATTTAACCTATATGGCTAGGAGAAGGCAAAGGCGATTGACGACTTTATTTCCCGATGGCACGCCGCAAGGGCCGCGACAAGCTGGCCGAAGCTGTACCAAGGACCCGCAGGTTGAACCAGAATCGATATTGAGCAGCAGGAAAATCAGCATATGCCGATCTTGAACAGAGCCGCAGAACTCCAGGGCGAAGTAACCGAGTGGCGCCGCCATATCCATGCGCATCCCGAACTTCTCTATGCCGTTGAGAATACGGCCGCCTTCGTGGCCGAGAAGCTGCGCGCCTTCGGGGTCGACGAGGTGGTGACCGGCATCGGCCGCACCGGCGTCGTCGGCCTGATCCGCGGCAAGGGCGAGGGACGCACGATCGGCCTGCGCGCCGACATGGATGCCCTGCCGCTCACCGAAATCACCGGCAAGCCCTATGCATCCCAGACTGCCGGCAAGATGCATGCCTGCGGTCATGACGGCCACACCGCCATGCTCCTGGGGGCTGCGAAATACCTCGCCGAGAACCGCAATTTCAACGGCAACATCGCCGTCATCTTCCAGCCGGCCGAAGAAGGCGGCGCCGGCGGCGACGCCATGGTCAAAGACGGCATGATGGAGCGTTTCCAGATCGCCGAAGTTTATGGCATGCACAATATGCCCGGTCTGCCCGTCGGCCACTTCGCCATCCGCAAGGGCGCGATCATGGCCGCGACGGATGAATTCACCGTCTCCATCAAGGGGCTCGGCGGCCATGCCGCCATGCCGCACAAGACGATCGATCCGATCGCCATCGGCGCACAGATCGTCTCCAACCTGCAGCTTATCGCCTCGCGCAGCGCCAATCCGCTGAAATCGGTGGTGGTTTCCGTCACCAAGTTCAACGCCGGCAACGCGCATAACGTCATCCCGAACGATGCAAGCTTCGGCGGCACCGTGCGCACGCTCGATCCCGAAATGCGCGACCTTGCCGAGCAGCGCTTCAAGCAGATCGTAACAGGCATCGCGACGAGCCACGGCGCCGAAGTCGAGATCGAATTCCACCGCAACTACCCCGTCACCTTCAACCATGCCGACGAGACCGATCACGCGATTGCTGTCGCAGAGGAGATCGCCGGCGCCGGGAACGTTATCCCGAATATCGACCCGATGATGGGCGGCGAGGATTTCTCCTACATGCTACTCGCCCGCCCCGGCGCCTTCATCTTCGTCGGCAACGGCGACAGCGCCGGCCTGCACAACCCGGCCTACGACTTCAACGACGAAGCCATCGCCCACGGCATTTCCTACTGGGTGCGGCTTGCCGAACAGCGCCTCAACGCCTAAGGCATCCTTCGATGCCCCCGCGCAGCCTTCAAAGCCGCGGGGGGCACACGCTCAAGACAGATTGTCCCCAAGACGCAAAAGGGCTTGGCTTCCGGCCTTTGCTTTTGTATGGATCATGCCGAGTGGTCTCGTAGCTCAGCAGGATAGAGCATCAGATTCCTAATCTGAGGGTCACGCGTTCGAATCGCGTCGAGATCACCATTATTTTCAAGCACTTAGCATCATTTTCGGCCCACATCTCATGCGCCATCCGTTTACCAGAATTACCAGCATTTTCAGGCATTTTCCGACGTTAGCGGGGATTCGGTGGCGCATGAATGGCGCATGAAATCACTGAACGACAGCTGTAAATGACGTTGGCGGTCGGCCATGGTTGCGGGCCGACCGCGCGCTTGAAGTGGTCGACTCGACCTATCCTGACTGCGAATTCAGTGATGAAACCAGGTCGGACGGAAGCCGCATGGTGCAATAGCCCTGCTGATGTGACCAACTCGCGACTTCGTGCTTTGCCCGCCGTCCGTTGGGAGATCCGGATGGAATGACCGAGAGCGCAGTCGCAAGGAGCGTCATGCGCCGCAGCAAGCCTGCCTGCCGTTTCCCCTCAGCGTCGAGCAAGCTTGTCGCCGCACTCTGGAATTCTCCATGGAGGTAAAGGATCGTTTCATCATGACGGGAGGTCCTGGCGAAACCTGTCGCTGCCAGCGTCATCATTCCAGCCAGGACCCCTCGCCTTGTCGGGCATGGAGCATCGTTCGCAGCGGCCCGGCCGGCCGTGCGGTATTCATCATCTTGCATTGTAAAAATCCCTCGTTTCGCCTTTGCTCGAAAAGGCCGGGCCGGGGTACTCCCGGCCTCCTCGCAAACTTCGCCCCCAACTGCCCGAGAAGGCGCAGAAGGTCATCATTAACCACATACAACCTACCTTGGGCAGACTATATGTGTGTCATCCGTGGGGCATATCGGTCAATGTTCTTTTGTGCCATCCGTGGGGCATGGCAAGGGACGATGAATATTTTAGGTTACGAATATCTGAAGGTCTGAAGCGTAGGGTTTATGAGGCTTCAGTTATCAATCAGCGGTCGATGACTGCCGAGATCGTCGCGCGCCTTGAGGCTTCATTCCTTTTGGACAGCGCAGAGGGTGAAGGTCCAGTAGATCCGGAAGTCGCCGAGATCCTGGCTGATTTCGAGAGATTGAAATCAAGAGTGATCAGGCTGGCGCGCTAAGAGGCCGAGCATGAGTGAAACTATCCGCTCGGGCGACATTGTCCGAACCAAGGGGCTGCGCTCGCCAGCCATGCTCGTCGTAAAGCTCCATTTGCAGGCCGATGACACCGAACTTGCCGAGCTTCTATGGTTCGATGCGCATTTCAACGCTCGACAGATCACCTTAGAGACCGGTCTGCTCGAACACGTTCCCCAAGCTGATTGACATTTTCCGCCTGATGGATCGAGCATCAGCTTGGGAAGCTCGACTTAAGGCCTATAGTCCAAGCACTTAGCTGTAAAACTCAGCCGTTCGCGCAGAAAAAAGCCGTTTAGTATCAATAGGGGTGTAAAACGGTGCGGCTTGCCACAAGCGAGCAAATGCCCGTGTTTTTCGCCGGTTACATCAAACTTCTAGTTCGGCATTTCCTTGCGCTTGTCGAGCTCGTTGAGCAATGGGATGAGACCTTCTGCGACCGCAGGAGAAAGGCTCTCAAATATCAGGCCAGAGCGCTCGACCACCTCGTAAGTGCGTGCGTCAACGATGGCGAAAGTGCCGTCGTCATCTTCGACCAAGGCATAGCGTTCTCTCATACCTCACGATAACACGCTTTTGCGCGGCGAATCCGAAAGGGCGAAAACGTATGCCAAATTGATCACCGAACAATCGGATCAAGCACTGAGCTGTCTGACGTTCCGAAAAGCCTACTATGCATTCCAACTGCTTCTCGCTCTGTCAAGCTTGCAATGCAATCCGCCGTGAAGCGCGCCTTGCTGTTGTCCGACAAATCCCACAAATATCGAAGGCGGATTGGCAGAAATACCGGGTAGCTCCCTTGCGATTCCGCATAGATAACGTTGTACAGATCCGCCAGAATTCTGCGCTGGCCGTGTTGTTGGGCGCGTAGGGTCGGACTGTCTATTATTATATCTCGAAATATCTGCTTCAGAATCAAGACTTCAGCCTGCTCGTTGCGAGATATCTTGACGATACCATCTTTGGTAACCGAAGCAGCATTAATAAAGCGTCCTATGAGGGTGGACGTAATATTGCGCAATTCAAAGCGCTGCTGTGCGCGACCCTCATAGCGTTCATAGAACAGAAGATATGTATCAAAAAAGAAGCTTTTTAGCCGATGTACCGCTGACGTTAAGGCTGTTTTGGCCCCCCTTGGCGCGCCGTGCCATCTGGCTAGGGCATTTTCGACAAGCTGATCCTCTTCGGCAAACACCTCTATCCAGGGGATCGCACCACATCGGTGAAAATCTTCTAGGTCGTGCACAGAATAGGCGATGTCGTCCGCCCAGTCCATGAGCGCGGCCTCAGTAGTACGTACCCCATCGGATTGAGAAGCCCGAGCAAAGAAGAATGCATCCGCATCCGCTTTGTAAGCAGACCATTTTTTTGACCGATCGGGATTTGTGGTATCGCGTAACCACGGATATTTGAGGGTCGCTGCGAGTGTGGCGCGTGTTAGATTTAGGCCGCCATGCTCTTGGAAGCGGATAGCGAGCCGTGTCAATATTCGAAACGTTTGCGCATTCCCTTCAAACCCATCGGGTTCCCCATATTGCTGGGTCAGCTCGTCCAGCAGAGCCTCACCAACGTGACCGAACGGTGGGTGTCCTAGATCATGAGCTAAACATGCAGCTTCAACAACCTCGGGATCAACCAAGTTTGCTGTAATCTCGGGAAAATCAGTGACGCAACGTTGCGCGAGCCTTCGCCCAACCTGGGCGACCTTTATGGTGTGCTGCTGCCGTGTATGAAACACCTCTTGCTCTCCGGCACGTACAACCTGCGTGATGCCGGAGAGGCGATGGAAGGCAGAAGAGTAAAGAATGCGATCTCTGTCGCGTTCGAAATCATTTCGCTGATCGGTTTTTGTGGAGTTGTGAAAACGCTCCGTACGACCAGGTATACCCCGTTTACGCAGCTTGATGAACCCTTTCGGAGTGTCCTACGATCAGGCACATATCGCTATCCAGTTTGATGATGCCTCTGTCGAGAGCAGCTTGAACCGCGCTAACGACTTCGCGTTTGTCGCGGCGCGGCAGAGCTTTCAATAAGTCGGCCGGACGCAGTTTTCCCCCGGCCTTGTTGATAGCCGTTACAACTTCCCGAATCTCGTGCGACATTTTGGCGGACCCTTACAAAGTTGCTATACCCATTTCTAAAACGAAACTGCTTTAGAAAGAGTATGTTCCCTGTCGTTTTTGCATTCCCCTCACCCAACGCGCTTTAATCGTTACCGCTTGGACCACTATGTGATACCACCGCAGAGAATCGTGATCAAGCTCTGAAGAGAGGGGCGAAAACTCACTCTATTTTAGATGTAGTGCATGAGTGCAATTTTACATCCTTTTTTCCACCAATTCCCAAAATTTTGTCCACACATTTTGCTCTTGCGAGTCGAGCACGGCTATCAATTGAGCCAATGAGCAACGGATCACGACTAGGACGCGGCCATAGGCATCGCTTGACTCTTCCTGAAAATGAGAACATTTTGAGAACAAATTGAGGAAGACGCCATGAGTACCGCCGAGAAATTCATTATCCTCCCCTATCGCAAGAACCGAGGAAATCTGGTGCCGGGCGAGATGCGTCAGGCGTCCAGCGTTCCATCGGCAGAGAAGATCGCAGCCTCGATGGCATCCCGATTTGTTGGCGTTGCCGCTTATGCGGTGATGGTCGACGAGGAGACCGGCGACATGTCGTCTCCGCGCCTGCTGGCGAAGCACGGCGAAATCGCCGACCTGAACGCCGCCTGAGATAAACCGATAATTTCAATGTTGAACCGCCGTAGCGATACGGCGGAATGAGGACGTGTGACCATGACTGCCCAGCCGATCGCTGTTGAAACACCTGAACTTGATCCTGTCGATGCAGCGCTTGCCCTTTATGATGGCGATGCCCGCGCTACGATCGCCGCCGCTCTGGACATGCTGCAATTCGTCCGCGCTCAACTGGCCTTGACGGAAGCGGCCATGTGCCACGGCTTTACCCGAGGCTTCAGGCCAGCCTACGAACCGGAATAGAGCAATGTCAGCGCGTGCCAGGCTCGCGGATTACAAGGGAGCCAAGCTCGCTGTCATTTGCGAAGACTGCGAGCTGCTGAAGAACCTTGATGGAGACGCCCTGCTTGCGGAGTTCGGAGAAGCCGAGCTGCCTTCCATCCTCATGCCGCTCGCGAAGTCTTTGGGATGCCAGCGCACGGAGAATAACTACTATGACCGCTGCAAGCTCCACTATCATTTTTCGCCCGACGAGTGGGCGAAGAGGATGGGCTACATCAATCCCAAGGAGCGGAAAGATGAGGACCTTCGCTTTTCGGATTTGAGCCGATGGCATAGGCTCTACGTGCACTGCAATTGCGGACGAAAGAGCCAGCTCGATCGAGAACGGCTAGAGCGATCTTTGGGAAGCGATGCCTCGATCGCCAATGCCGTCCGGAAACTCGTCTGCAAGAAGTGCGGCACCAAAGGCATGGCAAAGATCATCGTCCGTTCGCCGCCACGGGATTAGGGGAAACGACCATGTGCAACCTTTATAATGTGACGACCAATCAGGAAGCGATTCGGCATATCAGCCGGGCGCTGGTCGACAGCATCGGCAACCTTGAGCCGGAGCTTGATCTCTATCCGGATCAGATGGGACCGATCGTACGGAACACGCCGGCCGGCCGCGAACTGGCAAAGGTCCGCTGGGGATTGCCGTCGTCGCAGAAGGCCATCTACGAGAATGCGACCAAGCGAGCCGATAAGCTCCGCGCAAAGGGTAAGGAGGTGAACTTCGACGAGCTGCTGAGGATGGAGCCGGACGGCGGCACGACGAATGTCCGCAACACCTCAAGCAAGCACTGGGCAAGATGGCTTGGCGTCGAGAGCCGCTGTCTTGTGCCGTTCACGCGATTTGCCGAGCCAGATCCAGCGAACAAGGTCGAGGGAGGAAGGGCGCCGAATGCCTGGTTTGCAGGCAGCGAGGATGAGCCGCTGATGTTCTTCGCGGGCCTATGGGTGCCGCAATGGACTTCCGTCCGCAAGATCAAGGAGGGAGAGATCACGGTTGACCTCTATGGGTTCCTGACGGCGGAGCCGAATGCCGTAGTCAAGCCGATTCACTTCAGGGCAATGCCGGTCATTCTTCGTAATCAAGATGAGATCGAAACTTGGATGACGGCGCCGTGGAGCGAGGCTAAGGCGCTGCAGGAGCGCGTCTTTCCAAATGACGAACTGGTGCTGTTGCCACCGAGAAAACCCAAAGGAGAAGAGCAATGACCGAAGACAGAATAGAGAAATTGGAAAGGCGGGTAGCCGAACTCGACGGCCGCTGCGTGATGCACGAGCTGCTTATCGCCCAACTGCTGGGCACAGTCGGTTCAAGCACAGGCGACATAAATGGATTCGTCGGAAATGTGCTCGGCAACGTTGCGCGCGATCTCCAATCCGCCTCGAAAGCTGCAGGCGCTCCGCAAGCGACACGATTTCAATACGCCATGAAGACACTGGAGAACTTCGCGGGGAATATGGCCGGTTCGCTCGGCGGCGTTTCAAGGGGCGACTTGAACTAGATGGCGGAGGAACTTGAGCGGCCGATAGATACAGTCCATGTCAATCACTGGTGTGAGCATCCTGGCTGCAAGGCATGGGGCGGCTTCGGCTACGACATTGGCAAGGGCGAGACGCGCTGGTTTTGCTTCGAGCATCGCTGGCTGGATTATCGCCAGCCCCGATATGGTGACCGCCGCTAGGGTCTGACGACCGGCGTTCTGAAGAAGGTCTTTTCCGATTTACCCTGTGCATCCTCGAATTTGGAACTCAAGACCTGCACCTGCGTCCCGACCTTGTTGATGCTGTCGATCGCCGTATCGAGCTTTCGGCCGAACGTATCTATCACTCGGTCGATCCTCTCATTCGTCGCCTCGGTCGCCTTCTTGTTTTCGGCAGCCGCTTCAAGTGCCCTGGTTGTCTGAAACGTCAGGGACGGCATCTGCGAGACCTGCTGGGCAGTCGCATCGAGCGCCTTTTGCGTCCGATCCTGCGAGCTGCGCAGATCGGCGATATCGCGGTTCAGGCTAACCCACACGCCGCCGATGGCGAAAGCATTCAGGAAGCCGGCGCCGATGATGGCGATGAAATGAACCGGGTTCAGGCGCGGCTTCTCGATCTCTATCTGCATGGTGTCCTCGCTCATTGTCCTGAAGTGCCCCCGAATGCCCTGGACTGCCTAAACTGAATGCCACGCCAGCAGCAGGAGAGCCGCCAGCGTGGTTGATGTGATGAAGAAGCCCAAGATCTGTCCCGCTGCCGCCAACGTCATTTCCGGCAGAGCGGATCTTTCCCGCACTGGATGTTGTGGGCAGCGACTTCATGAGTGAACGGCTCGTCGTTCGCGAAAATGAAAGCTCGAGTCTTTGCGTTCGGGTGAAGTGCGGCATAGCCGGCGCCGTCACTGGCACCCGTCGTCGCGCCACACCCCGCCAATAGCCCGACAGATATCAGGGCGAGACATATTCTTGACCTTGGCATCGGTATCGTTCCTTTCCGTGATCTGGTTGACGACGGCGGTCTTCGCCTCATGTTCGGCCGAAGCGGAGCCATCCGAACGGCCTTTCAGGTAGATGGCTGCGACGCCAAGCAGGATGCCGCCGACCAAAGTCAGCGATATCCAATTCTTGCTGAGAAAAGCGCCGATGAGCCCGATCATGCCGCCACCGCCTCAGGCGACTGCGCGCCCGCCGCCTGTGCGATCGTGGGGAGATCGAGGACATCGGCACGCCTGCTCTGAACCCGCTTCGCATACCAGCGGTAAGCAGCGCCCGCGCCGACGAGTGCGATCGAGCCGACCGTCATCCACATAAGCGCGTGATCGATGAAGATGCTCGACCCGGCGAACTGTGACAGCTGTTCCTTTGCCGAGGCGATGTAGCCGGTGACCGCGCCGCCGGCAAAACCGGAACCGGTAGTTCCGTCAGCGATGGCAAGAACCGGCGCAGCCTTGGCGTCCGAGATGAAGGCTTTCGCCTGGCCGCCTTCGACGAAAGCAAACGCCGGGTCAGGACCGACAGAGCCGGACGCCCATACCTGGCCGGTCTTGAGGACAGCAGCACAACGCGACGACCATCCCTTGCCGAAATACTTCCACGTCTTCAATGCCTTCAGGAAGGCGAGACGACGTTCCATGATGATCCTGATCAAGCCGTCATCGTCATTGACGCCGCCGGCCGCCAGGATGGTCCCCTGGCCGCAAAGTCCGTCGATAGCGCCCTGGTAAAGGCCGAGCTGTTTGAGTGCGCGCTGAAGCCACTTCACGGCCTGCGAGACGCCGGAATTAACCGTGCCGTCAAACAGAACGTAAGACACGCCGGAACGAAGCTTGCCGCAGCTCGCCATATCCCAATAGCGGGACCGGTAGATGTCAGAAACCTCGCCATCGCTGATCAGCTTGACTGATTGCGTAGGGAGATCTTTCGCAGTTCGATACTCGTTGTAGACGCGCTGCGTAATGCCCTTGTTTGTGGCGCCGCCCGGATCGTTTGGATTGTTGGTGAAACCGCCCTCGCTGATAAGAACCTTTGCGAGAGAGCGTGCGAAATCGTCCATAGGCTTGCTCCATGGATAGGGTTGAAGGGGATTTTTGAGATGCGCCGAAGCACCCGACCCCGCATTCGGGATGAGTTTCGGTTTCGCTGGGTTTTTGTCCTAGTGGTGATCAAGCCTGCTTGACCTGAATTATCAGATTGCGCAGGGCGCGCATGCCTCTCTAGCTGTAGTCCTGTGACGTGAAGTCAGGACTACAGCTGGTCTTTTGTTCGAGGATCGTCGAACTGGATTGAAACGGCGTCGTGGAGAAAAAGGCTATCGGAACGCAGCGAGAGCGACGAAGCCGAACATGGTCAAGACCCCAAAGATTGGCAGCAATGTAGTCATGATGCGTCGGGCAAGTTTCTTGCGTTCGACAGATGTCATGGGGCTTCTTCCATCTCTGAAAGGTTTAACGCATGCATTCGCCGACAGTCGCATTTTAAACTGAAGCGACGCTGAATGTATGGTGGAAGGAGAGGTGATTGAAGATGAGGCTGCAACTTGGTACGAACCAAGGATTATGCCTTTTCTAGAATACCTCATTGAACATCGGAGACATTTGTATGTCGGAAAATTTCGACCAAGCTGGATACTGGATCAAGAGACACGAAGACCTAAAAAATGACCCTCGGTCCGTTGGCACGCTGGCGGCATCGCGCGAGAAAAACGAGGAGGGTGAGCGGGAACTCAAAATCGTTGTTTCTCAAATTGCCAAATCTCTGGCGCACAGTGGCGCTAAGTCGGTTCTGGATCTAGGTTGCGGCTATGGCCGAGTGACAAGCTGCTTTCTGGACAGCGGATTCGAATACACGGGGGTAGATATTTCTCCTGTTGCAATCGAAGCAGCCGAGAAAGCCCATCCAAGCGCACGCTTCATTAAAGGAAACCTTTCCGAACTCGACTTACAGGAAAAATTCGATGTCGTGACGGTCCTGTATGTGTTTGTTCACTTCGTAGACGATACCCTCTGGCGTTCGTTCCTCTCTGCAGCGATCGCTAGGCTAAAGCCGGGCGGCACGCTGGTCTTTGCCGACATTTTCCCAGGAGAGCGAACCACGACGGGCCAACATGTCGTATCACGACCGTTTGCCGATTATATTCGCTCTTTCAAGGAAGAGGGCATAGTGATCGATGAGCGGTTACGCGAAGTTGTGAAAAGTAGCGGCATTTCATGTAGTAACCATTTCTATTTTGCTCATCCTGACCCGCAGGCCAAAGTCGCATCATATGAAGACACTACCCAGGCAAATATCGAAATGCATCGCCAAGCTGTGGAGGCGAAGCGTAGCGGAGACCCTCTCTTTATTGGAGAAGAGGAGTTTTGCATTGAAGCGATAAGGCTCCTTGACGCTTTGTCAGGCAAGAGCGATCCCGAGAAGATTTCGGATCTCATCCACCTGGTGAGGATGATGATTGTGAGGCGAGCCGCTCATGAAGGAGTTGATCTGCCCTCCGATTTAGCCGACAGCGGTTCATGATACTGGCCTCAGACCGTTAGAATGCGGCAGCCGTTTTCGTTCGGCCGCCTTTTCTTCAACTCAGATGCTTAATAATATGGCGGTAAACCTCGCTGCTTCCCGTGTCGTTGAAGTGCAATCCAGTGGGTTCCAGATAGACGATGCCGTCGCAGTCAAGCATGTTCGTATGGGCATAGACATCAATGCATGGCAGCTCCTTTCGTGCCGCCGCTATAATTACTGCCTGGGCCGCTTCTGCGGCAGTGAAGAAATAGTCCGGCACTGTGCCGCCTCCCTCCTCCGAAGGCCCGATCGCCTTCGGAGGCGTCATTAGGCAAAACGCCGTCGCTGCGCGATTGGTCGCAATCCAATCGGCGATAGTCGACAAGTTGTCCGTAATTTTTACCGCGTCAGTCGGGGCATTGCTGGAATCGGATCGATCGTTCGTGCCGATCATCAGGATGGCATGGGTTGCCGTCGCCGGCAGGCCACCCGTAAGGAGGCTGCCTGTCGGAAGCCATTCCGTCGAATTTGTCCCGATGATCCCATTATTGATCACGCGGCAGAGACGATTGTGTTCAATGGCCTCGATGCGGAGATTTTGCGTGGCGCTGTTGTTTCGAACACGCACCGCATGATGGCCGAGCGTCGTATTGATTACGTAGCTACCACTGAAAGCGGCGGGCGATGCGTAGTGACTGATGTCGTCGCCAACCAAGACGTCATCCAAATAGACATCGAAGCTCGCGCCGGCATCCGTATTCAGCTTCGAAAACCAGAGGGTCATCTGATCGCCAACGAAGTCGAAGGTCAGCTCGTAATTCTGGAAAACCGACACGTACTTACGCAACTTTCCGCCAGTCGCCGCATTGCTGCTCTTGCCAATTTCCAAACCAATGCTCGATATCATCTTCACCTTAGGGTTCATGACGACATCAATCAGCTGGCTTTGCCGATATTCGCGAACACCCGGGGATGGATTGGAGAGGCTCTGACCAGAGCACATGCGGTACCCGAGCCATGCGCCAAGTTTATTGGCCCAGCTAAGGCTGGTGAGTACATCGCGAGGATCCGTCAGAGCATGTCCACGAGGCGTCGAAGTGCCGTTGCCCGTCGCAGAGAGACCCCATGTCAGGCTGTCACCAAGCAACGCTAGAACAACGCTCTGGAGCGGATCCGAGATCGCGTCATAAAGGGCCGTGAACTGCGCACGGCGCAGCCGATAGGAGTGCTCGTCGACGGTCGGCGAAATATCTCCCCGCGCAGTGCAGCCCCGCCAGTTCGGATAGGCTGTTTGGTCGATCGAGGGAGCCACGTTCGCCCACGACGCCCAGAAGCCTGATATGAAGATATCGGCTGTCCGTGCACCGGCATCGTTAAGGCCCATATCGATCCTAACGGCCGTCTTCGACGGATCAAGCGCGATCGTCCCGTAGTAACGCCGGATGCTGCCGACAATTTCGAACTGCAGCGTTCCCGATCCAGTGCTGATCTGCGCACTCGTGCCATCAGAGTAGCGAACGTAGCATTGCAACCCATTACTATTCCCGAAGGACCAGCCAGAGTTGCTGGACTTCACCAACATCGACAACAATACGAATCCGCCCTGCAAAAGCACGTCTTGGACGATCAAGTTGCCGGATCCGCCAAGCGAAGCAGGAATTGCGATGCCGTAACGGCAGTCGAATCTCTCCATGTCCACGTTTGACGGCATTCCGATCCGGGCGCTATAGCTTGCAAATTTCCCGATGTCGGGAGAATAGAGTCGCACCCCGCGGGCATTGTCGAACAGATTGCCGTTGTAGATCAGGTTCTCAAGGGCGGAGTGATTGGAGACTTCGTTTTGAACGCCATCGATTCCGGCTTGTAAGTCCGTCCGAGTGTCATCAATTCTGGCCTGCAAGGCGGCCGGGTCAATGATATCGCCAGTGCGGACCCATGCGGATCCGCTCCAATAATACTCTCCGCTGCCGGGGTCCTGCGTTACCTGCCCTGGCTGGCCAACTCTCGTGCCTGAGCCAAGACCCGCAACGGACGTCGCGCGGATCATGCCGACAGAAGCGCCTACTATGGAAGTCTGCACCTCTTCGCCCCAAACCTGCGCATCCTGATTGAGAACGCTTCTCGCACTGCCATCCGCACTTACAGGCGAAAAAACATCGTTTGCCGTTTTGGTGTAAACCGCCATCGCAATTGCCCCGATTTCTAGGAAGTAGAGCGCTCAGCTGCCGCTATGGTTGATGACTATATCGTAGTCTTTCGCCACGCCGGCCGTGCCGTCGCTGGTGATGGTTTGGAAGCGCCATGCGCCGGAGGCGCCCGAGCTGTCCGAGAAAGAAACCTGCTGTCCGGGCCGGATGTTGGTCTGCAAAATCGTGGCGAAACCAGCGCCAGTATTGCGTTGGAGCCGGATGGCCGCCGCTCTGACCTCCGAGGCGGTCAGTGTGATGTCGATCGTCGCCGGCTGTGCGCCGGATCCGGATATTCCCGGTTCGATATCGACGCTTATCACTGTCGGCTGCGCGCAGGCGGTGTTATCCGTGCCGACCACAGTATGCAGAGGATCGGAAAAGTAGGTGCCGTCGTCATCGTCGAAGACGCGCAGGCGGGTGTCGATTGTGCTGCCAGCATAATCACCGCCCGCATAGGCAAGGTTCGTGGCTGGCGGTGCGGGATATTCCGCCATGCCCTGCCATGCGTTGGGCAGCGCGCCCGTATAGGTGCGAAACACCGTCTCGACCGTATCGAAATCCTGCGCCGGTAGGGAGAAGGACACCCGCAGTTCCTTGCCGCCATCAGGATAGGTGATCTGAAGCGCACCTGTCGGCGGATTGGGCGTGATCATTCCGGTTTCATATCCAAGCTCCGGTATGGGATCAGGAGCCGGCGCCTCATCTGTCGCTGGGTTCCATGGCGGCAACGCGGGCCATACGGTGAAGGGAATTTCCACAGACCCGTTATCGTCGTCGCAGCGAGGTGGCTCGAAGCGCGTGTTCAGCACGTCGCCGAGGTCCGGAAGCTGCACCGTTCCGTACAGCAGCCCCCACGCGGAAAGCCCTACCATGTTCGTGGTGATGGAGCCCGTATCGCCTCGAGCAAGCGCGAACTTTCTGCGGGCAATACGCTGGGCCTGCGATGCGGATGGGCAGAAGGGCAGTTCGATATCGAGGTATTTCGGGCCGTAACGGTCCACCTCTTCCTGCACATAGGCCCAGGCGACGCCAGTGATCACCGTATCGTCGTCATTGTAGGAAGAGAGCGCCAGCTCCGTCAGATCGTAGTTGCGCTCCGGGGAATAGTATTTGACGCGCGCAATATTAGGCCGCTCCACCGCTTCCGGACCCGAGCGCCAGAGAATGTCATATCCATCGGCAGGGGTGAAATCGATTTCGGATGCGAATGCATCATCGATCAGCTGAAACCATATCTTGCCTTCATCCGTGAGCCGGATTTCAGTCCCGATGGAGTCGAGCAGCTGCTGCATGGTTTCGGCACGGCCGCTTTCCCACGACCAGATGCCCCAGGCGCGCGCCCGCTTTTCCATACCGGTCAGGGTTGCCACCATAGCATCAGCCCGATTGGCCTCCGCGGAGATCAGAGACCAGTCGAAGTGCTCAAAGGTGAATGCCGGGTCGCGGCGAAGCACATGCGCACAGGCAAGAATGCCGTTATCGCTCCACTTCCACGTCGAGCGATCGACGCCCGACTGAGTACCGTCGCGCGGGTCAAACATCAGCGAGGCGCGCACTACCTCTTCCGTCTCAGGAACACCCGTCTGATACAGGCTCAAATATTTCGGCTTTTCCAAACCAGGATTGAACCACAGCAAGACACTCTGCGCGATTCCGCGAACCTTATGATCGGTCGTCCAGAGTGTCGGAAAGAGGCTGATCAGTTCCGACCATGCCGTCTCAGTCCCGTCACCACGCTTATCCAGCCACTTAGCCCAAGATCCGCCGCTCCTTGCCCACGGCGGTGACGATATATCGCCGTTGATTTCCACCGTGACTTCGCGCCCGCCAACATAGCGCGTCTCGACGGCATCGATCGGCCCCTGCAGACGACAAACCAGACGAGCACGTGTCGAACCGTCAGTGTTGCCGAACGCCTTCAAGCCACCTACACGAACTCGCCCTATACCCTCCATGACCGAACTGCTGCCGGTTTCGAAGTTCGATTTTGCCTCTTGCGGGTTAACGGCGCCGCCTTGTGGGCGCGCGAAGATGCTCGCCGCTACAGCTGCACCGGTCGCGGCGACGGCGAGGCCATTTACAGCGATAAAATTCGCTATCGCGCCTGGGACGCCGGCAGCGTAGAGGGCACTGAAAATAGACCCTCCAAGAGACAATGAAATGGGATCGGCGTAGGCCCGAGCAGTCAGTGCCGCATACGAGACCGCGCTCCAAAAGAGCAATCTATTCATTTTCATATGAGTGCCCAAACCTTGACGATTGCCTGCGGATGTGGACGGAGGAAACGGGCACCCACCGGCTCACCGCGCCACACCACGAGCGCATCATGGATGAAGATCACTCCAACCTGGCCAGAAACGCGGGTTTCAAGAATTCCGACATCGCCCGCCTGCGGTGCGCCATAGCGCAGCTGCAGGCCATATTCCGAAAGTACTTTGGTCCAGAGCGCAGCAAGCGAGCCGGCATCTGCCACCAGTTGGCGAGCCTCCACCGATGAGCGCCAATGCGGAGCAATGAGCTTGCGGCCATGGAACGAGCTGACCCATCTGGCAGCCCATGCGGAACAATCGCTCTCACCCCAAACCACAGGCTGCTTTTCAGCTGCCTCAACGTAAGCGCGCAGAGCCGTTTCGATGTTCGTCATGCTTTGATTATTTCCTGCACCGTCACGCCGACGTAATCGAGGCCCTTGTCTCCTGGGTATCGCCGACGTTGATCGGCTGGTGTCCATCGACCGCCGAAGGGAAAGTTCTGGCTTTGCCAAAGGCTCTCGATCGTGATCGGCACTACGCGGACACCTCGCCCGGCCCAATGAATTGACGGCGCAGACAAATAGCCAGGGAAGAGCTTCTTCAGCCCCCCGCTCCAGATCTCCTGCGTTTCCTGATCAAATGCAGCCCAATAAACATCGACCCGACGTCCTTCGATGAGCCGCGCGTTATCTTTAACCTGCCGAAGGAATTCGAGGTTAATACCGGCAAGGACGACATCTAATTTCGCGGCCTGCCCGAAGCGCGGGTCTTCCACCGCCGAAATAGATATAAATTGCCTTCCGAGAGGATCGGACAAACCTCTCCATTCGGTACCCCCGATCGTCACACGTCCCGCGCCATTATGTACGTACCAATGGCCGCCAGGCAGGTCGATATCCATGAACCACGCGCGCGCGATGTGTGGGCGCCGTAAAAACTCTCGATCGGACGGCAAGAACAGGCTTGGCATATTTAATCCGTAAAATAATCCCGAACGTCATAATCGAACACCTCGAACAACGAGATCGTCAGCCCCTCAAGAAAGGCGGCGCTTCTGTTCGCGTCAGGCAGGTTGTTCGACAGCAGGCGCATTGCCAGAACGGGATAGAGGGTCGCAAAGTCACCTGCCTTGACCGCCTTGCGCAGCGGCGGCCAGATGCGATAGGTGCCCGGCTCCATAACTTCCGTCACCTCGTAGAGCCCGAAGTGAAACGGGAAGAAGCCGAAATAATCACCCATCCCTAGCCTATGGCCCCAAAACTGGCCCGAAAGCGTAATAATGGTGGCGTCCTTGGCTGCATCTACGGTGATCGCAACATTCGGCTTCGTCGGCCGCCAGTTTTGGTCGTTCGACCACGCCATCCCATTTGACCATGGAATACCGTCCTGCTTTTGCTGCGCGCTGATCGTCATGCCGGCTTCCGCCATCGACATGCCATCCCAATCACCAGGCCGCACGCGCACAGCATTTGCGCCCATATGCAACGCGGTTACGAGACCGCGCGCCCGACGCACCAGAGCGCCCCGCATGGGCGGGAACGAGAACTGCAGATGTCGAGCACCGAAGGGTGAGGCAATCGATTGCGTGACATCGCCGATCGATGTGTTTGCGCCGGCTCCGATCGATTGCGGCCCTGAGAGCGGCCTCCAGCTGTTCCAGCGGAGGCCAAGCGGCCAGTCGAGCAAACGCGCCATCAGGGACGCACCTTTCTGACTTGAGATGTTCTGTTATAGGCGGCAACGCGCTTGCTTTCGGTGAGGTCGCGTTGGTCAAGACCGCGCTGCAATCGATCGACGGCCGCCTGGTCCGCCCCTCTGGCATCGATATGGTAGACAGGCGCATAGGTGCGGCCACTCGAACCAGTTCTCTCCGGCATGCGAAGATCGACGGGAATTCTCCGGCCATCGGGCAGAGGAACGGCAGCCTCCGGTCCGGCCTCCCCGAATATGGATGCCGACCGGGAGACGCCACCGCCAGCGAAGTGCGGTAATGGCTTTCCGTGAGCGGCGATGCCGCCATTCGCGAACCCGAAGAGCTTCGGGACGAAGGAGAGCAAACCACCGCTCGCTGTTGCGCTGGCGAACGGACCCTTGCCGAGCAGCGCTGATTGGGCAACGGCCTCGATCAGCGTGTTCAGGAACTTGTCGAGCGCATCATTGCCGGTCTTGATCTGCGGGATCAGCGACGAAAACGCGTCATAGGCTGCATTTTCTAGAAACTCGGCGCGCTCGCGCACCTTGTCCTGCGTAGCCGCAAGCTTGTCGGCTTCCGCTGATGCGGTCGCGTAGCCTGAAGCCAACTTCTCGATATCAGCCTCGACCTGCGGCGTGATCTTGATGTCCGCCTGTTTCGCCGACGTCAAAAGCTCCTGCTTCGTCTTGGCGAAATCGTTCGCATAGCCAAAATCCTTCACCAGTGGATTGAGCTTGGCCTGCGCGTCCGTTTGCGCCTTCAGGAGATCGGTATGCTCCTGAATTTTCCGCGACTCGCGCTGGTACTCATCTTCGCTTGAGCCGCCGCCGCCTCCACCCTTCTTCTGTCCGGTAACCGGGTAGTCTGCCAGGGTGACCGGCTTGATCTTGTCTTCCTTCTTGCCGGCATTCGGATCGGCAGGCAGTCGCGGACCGGCCTTGTTGGCAGTAACGGCGGTTTTCCCGGTCAGGCTGGCGCGAATGGCGTCTGCCGTCAGCGCGGCATTGTCCTGCGATTGGTTGGCATTACTGAACGCATCATTGATGCGATCGGCGACAGCCTTGGTCGAATAGAACAGCTTGCCAGTTCCTGGATCGACGGCTGTCTGATCGCCATTGAGAGCTCCAGCGATCCATTTGCCGACATTGTTCAGGCCGGTCGCTTCGCCGAAGTTCTGACCGCTGTTGCCGATGGCGTTCTGAAGGCTGACCCACTTATTGTAAAGCTTGTCTATCTGGCCGAACAGCGCATCGAAGTTAATGGCGTTGATCGTGGCGGCCGCCTCGTCGACAAACGACGCAAAGGTTTTCGACGCCTCTCCGGATTTATTGAACTTTCCGGCCGCATCGACAAGGACATTCTGCAGGCGCACGAAGCTGCCCGATATCGTGGTTTCGGAGCTGGCGACCTGCTGCGCAAGGACAGGCGCTCCGGCGAGGAAGGCGCGGAAGAAGGCTTCCGACGATACCTTGCCTGATTTCACGAGCTTGGTCAGCTCCGAGACGGAGCCACCAGCCTCCTTCAAACCCGCCGCAGTCGCCTGCAGGATCGAGCGGCCACCATCAAGCAGGGAATTATATTCTTCGGCCTGAACGGTCCCATTTCCGAGCGCCTGGCTGAGCTGCAGCAATGCGCCCGCCGATTCTTCCGCCGACGAGCCCTGCACACGCAACGCAAGCGCCACCTTGTCGGAGAAATTCAGCAGGTCGGATTGACTGGCATGCAATTCCTTCGACGCCATCGACGCGCGGCTGTAGAGCGTGACGAGCGTTTCCAGAGGCGTGTTGTTTTGCTGCGCCGATGCGAAGAGCTTGTCATAGACATCGGTCAGCTGCTGGCCGGAAAGCCCTGTCACCTTCAGCGCATTGCTGATCTTGATGGATGAATCGATCAACTCTTTCCCGCCGGCCGCGCCGCCGATCAAGGCGAAAGCCTTCACGCCGATGGACGCAAGGCCGTCGAGCTGTCCCGATACATTCTTGTTCAAGGCGGCAAAGCGGCTTTCGATAGCCTTGGCATTTCGGGCAGCCAGAGAATTCGATCGATTGAGCGCGTTTTCGAAAGTCTTCGTACGCGCCTCAAGCGAGACTATAAGCTGTTCGATATCGGTTGCCACTGCGAGACCTCATGCGGCCAATAGATCGCGGATCGGCAGCTAGAAGCCGTCGATGCCAAGTTCAGCAAGTCGATCGTCGTCCATGCCGGGTGGAGGATCGTCTTTGGTGCGATTGGCGAGGCGGTAGCCCTCAACCGCGCAGGAAAACTCCCACAGTGTCATCGAGCCGATGTCGCGGCCGATCACTCCCCCCCACTTGTAGAAGCGGGACCATCGCCATTTTCCGCGAGGGAGCGGGTCGGACTCTGGCTCTCCCCCGCTTTCAACTCCCCCGGCGGGTCGTCCTCAGCACCGTAGAGCGCCGCCATCAGGATCGTTCTCGCCAGGAGCACGAAGGCGGTCAGCGGCTCGTCATGGCCGATGTAGCGCTTCACCAGGTTGCGGGCGGCATCCTTCGGCAGGCCGCCGCCTTCGAGACCGAGCCGAATGGTCTCTATGATGTCGTCCACGTACCATTGACCGGATGAGAGGCGCTGCAGGATGTGCATCGGGCCGGCGTCACACTTCACCTCAAGAGCGCGAAGCAGGTCGAGACCGAGCAGGAATGTGTGCTCGCCACCCGCCCATGTAAGATCGACGCCGCGCATCAGGGACCGGCCACCGCAGCCGTGCGGGTCGGCAGGCCGTCGAACTGGATGTCGATCTCGGCCGTAACCTTCTGACCGCGTTCGGCCGCATTGTTGAGGTTGACCAGATAGGCCGGGCCGGTCTCGTACTGCGTCTCGCCGACATCAGCTTTCAGGTGGCCGATGCGGATATTCTTGGTTGCTCCGCTATACCACCAGTCCATCATCATGCCGTGCGATTGCTTCGCCCACACGCCCGTCGCGGCTATCGTGACTTCCTGCGATTGGACGGCCCGCTCCACGACGGCGGGCAGCGCCTCGTCGTCGCAGTCCGGAACTTCGCTCGTGCTCATGTTCGATGCACGATTGACGTTGCGGGACGTAAGGCCGCAAATCCTCGCGAAAGTGCCGGCTACTTCCGTTTCAACCTCCAGCACCATTTCCGCGAAATTCTCGGTAACTGCTCTTGCCATTGGCTTTCTCCATGGAAAATCGCGCCGGCAAATGCCAGCGGTTAAATGGGCGAGTGGCCCGGTTGCGATCAGGTGGTTTGACGGCTGCGGCGGGGTGACACCGTGCGTTCAGCACGGCCAGTATTCACCGCGTACTCGACTACATCGCGCGGCCACTGCTGCGGCTGTGGCGAGGGGGTGAAGGTGAAAGAGTATTTTGACTGCGGTCGACGATACGTGCCGCCCTTATGCACGATCATCCATGCCATCAGCTGATATCCTCGATGGACGCCGTTACCTGCACGATGCCATGCCAGGTCAGGCCATCGGCATCCTCGATGACGCGCGAAAGGTCGACGAGCGTATGAACTATCTGACCATCCTCCAGCGTGACATCCTTGTCATGAACGGCCTTTTTAACCACGTCGACGATGTGAGCGCATTCGATCGAGCCGACCTTGCGGGACCAGATGTCGATCTGCCGGGTATGGATATCGCTGACAATGCAGTCAGCACCATCATCGACAACGACCGCAGAGCCGAAGCTGATATAGGCATTCTTCGTCTTGAACGGCTTTTCCGGAACGCGATCATGAACACCGTCGACCAACGACATAAGGGCGGTGTTTCCGGTCATCAGAGCATAAAGTGCCTTGTGATAGTCGACCTGCGCACTCATTTCGAAGAGTCCCTGACCGCCTTTTTAACTGACCGGGTTACGCGCCCCTTGACACGGCGCCGAACAAGACGCCATCCGGGATAGAAGAATGGATGGGCGCGCGCTCCGGGGTTCATAGATCCGGCATATTTGCCGCCGTTCACATGCGGCGCCGTTCCGAACTCAACCCATCTCGCATAATAGGCTTTGTCATTGCCCGCGTAGATCGTGATACGCAGACCGGTTTTGCTCTTTGTCCTGCTCCTGGCGACGATGATCGCCCCCTTGGGAGGATCGCCCCATGTCCAGCCGATGCTATCTCGCAGATCCCCGGATTCGATGGGCACGAGACTTTTCATAGCCGCTACCGCTTCTTCCGCGCTCTGTTCCATGGCGGCCTGCACGGCGGCGCGCATGGCATCCGGAATTTTCTTCGTCAGCTTGTAACGGAGACGATCTAAACCAGTGACCGTCATCCGTCCGCAACTCCCTTCTGGCACAGAAAATCCAGCCAAAGCCGATCATCAGACGGCGTGATATCGCGGATGTTGAATGTATCGCCGTTCCTCAGATCGCGAACGCGCCAATCCGTCGTTATGCCCCTCGTCAAGGTCGATCTGCGCACAAAGATGACCTGCGTATGCTGACCTTCGAGCCGGGCAGCCATGACGCTTTCGCCGCCGCGCAGATGGGTGAAGCCGGCGCGGCACTGCAATTTTTCTTGCCACTCGCCAACTGTGTTCCCGGCGCCATCGTCGGCGTCGGCGCGTTTGTCGAAGGCGACGTGAAAGAAAAGGTCACCTGCTGAACGGATAGGAGCCATCAATCACCAAACTCGATATGTCGAAAGAAGCGCCTCAACTGCGAATGGCATCGAGAGCGGTTGCTGGCCTGATACGACGGTCGGCTCGCGCACATTGTACCATTGGGCAACGAGCATCTTTATCGCGATACGGATCGGCTCTGGGACGGCATTGACCCAGTTAGTAGGGTCGTCAGGGTTCTGCTTGCCGTACCCTGCGCGGTAACGAATCTTCACATCACCCTCATGCCCGCGAACTGCCGGAAGGTCGTCGAAATAGAGTGGCGCCGGAAACGGCCATGTCTGTTCCACGCCATCCGGGTCTACGTATTTGATCGAGAGAATTTCGATTTCCGGCGGAAATGGCAGAAGCTCTCGATTACTCGGCCAATCGCACCGCTGCCATTCGAGCACCTGAACCCCAAGCGCACGCCCTAGCCATCCAGCGGGCCCATCGAGCCACTGCGTGGCGGCCAGAATGAACGACCTGATAAGATCGTCGTCTTCCGTGACGGCCTGGTCGACCAGAAGGAACCGCTTGGCTTCATCGAGGGTTATGATTTCGGTCGGAGCTTCTATGACGACGACGCGCACTGGACGATCCTACTTGTTCTTCTCGGGCGTCTGCTCTGCCTTATTCGAAGGCTGCTCTTCCGGTTTGGTTTTCCTCGAGGCTTCCGATTTCGCTTTCTCGATCTCGGCAGCAATCTCGCCGATCTTGACATCGGCATCCTTGCGAGCCGCAGTGAGTTCGGACGCGATGGAAGCGAGTGTCGCGTCAGCATTATTGCGGGCAGCGGCAAGCTCGACGCCAATCTCGCTAAGCTTGGCGTCTGCAGCTTCCCTGGCCTTGTTCAGCTCAGTCGAAATCGCCTGCCGCGTCTGATTGGCCGTATCGACGAATAGATTGAACTCGGCTTCAATGTCAGCCTTGGTCTTAGCATCCGACGCGGTCGGCTGCTTCCGTGCCGATCCTGGCAATGCCAGCACGCCGAGACCAACAAGATGCTGCGCATCGTTTTCGGCGAGTTCGCGAGTTTCACCGCGCTTGTAGAAGCGATCGCCTTCATGTTCGCGGAGAACGTCATATTTCAAGATTTTGCTCATGCTACTCTCCTTCGGTTCATGAAGCGGGCGGATCGCGCCGCCCGCTGTGATGAGCCGAAAATCAGGCCACGCGGCCAAAGTCGCCGTAGATGAAGGCTTCCGGACGGTAGACGGCCAGAGCAAGACGCTCTTCGATCAGCATGGTGATCAGGTTCTTGATGAAGTCGTCCTCGTTCTCGGTGGCGATTTCGACACGCGCCATCCAGCGGTCGAAAACCTGTGCACCGAGCTTGAAGGCGCCGGTCAGGAACTTATCGACGGCCATCGCCTGGGTCTGCACGACGGGCAGGCCCCAGAGCGTCGGCGCAATATTGCCCTGCGGATTGCCGATGATGTAGCGACCGGTCGTATCCTTCAGGGTCTCGACCCAAGCCCAATCGATCGGATTCATGACATGGCCGGTCGCCGGGTATTCCGCAAGGACAGCCTGCAGCATCGCAAGGCGAATGATGTCGATGCTGGTCGGATCGGTAAGCGCGATCGGCGCAGCATAGGCGGTCGCCTGAGGCACGATGCCAAGCAGGTTCTGGCCGGTGCCGTCGCCGTTGAGGAGCTGGGTCTCCTCCTTGAACGCGAGCCCGTATCGACCACGCCCGTCGATATAGGAGGCCAGCTGCGCGAAATCCTCCAGGGCCTGGCGAGAGGCCTTGAAGTGATGGGCGATGACCTTGGCCGAGGTATTCTTCAGCGCGAACTTGATATCGGACTGCGGTTTCGCTGCCCCTTCCGCGACCATGCCGGCACCATTGGTGAAGCCGGTTTCCTGAACATATTCGAGGACGCCACCATCCATCCGGCCAGGCGTGATCAGGTCACGAACCGTCATGCGGCGCTCGGGCGGTGCGACGATGCCGGGAAGACGGGTCGGAGGAATGGCCGCTCCGATGGCGCCCGCGGTATCGGTCGTGGCGGTCGTGATGATCGCCTTGACCTGCATGTCGATCCGGCCGCGCGGCGTGCCCTGACCGAGGAATTCCTTGACCTTGGCATCCTCTACGAACTGCTGGCCGAGGCTCTTTTCCGCGTCGGCATCATTGCCGCGATTGCGGGCGAGCTTCTGCTCGAACTCGGCAACCTGCTCCATGAGGCCATTCATCTTGAGCAGTGCTTCGTCGGCCTTTTCCTTCAGACCCGCCGAGAGTTCTCCGCTCTTCTTGGCTTCACCAAGCGCCTTCTCGGCAAGTTCCTTGGTCTCGTCCATGGACTTCTGGAACAGAGTCTTGACCTCTTCGGCAAGTTCCTTCGCCGATTTGGTGTCGTGGCCTCCGGCATCACGCAAATAGCGGCCTGCCGCACGTTCATTCGCACTCATTGCGCCGAGCACAGCAAAGGCCGACGCGTAGAAACGCATCTTCATTTTCATGGTAGTCTCCAATGTTGGATTAGCGCAGGAGAGCCTGCAGGAAGGTGGTAGCCTCGCTAACCGGCGCCTCGGGCTCCCCCCGAAGATGCGGTGCGGCCTTGCTGGCAATCGCCGTTGCAAGGGCTTTCGAGAAACCGCCTGCATCCCGCAGGAAGTCTTCGAACTCACGGACGGTCGGCATCTTGCCGGCGTCCAGAATGGATTTTACCGAGGTAACGCGAGCCTCGACATTCATTGGCATCGTGACGAGCGAAATCTCACGAAGGTCGACAGTCTTGAGGCGGCTGACACCGCGCCGCTTCTCATCCTCGACAATTCCGCCAGGAGGAATGCGATAGCCGATGGACATTCCGCCGATCGCCTTCGCCTTCAGCAAACCGTGGGCTCGCTTGGCAAGCGGGTCGTGATCGACGAGCAACTGTCCCTTGACGTAAAGGCCTTTCGCGTCTTCGGAAATATCTTTCCAAAATCCGATTGGCTCCCGCTGATCATGCTGCCAGAGCATGGGAATGGTGCGCTTGTCCGATTTGGCCTTCACGATGCTTTCGATGAAGGCGCCAGGCTCGACGACATCGCCGCCCTGATCGACGTTCCCGAAGGTGGAGGCATAGCCCTCGAATTCGCCTGCATCACCGACACTCTTGGTATCGAGCACGAAATCATAATTGTGGGTCATGTCGCACTCCGCGAATTCAATTGTTCGGGACATTGGGAAGATTCCCACTTTCGTTGATGGGAACATTCTGCATCTGCATGCGCGGGACATCGCCGCCCGGAACGGCCGGCATGTTTTCAAGGGCGCGGACTTCGTTGATCGTCATCGCGCCGATCTGCGTCATCGTTTGATAGAATGTCGCGCGCGCCGAGCTGTCGCCGCGCAACAGTCCATCAAGGTTGAATTCGATCGTGGTTCCTGCTGCGCGCTCCACTGGCGTCAGCAGCTGCTTTTCGAGCGCTTGCTCAATGCGCTTCAAGCGACGACGAAGAGTGAACTTCTGAAATCCCAAGACCTGTTCCGAAAGGCCGGAGCCGAAGCTAGTCACCTTCTCCGTGTGACCGATCATGAACGGAGGGACGCCGAAGAAGCGGCAAATCTCCTGAACCGAAAACGCGCGTGACTGGAGCATCTGAGCGTCTTCCGGTTTCATATCGATAACCTGAAGCTTCTGGCCTCCCTCAAGAACGAATGGCTTGCCGGCATTGACCGCGCCGACGAACTTCTCTTCGAGCTTGCCGTCGATGTCCTTCCGCTGCTGGTCAGTGAGCCACTTCTCGAACGTCAGCGTGACGCCCGGCCGCATCCCGTTCGCGAACATCTTTCCGGCCGTCTTGTCGATCGTCCTCGCAAGTCCAAAGGCATGCCGGCCAAAATGCAGGGTGGACATGCCGCCAAGAGGGTCTCCGCCGAAACCGCGGATATGAAGAACACCGCGATCCGACTCGATGTATGATTTTCCGTTATCGGTCCAAGAATATTGGATCGACCCATCCGACAAGCGCCGCACGTTCATGCATGCCGGGTTGACCGGAACAAGCCCGATGATGGCAGTTGTCGATCGCAGGATCTGGGCATAGGCATTGCCGCGAAGCTCGATCGATGCCGCGACGAAATCCCAGAAATCGACCGCCGTCTGATCATAGTTCGGGCTATCGTGCAGAATGCGATAGAGCGGGTGATCCTTCGCAACGATCCTGTTTCCCGAGCCGTCGATGCGGTAAACCATAAGCGGCAAGGACGAAATCGTGCCGGAGATCAGGTTTACGCAGGCCCACACCGATGAAATCGTCATGACGTTGGCATCGTTGACGCTCTCGCCCGCATCGCTCGCGGAGCCGGTTCGCGACCATCCGTCTGGACTGCGCAACGAAAGGGTGCGCACAACGGCATTCGCCATCTTCTGCAGAATGTTCACGCTGCCCCCGCGAATTGCTTGAAGTAGTCCGCCTCGCCAGCACCGGAGGCCTCCGGGTTAAGCTCCATGAGCTTGCCGGCGTTTAGCATCGCCATGAACGGATCGATCTTCGCCCAGGCCTCTTTCTTATCGACGAGGACCAGAGTCGGACGATGCTCAAGTTTCACATTGCTCACGCACCAAGCCATGAGGTCAGAACCGGAGTGTTTGAACGTCCCGTCCATCAGTTTGCGCTCGATACCGAAGACGGCGGAGCTAAGCCGGCCGCCTTGGGGAACGGAGCGAACCTGCGGATCGACGATCTCCCGCACTGCCAGTTCCTCGACGAGGGCGGTAATGCCCCACGCATCGACGCCGACACCGCCATCCTCTGGCAAGAGACCGGCGTCGCGAACGCGAGCTATTATGGCTGCGGCCTCTTCTGCATCCTGCGTAGGTCGCTCGCAAATGACGAGATCACCACCCTCGCGGGCGAAGCCGTTCAGCAGTTCGGCAATATTCTTGCGAGCCTTCAAAACCGAAGGATGGCACCATGCTCTTATCCAGAGCAACCATTGCCGCGTCACCTTGTGTCGGCCGATCAGCGCGAGGCCCCAAAGATCATCAAGGCCACCGGCATCACCGCCCGCAACGATCACATCGCAATTTTCGATGAGATATTCGAGGGTGATTGCCTTATCGACCGCCGCCTCCCAATAATCGACGCCGCCCCAACGGTCGCCATGCATCGCCATCCCGATTTGGACATTGAGATGCTGCGATGCCCAACGCCGACGCTCTTCCTCGCCCTTCTCCGATGCTTCCTTCCACTCCTCCATTAACCGGGCGATGGTGATCGACAGGTTGAGGTTCGGGAGAACCATCGGCCAATTTGCCGGGTCGCTCCAAGGCTGATCCGGATGGCGCTGCATTGCCTCTGGGAACTCATAGAGGACCGGAAGCGTGCGAGCGTCTGTTATCTTGCCATCTCGAACATTGCGGGCATATTCGAGTTCGACCTTGAACGGCCCGGACGGCGGCTCGTCGCTCTGGGTCGTGATGATGATCAGGAACGATTCCGGGTTCGGAATGAGACCGCCGCTGATCTGCCCCAGGACACGCGAGGCGTACGAATAAGCCGACATGACGTGCAGCTCATCAAGCAGAACGCCGACCGGTTTAACGCCAGTCATCACCTTCATATCGAAGGTCTTGATCTTCAGCTTCGCCTTAGTGAGGCGATCCTTGATCGTCTTCTGGTGCTCGATGCACTGGAATCGCTTGGACAAATATTCATCCGCCTCGATCATACCGGATGCCTGCTGGAATGCCGTATCGGCAACATCCTGCGTCGGCCCGACCAGAAGAAATTCGGCACGCGGTCGGCGGTTCATGAGGAGCGCCGTCACCATGATGCCGGCGCCGCCGGTCGTCTTCGAATTCTTCTTCGGCACCAGGCCAAAGACCTTGCGGACGTGGCGCTCGCCGTCTTCATCGATCGAACCGAAGACAGCCCGAACGATATCGCGGAACCAGTCGCCTGCACCTTCCTCCATGGTCGGCTGACCGTGAACGTCGGGAAGGCGTAGCTTGTTGAAGATCTTCACCGCCCTGTCACCCTCTTCCGTGTCTAGGGGAAGAGCAGGCACAAGCGAGCGGCCAGACTTCAGGCGCTCAATCCAATCAGGGCAAGAGAACTGCCATTCCGCCTTTATTGAAGAAGCGTACCCCATTCCGTTCCCTCATGCGCGGTCTGCGCTTCGCGGTTGGCGGTCTCCTTCTTACCGAGACGCTCCTGTTTCTCTGCCTTCGGGGCAATCGGCACGGCCGGCTTGCCCTGCTTGTCGATGATGTCGAAGACGCGAGAAATGGCGACAGAATTGCCGGACTTCATTTTCTTCAGCGTCACTTCGAGCGCCATGCCCTCGATGATATCGAGACCCTGTTCAAGCTCTCGGGAAAAATTCTTGCGCAAAGTCTTCTCGTCGCAGCCGATGTAGTTGGCGATACGCGATTGGGTCCAGCCAGCGGCGCGCAGAAGGGATACAAGCTCTTGATTTTCCTTGTTCTTTCCGAACGATGGCCGGCCGCGACGATCCTTGATAGGCAAGATCGGGTCGCCGAACATGTCGCGTTCTTGGACCAGCTCGGATTTTTCGTCTGACACGGGAAAAAACTCTCCGAATGAATGGGGCGCGGGTCTAGGCCGGAAGGGCTTTCGAACTTTTGACCCACCCCCCCTGTCGGGTCAGGCCGGGGCTGCCGGGTCGGCCTCGATGAAGTCGAGGTAGAACCGCTTGCCGGGTTCGATCTTGCCGAGGAGTGCGGGGTTCGCCACCGTTATGGTCAGCTCGCCCTGCGGGGAGAACTTCGCATAGGTGTTATCCTCGTCGTAACCGCTCTCTGGGTAGGAACCGCTCTTGGCAACGGCAACCATCTTCAGCCGGTCGCTGCCTTCAAAACGATTGACTTCTGTCACGCGCATCTTGGCGCGCATCGTTACCTGTTCGCTCATGCGACTTCTCCTTGCTGTGGCCTGCTTGCGTTCATGATGAGACGCAGGCGTATCTCACCAACTCCGAAACGATTGACGTTCCTGCTTCTGCTTCAAGCTGTCGTGACATGGCTTGCAGAGGCAATGAAGGTTGTTCTCATCCCAGAACAACGCCTCGTCGCCATGGTGCGGTGTCTTGTGGTCTGCCACGAGCTGCGAGGTATCAGCCTCGATGCGACCGCATCCCTTCATCTGGCACGTGAAGAGATCACGAACCAGAACGCTCATGCGCAGCTTCTGCCATCGAGCCGTCTTATACCAGGCACGCCATGGCTGTGTGCGATCACGCTCGCGATGGCGCAGCGCCTCCGCTTCCTCTCTGGTCGATGGCGCAGCGATGCGCGATCCAAGAGCCTTCAGCCGTGGTTTGATAGATGAGAGCCTGCCCATAACCATTAAATGAAAAAGGCGACCAACTGGCCGCCCATCTGTAAGTCATAGCTTGCGCACTGGCCTTGAATCGATGCTTCAGGAGAAGCAGTTCAAGGCGGGGTCCGACCGGTGTACCGACCCCGGAACTTTCGTTCCCGCCCGTTACGGCGTTCTCAGGGGCTCACTTCAGGATCATCGGATCATCCGTGGAACGATTTGTAGTCATACCTTTTCGAGGATTGCAAGAGGCATGAGCGTTGGCGTCGTGCGTCCGAATATGTCTATCTCGATAACAGCATCACCACGGCCATCGTCCCTGCATGAGACGATCTTGCCGCATAAGGATGCGAAGGGTCCAGAGGCGACACGCACCGTCTCGCCAATCTTGAAGACAACCGTCTGACGCTCCCAATCAAGGGAGCCGTCGTCAGCCAGCGCCTTGAATCTATTGACCTCTGAATTCGGCACTCGACGCGGGTTGATGCATCCTCCGAGAATGCCAATGACATGTTCGATACCCTGAATACCAAGGAAAGCCTCGTCACTGATCATGAAGCGAACAAGCACATAGCTGGTCATGACGGGGATCATTTTCGAGGGAATAACGCGACCTCTACGGCGATATTCCGGACCTTTGCGCATCGGCACAAGCGCCTCGACACCAGCGTCGTCGAGTGCGTTCTTCACAGCTATTTCGCGTCCAGACATCACTCTGACGGCGAACCAGGGCGAATCAGCATGCGCACGAAGCGTTGCCGCATGCAGCAGATCAGCCTTGATTCGGCGCATACGATCCTCGAACCGCTCTCCGAAGCTTGCTGCGATTAGCGTTCCATCGAACTTGTCATGCTGCATCATCATGGCCCTTACCCTCGTTCAAACGTTCCTGAAATTCCGCGATGGCATCCTCTGGCTGGCCTGCCGGCACCTGCAGGCGGTTGAAGCCAGAAGTCGGCCAGGGCCAGCCCATGCGCTCTGCCATCGCCTGCCAACGCGCCGCCAAATCGCTTTTGGGATCGACACCGACAAATCGCTCCGATAGGCCGACGAGAAGAGCGGGCACCGGCAAAGGCTTCTGTTCCGAGACCATTCGGGAAGCTTTCGGCCATCCGTATTTCGTCCGGCGCTCCATATCGACGGCGCGAGCCGCTTCCGGGCTGCTTGCTGCCTGCTGCCGCTGGAACGCCGTCATGGCAGGCCAAGCGGTCGCCATCGGCTTCGACACTTCGGCAAGCAACAGCGCCATCCATGGCTGGCTGAAGGGCGCGTGTGTGGTCGGTGGCCCGATCTCGTCTTTCGGGTCTTCCATGCGCTTCCATGCTCGTTCGTTCAGATAAACGGCGGCATAGGTGAATTTCGGGTGCCGTGTCGCCTTCACCGCTGCAATGAAGGCCGGCGTCTTGTCTATGCATTCGGCACGCTCTTCCGCCGTCATGGCGATGAAAGCGTCTCTCGCAGCCTTCTCGCTGCTGTTGAGGCAGGTCGGCCATTTCAGAAACCAAGCCTTGAACTTCCGCTCGATCCTCTTCGGATCTTCATCCGGGGTCGCGCTCGCGCTCCCTCTCTCAGATGATGGTTCTAATGGTGGTTCTATTACGGTTCGGGTGTCACCGTGACACCCGTCTCTGTCTCCGTTGTCACCCGTCTCCTGCTGGATTGTCACCCCTCTGCCATCCTCAACGGGTGACACGCTGTCACCCGTCTCTACCGGCTTGTAGGCGAAGAGACGGCCGAGATCGAAGTCATAGGCGTTGGCGATTCCGGGCCTTCCGGTCGCCTCTCTGACGACGACGAGAATGCCCTCCTTGACGAAATCGGCAAGGATACGCTGGATGGTGCGTTCGGAAAGCTCTGTTTCCGCCGCAAGGCGCGCGACGCCCGGATAAATGCCGCGCCCGTCGTCATCCGCGAAATCAGCGAGACGTACAGCAAGAAGCTTTCGATTGCAGCCGCCCAGGTTCATCTTGAACAGACGGCTCATGATCATAATACTCATGCGGCCATCCTTCGCTCAGTGCGCGCCAGATGGCTGCAATTGGCCGCTACGAGCGCCTTTGCGACGGGCGGGCACACGCTGTTGCCTACGCAGGAGATCTGCACCGCCTTGGAGAAGGGCACCCATGCCGGGCCGCCGTTATGACCGATCCGCGCGGCATCGTAGTAGCCATCAATCTTGTAGTCCGCAGGGAAGCCCTGCGCGTTGAACAGCTCGCGCGGGGTAAGCATGCGCATACCAATATCGACGATGACGAAGGTGTGCCCCTCAACCTCGATTGTGACGAACTCGCGATCATCCCACAGGCCATGCGATCGCATGAAATCTGCAACCTGCCGCGCCCGAGCCGCTTGCGCCTCCGTGAACGGCGGCACTTCGACCACAGCCTCTACATGAGCGTGGCGGGCCTTCACCGTTGCCACGCGCATTGCTTGGTCCTCGCGCGAGCCTTCACCTGTCGCATAGTAGGACTGGAGATATGGCATCACCAATCTGCTCTTGCCCTGTCCATCCGGCATAACAGTCGCTGACGGCTGCGTGGCTGCGTGGCCTATGGAAGTGCCGAAGTCCCGAGCGATATAGGCTGCGGCAACCTGCTGATGACTGCCCGTCTGCGTGATCGTCGAGGAGGCCTCAAGCATGGAACGGCCGGGATTGACGCCGCCGATCCTGCGCCGGTCGCTGTTCGCCTGCGCCATGAAAGCGCACATGACCGAGTTTTGATCCTTCTCGCTGGCCGTGATGGTATGAGCCTGCCCATCAACCGGGCGATTTGAGCCGCCCTGCTGGGCATAGGTGAGGACAGGAGCCAGCAAGCCCAATGGGGCGGCGCCACCTGGCTTCTTTATGAAGCTGTTGGCGGTGATGGTCGGCATCTGATCGCACATCTCGACGCCAACGGCGCCGGTATTGAACCGCTGGATCGATGGGGAGATGCAGTCGCCGCCGACTACATTGACCAAGAAGGCCCGTTTTGCCCTGATGACAAATCGGTCCAGTCCGCGCGCAAGCCGCGTATGGGAAGCTGGCGCCAACGGTCGTTTTGCCTGAACGCCGTATTTCTGCCAAATCTCTTCAGCCGTATCGAAGATCGACGGGCACGGAATGCTCCAATCGATGCAATCGGCGACAATCGGCCAAGCCTGCTTTCTGCCGGCGATCACATCTGGATCATCCGGCGCACCATGCGTGGGCTTCGGCCATACAATCTTGAGGCCATCGAAACGCATTATGATGAACAGGCGCTTGCGGATGGTCGGTGCGCCGTAGTCTCTGCCGCGCAGCTCGCGCATCTCGATTTTCGCGCCGAGCTTCCGGAGCGCCTTGCACCACTTCTGGAACGTCTCTCCCTTCCGCTCAGGGTCCGGAATTTCGCCGCGCGCCGTGACCATCAGCGGCCCGTAATCCTTGAACTCCTCGACGTTCTCCATGATGACGACATCAACCTTGCCGCCGCTATGCTGAATGCGCTCGATCCATCCGGGTATGATCCAGCAGAGATCGCGAATGTTGCGCGAAACCGGCTTGCCGCCTTTGGCCTTGCTGAAGTGCTTGCAATCGGGAGAGAACCAGGCGAGGCCGATATACTTGCCGCGCAGATGCTCAAGGGGATCGATCTTATAGACGTTCTCTGAAAGGTGGATCGTCTCGGGGTGATTGGCAGAATGTAGCGCCAACGCCTCTGCATTGTGGTTGATGGCGTATTCAGGCGACCGACCCAAAGCCATTTCGATGCCCGTCGAGGCACCGCCGCCGCCCGCGAAACTGTCGAATATGATCGGCTCGCCATACTGAAGCGCGCTCGTCGCCATCAGTCCGTCTAATAGGTTGCTGGCGTACATTCAGGCCTCCGTGCTGACGGAAGCCGCTTGGCGACCAATGGGCCGTGAGTAGCCTACACAAGGAGGCGATGCGAAAACGATGTCGACGGCGAGTTGTACACCGAAGACGCCGGAAACCCCCGTCCACCTTTCCTTGTCGGGGTGATTAGCCGCATGAATGGCAACAGCCGTAGCGTCGTGATTGATATGGTCCATTCAGGCCCCCAAGTTGCGCGGCGGCAGGCCGCTTGCGATTCTGTCCATGCGACCGCGCGCGACTTCGATCCCGCAGTAGTCGACGGGACTGCCGTCGTCGCGGCGTGGATTGCGAAGAAAGGAGAGCTCGGCTTCGAGATAGGCGATGCCGGCATGGAATTGAGCGAGCTGCAGACGACGGCGGATATGGCTCTCGTCGCGCAAAAGCTTCGCCAACGACGCGCGGATCAGCCAGCGGGCGCGCTGCTGATCCGTCTCGGCGTCTTCAAGATTATCGACGTCAGGGAGGAAGGCGGTCATGCTGCCTCGCCTTCCGGCGCGCCCGCCTGGTTGCCCCAGAAGTCCCATTTGCCGTTGAGCCGGATATCGCCCGCTTGCAGGCTCTCCTTGCGCTGGAAAAGCTCCAGCTTGCGCATGTCGGGATAAAGCCGCTCGATCTCTTCGGAAAACCAGACCGGCTTGCGGCTATGCTCGGTCTTCACCTCGCTGTAGAGGCTTTCAGGCTTTGCCGTGTAGAGATCGATGCCGGGGAAGTTGCCGCGCTTGCAGATGATCAGGTGTTCGGTGCGGTCGCGGACCCAGCGGCCCATACCGATATTCACCTTGTCCCACGTGATCATGCTGACATAGCTGAAACCCCACGCTCCGATGATTCGCAGCGCATCGGCAAGCCGGTTTGTGGTGGTCCAGAAATACAGGATGGCATCCTGCGTGAACGGGCTGCGTTCGCCTGCGCAGAGCGACATCAGCTCGTCGACCGTCATGGAAGGATATGGCAGGCCCTTGTCCTGCCCGGTCTCGTCGCTCCATGCCTCCTGCTGCCAAGGCACATCGCAATAGCCGACCGCATAGGCCGCGCGCGGCATTTCGCCGGTCGCTCGCTCGCCCTTGTCGGCAATGTGATTGATGAGCGCTGTCCGGATCATCCGCGAATGCTGCTGCCGCTCGGTGCGAATCGCCTTCGCCTTGGCGATGATCTCTTTCTTCTCCGCGCGAAGGACTTCTTCCTGCGCCTGACGCTCAAGGTAGCTCAGCGATTCTCCGGCATTAACGGTGATCTTGCCGGCTTCGATGGCGGCGAGAAGTGCGGGCGCGCCCTGCTCGCGCACCCGCTTAGCGGCGGTAACGGCACGTTCCGAAATCGACATCCGGCGAGCGGCTTCTCGGGTCGGCAAATTTGCTGACCCGGCCGTCGCCTGATTCATGCCCCGCTCCCAATCGACGATCTTCGCCGCGACCATGGCGCGCTGGCTTTCGGTCAGGTGGCGACGGCGCAGGTTGAGCGACAGGACGAAGCCGAGAGGGTCGTCGCCCTCGTAATCCTTGGTCCATGGATCGATCCCGATCCGGTGGCAGGCCTCGTCACGGTTTCGGCCATCGATGATCTTGCCATCGAGAATCCACACCGGTTGCTCCTGGCCGCGCATGCGGATGTCTTCCGCCAGCTCGTCGAGCTCCGCTTCCGAGAACATCGGGAAGAGGCCGGCCAAGGCATGATGTGGAATTCGGTCTGGATAGCGGGGCAGCTCATATCTGCTCCCGTAGCTGTCCTCTGCCTTCGGCGCTGATAGAGGCTGATACTTCTTGGCGCCGGCTTCGGTCGGATACCAGAGATCCGCATCCTTGCTGTCACGGCGCAGCATGCCTTTCACGTTGAGCTTGATGCAGGTCTTGCGCTCGTTGTGGTCGGCGCTGCGCACCTGACCGTCACGAAGAGCCGCACCCATCATGGCTGCGACACGTTCCTGTGCCGTCTTGACCGTATTCATCTCGCCGCCCTCCGCTCGAAACGGAGAATTCCGCGCAGGATCGTTTCCGGCTTGCGGCCTCGCGCAAGGCGCGCTGCGGTCTCCTTGGGATCATAGATAAATGCCGCCCCGGCGATGGCTTGCCGGAGCGGCTTTGGCAGGGAATCGAATGCCCGCATGGCCTCGACCAATGACGACCTGGTGCGCTCCATCATTCGCACCTCATCAGACGGTCGAGATAATCTTCGCCCTTGGGCGTAAGCGTCACGAGATTGATGGCTCCGGGCGTGCGCCGCAGATAACCGCCCCGCGCAGCGTTTCTCGCGCCACATTGGTCGTTCTCGCATTGCAGCAGGTAAGATCTGCCGTGCCGCTGCTGGTGAATTCGCACGCGATAGAGGAGCGTGCGGCCCTTGCGGCTCACGCCGGGTTCGGTGACGGCGCTCATTCGTCGTCTCCGTTTTCGATTTTGACGAGAACCTGCTCGATGGCGCGAATAGCCTCTCGCGCCTCCTTGGCGATCCGCTTACGTTCCAGCGCGTCGACATGCTTATTCAGCAGCGCATCGAGGATGGCGCGGGAAACATCCATGCTTTCCCGCAGAACATCGTGCGCATCCTGCTCGGTCACCGGCCCGCGTGCGGTGTCGGGCTCATCCGGCACCAGCCGATAGCCGAGGAGCCGCGCCATGCCGGCGGCGATGACCGGGCTTTTCGCCTGTCGATCCGCTTCGATGGCGACATCGATCGGAATGAGGCTGTTCGCGTTCTCGTCGTTGAAGGACGAATACTTGGAGAGCGTCGACGCGTTGACGCGCGTCAGCAGCTCGAAGCAGCGAATGCCGCCGCCAAGCGTGTAGCTGGCCTCTGTTACCCCCTTCAGGGAGCGGATCTCTTCCTCAGAAATTATGCGCAAGACAGAACCCCTCGAAAAATCAAGGAAACAAAACTCGGAAATGATTCGGTGCTCGCCGCGAGGTCGCGGGCTATGCGTAGGTCAGCAGATCAAAGGAGGTCCGCATGACCGAAGCGTATGGAATTCGAAAAGCCCGCCAGAGCGGGAGAACTCGCCCTGGCGGGAGTGAGCGCCGCGAAGGTGCCGGCGCTGGGGGAACTGGCCGCGCCAGCCCGGCGGAGCTGACGCGGTTGATCGGCGACCCATTGAGCGGCCCGGATCGCCAGATGGAAAAAGGTTCATCATTCGGCGGCCTCCGGCATTTCGCCGAACACATCGGGCCGAAGCTTATGGCGGGAAACGCCTGTTGCTTTTTCGACAGCAAGCACGCGATCGGCAGGCACGATCTCCCATTGCGCGACCGCCTGCGGCGAGATGCCGAGCGGGCGAGCGATATTGGTCCACCCGCCGGCGGCGTCTCTGGCGAGTCTCAATGCTTCGATTGCTTGTTCGCGGTACGTCATGAGCGCAGATACAAGCATAACTTAAATTCTTTTTCAAGGTACTCTTAAATGGATAGCTTTAAAGAACCGCTTACAAATGCAAGCATGGCTAAGAAGGTAAAAAGCGAGAAGGCAATCCTCGTGGGCGCAGCAATCCGCGCTGCACGCAAGCAGAGACGCTTGGTGATGCAAGACATTGCAACGCACCTTAACGTTGATGTCGCTGCTGTCGGGAATTGGGAAACCGGAAACAATCTGCCCTCGACCGAAAACCTGTTGAAAACGGCAGAATTTCTCGGCATCGATTACGCCGCCCTAGATCGCGGAGAGGTCTCTTTCAAAGACAAGGAAGCCTCACTCAACGAGGCAGAAATCGTCACGGAAGCGGAGCCGCCTCGTATGGGGCCGATGGACATCAAGGTTCTTGGCAGTGGCGTGGGCGGCGACGATGGCGACTTTTTCCTCAACGGGGAAGTAGCGGGCTATGCTCGCCGTCCGCCCGGCCTGGCGCATATCGCCAACGTGTTTGCCATTCATATCCTGTCGGACAGCATGGTCCCAAGGTACGATCCCGGTGAGCTTTTGTACTGCGGCGGCCGCGCGCCAGTGCCGGGCGATCACGTTCTCATCGAAATGCTGCCGGAAGACGGCGAGCGCAATGGGAAGGCCTATGTCAAGAAATTGGTTCGCAGGACAAAGGGCGAGATCATCTGCGAACAGTACAATCCCGCGACCACGATCACGTTCAACGCCTACGCGTTGAAGAACATGTGGCGAATCATCCCGCTGCGCGAGCTGCTGGGCTTTTAGAAGCTACATAGGCGTCAGCCAATCTCCTTCCCTCCGCAGTGAGGAAGGCTGCCTGCACAACAACGTTCTTGCCTGGTAAACCATCGGCTATGCAGCTTGAGCAGGAAAGGCGCATGGCAACCGCCTCCAGGCGGTCAGTTGGCCTGATTCCCAATCGATAAAGGTCGGAAGGGCGCCGCCAGCGCGAGTGCCCGCATACCGCGCATTCAATCGAGATGGAGGCGACATCGCAGATCGTCGGCCCTGTCTTGACATCCATTTTTTCACCCTGATGTTCTTTTTCTGTTCTCATAATTGATTCTTTTCTCCGGCGAGTCGAGTCGAATCTTAATTTCAAGCATTTTCAAGTTACGCTTGAATTCTGATTCGAGTTGTGCTTCTCATTAGCTCGTCCGGTGATCTCCTCCTCCCTAGCCGGATACCAAAGACCGCCGTCGCTCACCCTCCTCCCGAGCGACGGCGGCATGGTCCAAGGAGGCTTTTGAGAGGAAAGAAACATGCAGACAGCCGCATACAACCCCGTCCGAGTCCGCAACATCGCGCAGGAAATGGCCGATCTCGCCCGCGAACGCGGCGAAGGCCTGACGAAAGACGAGTACATGCGCCAGGGCTTCACCGAAGAGCAGATTGCTCGCCACGCACACGATGCGTCGGTGCTCTACGCGCAGTCGCTCAACCGCGTGGCCGCCTGATCCGATCCGGTTGGGCAACCGCCACGTCTCACCCCTGACGTCGGCGGTTTCCCAATCGGAAGCAGGTCAAGGAGATCGACCATGAAGGGCACAAAACTCTCGCCAGCTCAGAGACGCAAGGCCAGCTGCGGTCCAGCGTTCCGCCAGTCGTACATTGATGATGGCTGGAAAGCCGGAGCACCGTACATCATCGCGGCATTTGCGGCATTGCGGCAAATTTCAGAGGCTCGGCGCAAGGTCGCTCGCCATGAGATCAGCGCTATGGATGCAAGGCGCCAGGGCGTCGTCTCGATGATCACCGCCCGCCGAGATATGGCGATGGGACGGCGACTAACTCCTCTTCCAGCCTAGTCATCCGCTTGGGTTTCCGGCCTGCGGGCCGGTTTCCCAATCGGATGCGAGAGGGCA
Source organism: Rhizobium centroccidentale (assembly GCF_030182565.1). Taxonomy (NCBI): domain Bacteria; kingdom Pseudomonadati; phylum Pseudomonadota; class Alphaproteobacteria; order Hyphomicrobiales; family Rhizobiaceae; genus Rhizobium; species Rhizobium centroccidentale. Next base: position 40,164 of record NZ_JAQJCG010000014.1, on the reverse strand, counting down.
ACCAATGGATTATTTCACTCCGGCAATCGGTAATGTCCGGCACGCAAAGCAAAACGGCTTTGTCGGCCTGTTCCTAATCATCCTCATCAACGATCTGCTCGCCGCTGCGGCAGCCTTCTATGTCTTCGGAGGTTGATGATGTCGGCCAACCAGAAACGAAACTGGACGATCTATTTCACCGAAGATGGCGAGTTCTTTGCTGCTTTTGTTCATGGGCATCTAGACCTCCAGAGCTTGGACACCGGCGCGATTGCACGTGAGATCAATGAAATCATCATCCACGATTGGGGCTTCACCGAAGGGCTGGAGCATTTCGACGCAAGCGCCGCAGAGATCGAGAATTTCTGGATCTACGATGCCCACAAGGCCGGCGATACCGACAATGATGAGTATTGCTGGTGGATGTGCGGGGCCGATCAGCCAGGCGCGATCGCCGTGGCTGGATTGAGAGGCCCGCGATGAAGTTCGCTGGCTTCGACACAATCTACGGCGACGAGGACGGCCAGCGCACGCCGTACATGACGCGGGTATGGATCGGCCGTCTTCGCCTTCACATCTTTCACCGCGGTGATGCGGATCCGGATTGCCATGATCATCCGTGGGACTTCTGGACTTTCCCGCTGACCAGCTATGTCGAGGAAGTCGTCGATCCGGATATCTCGGCTCTCGCGCAGGCGGCGAGCTTCGCACCGGTCATTCGTCCTGACTCGCCGATCATCACGCGCAATATCGTTCCCGCGTTCCGCTGGAGCCATAGGCCTTCGACGCATTGTCATCGTGTGCTTGGTCGCTACAGCGGCGTCTATTTCACCGCGAATGGCAAGATGACGGATGAGGCGCCGGCAGACGATACCGACTGGCGCGTGCCGCTCGCTGACAGCCGCAAAATCATAACCATCGTCTGGCGCGGCCGTAGCGGCCGCCGCTGGGGATTTCTCAAACTTCGCGACGGCCGCTTCTGCTGGGTCCATTGGAAGGAATACATCTTCCGTGGCGGCAAGACCGCGCCCTGCGACGACAGCCAGGAGGGCGTTTGATGGCAATTTTTACACGAACGATCAATGTTAGTGCGCACGAGTTAGGTGCCATTGCCGACAAACTGGAAGAGCTTGGCGTAGACCTTCTAACGCTGCCCGTCGTCGAAGTTGAGGCCGAGATTGACGTTTGCGTCGATGATTTTGGGTACGACGAAATCTATCAAGCTTATAATGATGCCGCCGGCGTTAACGGCAACTGGCTGGAGCGGGCATACCGCTTCCTTGCCGAGGGTGACGTTGCCTCCGCGATGGAGGAGATGCATCACAATATAACAGGGCTCGCCCCCCCATCCCACGAAAGGGCAATCGCGGATCTCCTCGGCGGGAGGCGCGCCCATGGCTAAGCCTTATTTCCGCGTCCATAGAAACCAACTGTTTCCCGCGCTGGCCGCCGTCTTTGAAGCCGTCGAACGCAAGGCGACTATCCCGATCCTCGCCAACGTTCTATTGCAGCCGCGCTCTGCGGACCTGCTGTTGCGCGGCACAGATCTCGACATTGAGATTGAGGCGTCATGCGAACTTCTCGAGGAAGGCAACGGCGAGACCGTGACCCTCCTTGGGGAAGATCTTATGAAGATCGTGAAAGGCTTGCCCGAGACCGCCGAAATCGAGTTTGCTCCCGGCGCGTACAATGGCCAGGTTCTCATCCGTAGCGGAAAGTCTCGATTCACGCTGCTTTCATTGCCAAGTGGCGATTTCCCGTCGATCGCCGACAAGGTAAAGGGCGACACGTTTCCCATCAGTATGAGCGTCCTTGCCGACGCTTGCAACAGGGTGCTTTACGCTGTTGGCGTAACGGATGCAGCGCGCATCTTCTTGCAGGGAATATGCTTAAAGCCATACATGAGCGGCGCGAAAATTGCAGTCGCCGGCTGCGACGGACACAATCTCGCGGTCGTCCGTATAGGCACCAATGAGCCTGTCAACTTTCCGACCGTGATCATTCCCGTTCAGATGATCAACGCCATGTGCAAGTTGGTCGGAAAATCCAAATCAACGGCAATCTTCACGATTTCGGAATCGCTGATCAGATTGGAGTGCGACGGCCTGACGATCATCTCAAAATTGATCGACGCACAGTATCCAGAATATGAGCGGCTAATTCCCTCTGCCAACGAAAAAGAAGTCATCGCACCCGTCGCTAATCTTTCAGCTGCCGTGGACCGCGTGTGCATCGTCGCAAACGATGTCGCAAAGGATGTCGTGAAGCTCACGCTTGATGGTGGTTCAATTAAGCTGCAACTCGCAACCTTGGAAGGCGAGGAAGCATATGAGGAGATCGCGGCCGACTGCTTCGGCGACAGCATCGAGATTGGCTTCAACGGCCGCTACCTGAAAGGCATGCTCGGCAGCATTCAGACGCAAGATGTCGCCATGTATTTTTCAGATGGTGGCACGGCTGGCCTATTCAAGCCGACGATCGAGAGTGACGAACTCTACATCATCATGCCGAAAAGGGTCTGACGATGAACCTCGATCAAGCCCGCACCTTTCTGCCCGAAGCTCGCGATCTCGCAGGCCTCGCCAGCGAGCAGTTCGTCGAGTCCTACGATACCAAAACCAGCAGGGCGGAAATCTGCGTCGTCAATCGCATGACGGGCGAGATCGAGCCGATCGCGTACTTCACGCCCGATTGCTCCTATGACGATCGCCGCCTGATTCTCAAGGCGCCCGAGCTGGTGCGCGCACTGCTTGTCCTCTTGGAAACCGCCTTCGACAAGATCCGCAGCTATGAGCCTCAGCCACCGCGCCAGCACGTCGGCAACGAGAAACCGAAGGACTACGCCGCCGAATGCGCCATGAAGTGCAGCGACCGCAGGTTCCGCCAATTCCTCATCGAGCGCCACAACGTTCCCGACATTGCCGACGCCGAGCGCATCGCCGTTTCGGTCCGCAATATCCTGCGGATCAAATCCCGCGCCGAACTGAATACCGATCCGGCCGCTGCTGCGCGTTGGGTGGAGTTACGTAGCGCCTTTGAAGCCTGGAGAACCCACGGATGAATATCCCCTTGGAAGCATACAAAGCCGAACTGCTGAAGATCGCCGCCGATCTCGACGAGCCGAACGACCCGTTTGCAGCGTGGGAAAGTGTCCTTGCACTGAAGTCGGAGCTGGAGCATCTGCGGCAACATACAGCGGTGGAGTCATTCCAGTCTCGAGTCCAGCCGTGGATGATGGCTTGCTTCGGTTCCGAAATATCGGCCGACAAGCTGGAACGCGGTGACCGCTTCCTCGAAGAGGCTCTAGAACTACTGCAATCCGGAGACTACCCGAAATCTCGCGCATACGCGCTGATCGAGTACGTTTTCGGCCGCGACAAAGGCGAGCCGGCGCAAGAGGTTGGTGGCGTTATGGTTACCTTGGCAGCCTACTGCCTCGCTCATGGCATCGACATGCACCAGGCCGGCGAGATCGAGCTAGCCCGAATCTGGACGAAGGTGGAGAAGATCCGTGCAAAGCAGGCGGCGAAGCCGACCGGATCAGCGCTGCCAATCCCTACGCCTTCAAGACCGGAGAATGAACGCCTCGCGAGGGCATTGATCATGACCGACTGCGAAAACGAAGAAGATCTGATCGACATGGCGAATGTCGGACGTTCACTGATGGGCGCGATTTGGAACTACACGGGAGAGCAGAGCCTATTGGAAGACTGGTCGCCGGCTGAAGATCCAGCCGAAATCGTCGGAGACCTCTATAACCGCCTTGAGGAATCGCTTGCCTGCCATCGTCAGGCAATGGAAGAAGGACGGCACCTTGCCGCTACAGCGCTAGAATTGGCTGGCGCCGTCGATGCTCAGGCCGACGACATCGGAACTGGACCGCGTACTCCGCTCGTGATCTTGCGCGAACTGGTGCAGCTCGCGGAGAAATACAATTCCGGAAAGCCGATAGCGCCGCACGGCTTCTGCTGGCTCGATCGCCCGGTCACAGTCAAGGGCGGCGATTATCAGTACCAGGGCCAGCTGCTCTGCTCCTTCCCCAAAGATCCGGGCGCCGCCGTCCGCTACATCGTACGCGACGGCAACAACAGGCTGTTCATCCATAATGCGCAGCAGTGCGGCATTGAGGCTTGAGCGATGATGCTACTCGTCGAACACGTAAATCCCGCTCTCGTTCAAGGCGTCCAGAAACGCCTTGCGAGCCGCCGTGGGCTTGGTCTTTCCTTCGAGCGCGCCAAGCAGCACCCCCTGCGCGCGGGCAAAAGCCTTGCCTCGAATGCTGGATGGCCATTCCTGCAGCATGAATTCCGCCGCTCGCTCCGGATTCATGATCACGAGCCGTTGGCCGATCTTGCTTGTCTCGACGATTACCGCCTTTCCCCAGCCAGACATGTTGATGTCCTCCCGCTCATCAACGTTGCGGATGGGAGGATGTTCCTTGCGCGAGGAGGTTTAGCATGAGTGTTCAAGAAGCTCCTCGCGGCGATCTCCTGATGGGCGCTGACGCGATCGCCGCCTATCTCGGCGTCACGCGTCGGCAGGTCTATCGTCTGGTCTATGACCAGATTATCCCCTCCTTCAAGCTTGGCGGCACGGTCGCCGCTCGCAAGTCGTCGCTGACGAAATGGATGCAGGACCTTGAGCAATCGGAGAACCTGCATTAGCGTCGTGCGCCATCAGCCTATGAGGGTCATTGATGGCAACGATCAGGAAGCGGAAGTGGACGAATAAAAGCGGAACCCATGAGGCTTGGGTTCTCAACTATATGGACGCTTCCGGCCAGCGTCACCGCGAGCAATTCGACAAGAAACGGGATGCTGAGGCCAAGCGCATCGAAGTGGAAGGTCAGGTGCGATCTGGCACCTTTCGTCCGGAAGCGGCCACCACAACCATCCAGAAGGCTTGCGAGAACTTCGACAAGCATATGACCGATCGCAAGGATCGTGGCGAGCGCGTTACCGAAGAGTACCTTCAGAACATTCAGGGACACCTTTGGAACTACATCGCGCCAAAGGCCCGTCATCATGTCGACCGCAAGACCGGCCAGAAGATCATCAATTTTCCTCATGGCATTCCGGACGAAAAGCTTGCGCAGCTGACGCCGAAGCGCGTCGGCAAATTCAGGGACGATTTGCGCGACTTCGGTTGCAGCGTTCCCACGACACGGCAGATCCTTGGCACACTTTCCCGCGTACTGCAGCACGCCGTTTCCGACGACCTGGTTGCCGTGAATGCCGCCGCGAAGGTCCGCGTCGTCGGCAAGAGAAACGAAGGATCGAAGAAGATAAAGCCGCCGAGCAAGGTGGCGCTGGCAGCCGTCATCAAGGCTGCAGAGGGTGATTTCAAAACGAAGATCATCTTCGCCGCAGCGACGGGCATTCGCGCATCGGAGATGCATGCTCTCAGATGGAAGCATCTCGATCTGAAAGCCGGCGTGGTGAATATCGAGACTCGAGTCAGTCGCAAGCTGACTGAAGATACGACCAAGAGCGCCGCAGGCCTACGCGAGGTGCCGCTAGGCACCGTTGTCGTCAAGGCGATGAAGGCATGGAAGCTGAAGACATCCTTCAAAAAGGACGAGGATCTCGTGTTCCCCAACAGCAAGGGGAATTTCGAGAGCCATACGAACATGCGCAAGCGGATCTTCGACCCGATCGTTAAACGTGCCGGCGAAGAGATGAAGGCGGCCGGGAAGAAGTTCGAGCGCTTCGGCTGGCACGGCCTCAGGCACTTTGCGATATCGACATGGATCGAAGCCAACCTGAAGCCGAAGACGGTCCAGACTTTCGCCGGCCATTCCTCGCTCGCTGTCACCATGGACCGCTACGGCCATCTTTTCCCGAGTGAATCGCATCGGCAGGCCATGAACCAGATCGCTTCAAACCTGTTTGCCGATGGCGCATGAATGGCACATGGCGCGGCGAATAGCCTGCAAATTAAGGCTTTACGGTCTCATTCCTAATCTGAGGGTCACGCGTTCGAATCGCGTCGAGATCACCATTATTTTCAGCCTGAATGATGATCGTGTGGTCGAGATTGAAAGAACATCGGGCTTCAACGCGCGCGGATGATTTGACCCTTGTTGAGCCAAACCTGCTCAATTTGCGGGGTTTCGAGCAGGCGCTCATGCGCGGATGGTCGCCCGATCCCCGGCGTCAGCACGACAAGACGTTCATCAAAGCTGAACTGGTGACACTTCGGGAAGACAGATCAGCTTTCCTCGCCAGTATGAGATCGACTGAAATCGTCGCCACAGCGGTATCGACTCGACAACCTCAATGCCTTGTCGCCCACCCGTTCTGGATCTGGGACGGGGAGTTTTGCGGCTACATCACATTGCGTTATTTAACCGGTACAAATCAATTGCCCCTACACCTACCTGGCCATGTCGGCTATTCGGTAGTCCCTTGGAAGCAAGGCCGAGGATGTGCAACGAAAGCGCTGCAGCTTCTATTGCCGCGCGCCAAGAAAGCTGGCTTTGCCAATATCAGCATCGTTTGCAACGAAGATAATCTCGCTTCGAAGCGCGTTATTGAGAAAGCGGGAGGCGTGCTTTGCCGGACGGGCACCCACGCTTCGGATTCTCCGACCGTGTCGAAGCTATTCTTCGATCTGCCGACTATTTGTAATTAAACGTACCCTGCCGTAAGCCCCCATCGGGCACGGCGTGAACGCGAACTTAAAACGCACATATCACCCCACAGCAATCCTGTTCCTCACCAACCGCACGCCGGGAATGGATTCTGCAACCGCGGTTGCCCGCGTCACCTCCTGATAGGTCGCGACCGAGCCGTGCAGGCGGATTTCCTGGCCTGCGGCAATCACGGTGACATCGGAAGCATCGATTCCGCCGGCAACGGCGAGCGCATTGGCAACGGCGGATTCCAGCGCCGAGCGCCTGGCCTGCTCGTTTTCCAGATAGAGCTCCATCCCGTGAAACGTTGCCGCCTTGAAAACCATTCGTGACCCTCCGCATTCGAGTGGTCGGAAAACGCAGCAGTTTGCATTTGGTTCAATCGAGATTAAAAAAAATATGACTAATTCACACGGTCGCTTTTCGCGTGTACCGGCGGAGGAGCAGTTGCATGGCTCCGGACTTGCCGCTCCGGGCAATCCCCTGTAGAGCCATGGGGAACAGCAGCAAATGCGGATACCTGAATGAACACCGGCAGCACGGCGCGTCGTCGCCTGACGATATTGGGTTCGACCGGCTCCATCGGCCAGAATACGCTCGACGTCATCGCCCAGCTGGGCGGACGTGAGGCCTTCGATATCGCCGCCATCACCGGGCATGACAATATCGAGCTGCTGGCCGAGCAGGCCAAGGCCTGCGGCGCCGCCTTTGCCGTGACGGCCAATGAAGAGCGCTATCAGGAGCTGAAGGATGCGCTTGCAGGCACCGGCATTGCCGTCGGCGCCGGCAAGAATGCCTTGATCGAAGCCGCTTCCATGCCCTCGGACTGGGCGATGGCGGCGATCGTCGGCACAGCCGGTCTTGCGCCGACGCTGGCAGCCGCGCGCCGCGGCGCCGATATCGCGCTTGCCAACAAGGAATGTCTCGTCTCCGCGGGCGATCTCTTCGTGCGCGCCGTTGCCGAAGGCGGTGGCCGGCTGATCCCAGTCGATAGCGAACACAGCGCCATTTTCCAGGCGCTGGAAGACGACCAGCAGCATGCGGTGGAGCGCATCATCCTGACCGCATCGGGCGGCCCCTTCCGCACCTGGACGCGCGAGCAAATGGCCAATGTCACGCCGGCAATCGCGCGTGCCCATCCCAACTGGTCGATGGGCTTCAAGATCTCGATCGGCAGCGCCTCCATGTTCAACAAGGCGCTTGAAATGATCGAGGCCAAGCACCTGTTCAATGTGCGCCCCGATCAGATCGAGGTCGTGGTCCACCCGCAATCCGTCATTCACTCGATGGTCGGCTATACAGACGGCTCCATTCTGGCGCAGCTCGGCTGTCCCGACATGCGCACCGCCATCGGCTATGCGCTGACCTATCCCGCCCGCGCCAAGCTCAGCGTCGACCGGCTGGATTTCGCCAAGCTCGCGCGGCTGGATTTCGAGGCGCCGGATGAGATTCGCTTCCCGGCGCTGCGCCTTGCCCGCACGGCCCTGGAGCGCGGCGGCCTGCAGGGCGCCGTCATGAACGCCGCCGAGGAGATCGCCTTCCACGCCTTCGTCGACGGCCGCATCGGCTTCCTCGAAATGGCCGATGTCGCCGAAGCCGTCATGGAGGAGATGATAGCAACCGGCAGCGCCGAAACCATGGATGCCGTCTTTGCCGCCGACGCCGAGGCGCGCGGCCGTGCCGCAGTGCTCATCGCCCAGCGGGAAAAAGCTGCGTAAGTATAAGCTTACAATTTATGGCGGCTTGGCAGAAGCCCATAGTGGCCCTGTCGAAAGCGGAAGCCGTCCCTTACGCGACCGCCCGCGCCAGCGCGCAGCGTGACCAGAGCGCATGCAGCGCACCGACCAGCTGCTCGATATCACCATCCGAATGCAGTGGCGTCGGCGTGATGCGCAGGCGCTCGGTCTTCTTCGGCACTGTCGGATAATTGATCGGCTGGACATAGACGCCGGCGTCGAGCAGCAGATCGGAAATCCACTTGCACTTGGCGGCATCGCCGACCATGACCGGCACGACGTGGCTCGGGTTCGGCATGTGCGGAATGCCAGCCGCATCGAGCTGCGCACGCAGCTTGCGCACGCGATCCTGATGGCGCATGCGTTCGAACTGGCTGACCTTCAGATGCTGGATGGAGGCGACGGCGCCCGCGGCCAGAGCCGGCGGCAGCGACGTCGTGAAGATGAAGCCTGATGCAAACGACCGGATGAAATCACAGAGCGCGGTCGAAGCAGCAATATAGCCGCCCATGACGCCGAAGGCCTTGCCGAGCGTGCCTTCGATGACGGTCAGACGATCCATCAGTCCCTCGCGCTCGGCAATGCCGCCGCCGCGCGGGCCGTACATGCCGACGGCATGCACTTCATCGAGATAGGTCATCGCGCCATACTTGTCGGCAAGATCGCAGATTTCCTTGATGGGGGCGATATCGCCATCCATGGAATAGACGCTCTCGAAAGCGATCAGCTTCGGCGCCTTGGGATCGGCAGCCTTCAGCTTGGCTTCAAGATCGTGCAGGTCGTTATGCTTCCAGATGACCTTGTCGCACTTCGCATAGCGAATGCCTTCGATCATCGATGCGTGGTTGAGCGCATCCGAGAAGATGATGAGGCCGGGAATGCGCGCGCCGAGCGTACCGAGCGTCGCCCAGTTGGAGATGTAGCCCGAGGTGAAGATCAGCGCGGATTCCTTGCCGTGGAGATCGGCAAGCTCCTGCTCGAGCAGAACATGGTAGTGGTTGGTGCCAGAAATATTCCGGGTGCCTCCCGCACCCGCGCCACAGTGATCGATCGCTTGCTTCATCGCCTCGATCACTTTCGGATGCTGGCCCATGCCAAGATAGTCGTTGGAGCACCAGACGGTCACTTCCTGCGGGCCGTTCGGGGTATGCCTGATAGCGCGGGGGAAATTGCCACTACGGCGTTCCAGATCTGCGAAGATCCGGTAGCGACCTTCATTGTGAAGACCTTCCAGCTCGCCCTTAAAAAATGCTTCGAAATCCATCATATGCTCCAGTACCGTGCGACCGTTTTCGAGAATGCCGGATCACACGTCAACCCCTCCGCATTGCTTTCGCGCCCGCTGCGGCAAATGGCCCCTAATTTTGAACAATTCCAGACAAGAATAGCCAATCACATCAATTTGACAATCGAAACTGTGCTGGAAACACTCTCTCCGGAGCGGAGGGTAAACCCCCGCCGCTCCGGGCTTGCTTATGGCGAATCTAGCCGGCAGCCACGGCGCGCTTGGCCATGACCTTAACCAGGTTGGCGCGGTATTCCGCCGTTGCATGCAGGTCTGACAGTAACGATGACGGATCGACCGTTACGCCCGTAACAGCGTCCGGCAGCCAGTTCGCCGCAAGCGCCTGCTCCAGTTCGGCATGGCGGAACACGCCATCCGCACCGGCACCGGTGACGGCAACGCGCACGCCACCTGCCCCCTTGGCGACGAAGACACCCGTCATCGCATAGCGCGAAGCGGGGTTGGGGAACTTGGCATAGCCTGCCCGCTCCGGCGCGTCGAAGGCGATGGAGGTAACGAGCTCCGCCCCTTCCAGCGCCGTCTCGAACAGACCCTGGAAGAAGTCGTCGGCCGCGATCTGACGACGGTCGGTGACGATGGTGGCGTTCAGCGCCAACATCGCCGAGGGGTAATCCGCCGCCGGATCATTGTTGGCGATGGAGCCGCCGATCGTCCCCATATGCCGGACATGTGGATCGCCGATCATGCCGGCAAGGTCGCAGAGCGCCGGACAGACCGCGCGGATCGCAGCAGAAGAGGCGACCTCCGCATGGGTTGTCGCCGCGCCGATCGTGACCCTTCGGCCATCGACGCGAATCCCCTTGATCGAGGGAATATGCCTGAGATCGACGAGATCGCTCGGCGACGCCAGGCGCTGCTTCATGGTGGCGATCAGCGTCATCCCGCCGGAGACATATTTGCCTTCATCGGTATTGGACAGAAGCTTGACGGCTTCGTCGACCGAGGAGGCGCGATGGTAATTCGTTGCATACATAGTCCTATCCTCCTCTTGCCTCAGGCCGTAGCCCGCGCCGCTTCCCACACCTTGAGCGGGGTCGCCGGCATGTTCAGCCTGTTGTTGCCGATGGCATCAGTAATGGCGTTGATCAGCGCCGGCGGTGAGCCGATGGCGCCCGCCTCGCCGCATCCCTTGATCCCCAGGGGATTGTTCGGACACGGCGTGTTCTGATGCGAAAGCTGGAAGGACGGCAGATCGTCGGCGCGCGGCATGGTGTAATCCATGAAACTCGCCGTCAGCAGCTGGCCGCTCTCATCGTAATGCACGCCTTCCAGAAGCGCCTGACCGATTCCCTGCGCGATGCCGCCATGCACCTGTCCCTCGACAATCATCGGATTGATGATATTGCCGAAGTCGTCGGCCGCGACGAACTGCACGATCTCGGTCTTGCCGGTTTCCGGATCGACCTCGACCTCGCAGATGTAGCAACCGGCGGGGAAGGTGAAGTTCGCCGGATCGTAGAAGGCGGTTTCTTTCAGGCCCGGCTCCATGCCGGCGGGCAGATTGTGGGCGGTATAGGAGGCGAGCGCCACCTGGAACCAGGGCAGCGCCTTGTCGGTGCCCGCCACCTTTACCTCACCATTCTCGATGACGATATCGCTTTCGTCCGCCTCCATCAGATGCGCGGCGATCTTCTTTGCCTTCGCCTCGACCTTGTCGAGCGCCTTGACGACGGCGGACATGCCGACGGCGCCCGAGCGGGAACCATAGGTGCCCATACCCATCTGCACCTTGTCGGTATCGCCATGAACGATGGAAACGCTGTCGATCGGTACACCGAGCCGGTCGGCGACGAGCTGCGCGAAGGTCGTCTCATGCCCCTGCCCATGGCTGTGCGAGCCGGTGAGCACTTCGATGGTCCCGACCGCATTCACCCGCACTTCAGCCGACTCCCAAAGGCCAACGCCTGCTCCGAGCGACCCGACGGCCTGCGACGGCGCAATGCCGCAAGCCTCGATGTAGCAGCTCATGCCAATGCCACGCTTCATGCCGCGACGGGCGGCCTCTGCCTTGCGGGCCGGGAAGCCGGCCCAATCCGCCTGCTGCATGGCGGCGTTGAGCGAAGCCTCATAGTCGCCCGCGTCGTAATTCATGATGACGGGCGTCTGATACGGGAAGGAGCGGATAAAGTTGATCCTTCTCAGCTCCGCCGGTGAGACGCCGAGTTCGCGCGCCGCCGTTTCCACCGTGCGCTCGAGCAGATAGGTCGCCTCCGGCCGCCCTGCCCCGCGATAGGCGTCGACCGGCACGGTATTGGTATAAACCGTGCGGACATTGGCATGGATCGCCGGAATGGCATATTGGCCCGACAGCAGCGTCGCATAGAGATAGGTTGGCACGGCTGAGGAAAAGAGCGACATATAGGCACCGAGATTGGCGATCGTATCGACCTTCAGTGCCGTTATGCGGTTTTGCGCATCGAAAGCCATCTTGACCTTGGAAACATGGTCGCGGCCATGCGCGTCGGTGAGGAAAGCTTCCGTGCGGTCAGCCGTCCATTTCACAGGGACGCCGGTCTTCTTCGATGCCCAGAGACAGACAATCTCTTCCGGATAGATATAGATCTTCGAACCGAAGCCGCCCCCGACATCCGGCGCGATGACGCGCAGCTTGTTTTCCGGCGCGACATTATAGAAGGCGCTCATGACGAGCCGGGCCACATGCGGGTTCTGGCTTGTGGTGTAGCAGGTATAATGGTCCTCGGCGGCATCATAGATGCCGAGCGTGGCGCGCGGCTCCATGGCATTCGGCGAAAGCCTGTTGTTATGAATCTCGATTTCGGTGACATGGGCTGCCTCGGCGATCGCCTTGTCGGTCGCTGCCGCGTCGCCAAGCTCCCAGTCGAAAATCAGGTTGTTTGCCGCTTCTGGATGGATCTGCGGTGCGCCGGCTTTCAGCGCGTCAACCGCCTCGACGACGGCAGGTAGCTCCTCATAATCGACCGTTACGGCTTCAGCCGCATCGCGTGCCTCGCCAAGACTATCGGCAACGACGATCGCGACGGCATCGCCGACATAGCGGACGGTATCGACCGCCAGCGGCCGCCAGGCGCCCATCTTCATGGGCGAGCCGTCGCGGGAATGGATCATCCAGCCGCAGATCAGATTGCCGATGCCATCATCAAGCAGCTGCTTGCCGTCGAGCACCCCGATCACGCCCGGCATGGAAAGTGCCGCCGACGCATCGATGCTCTTGATCTTCGCATGCGCATGCGGGCTACGGACGAAATAGGCATATTTCATGCCCGGCGTCACCATATCGTCGGTGTATCGCCCCTTGCCCGTCAGAAATCGCTTGTCTTCCTTGCGCGCCACGCGCGCACCAATGCCTTCAACGCCCATCACATCCTCCATTGGGGTTCCGGGCCCGGCAATCCGCCAAGATCACAGTCCAAGCGTTTAGCCAGACGATCTCGGTGGAATTTATTCGGCCGCTTGGCTTGCGGCGTTCATTGCGGCATTGGCTGAAAGCACCGCCTTGACGATGTTGTGATAGCCGGTGCATCGACAGATATTGCCTTCAAGCTCGCTGCGCACCGTCTTCTCATCCAGCTTGCCGCCATGGCGATTGATCATGTCGACCGATGTCATCACCATGCCCGGCGTGCAGAAGCCGCATTGCAGGCCATGATGCTCCTTGAAGGCGGCCTGAACCGGATGCAGCTCGCCATTGGCGGCCAGACCCTCGATGGTTGTGATCTTGGAGCCGGAAGCCTGAACGGCCAGGATGGAACAGCTCTTCACCGACTTGCCGTCCATGTGCACGACGCAGGCGCCGCACTGGCTGGTGTCGCAGCCGACATGGGTTCCGGTCAGTCCGAGTTTTTCCCTGATGAAATGGACAAGCAGCGTGCGATCCTCGCACTCGCCGCTGACCGAACGGCCGTTCACCGTCAAAGTCACTTTTGCCATATTTTCCTCCTCGCCTCTCCTCCAGAGGCAAGGAGCATCATTTGACTTTTTCGCAATCCAATCAACCTCTACTTTAGAGAGGAGATGGATTTTCTGCCTCGCGGCCAACTGTTTTCTTCTCCAGACGGGATGCCGCCTTTTCTCAGCAATAAAAAAACTGCTATCCACCAATAGACAATCATATTTTGCACGATATTTTCTATCGTTGCAGGACTGTAAAGACAGCCCATCGTGGTGGAGCTGAAGAATTGGGACGACGTTGGCCGGGTTCGGCTTAACTAACGTTGGAGAGAGTAAATGAAGAAAGTTCTTATGCTCGCATTGGTCGGCTTGTCTATCGCAAGCTGCACGCCGACCGAACAGGGCGCAGGCATCGGCGCAGCATCCGGCGCAATCATCGGCGGCGCAGTCACCGGCAACGTCCGTGGCGCGGCAGTCGGCGCAGCGATCGGTGGCGTCTCTGGCGCCGTCATCGGCAGCGTCCAGGAACAGCCCGGCCAGTGCTACTACCGCGATCGTTACGGACGTCGCTACATCGACGATTGCCCGCGCGGCGGCTATCGCGGTGGTTATGGCGGCGGCTACGGCGGCTATTGATCGGTCTTTTATCGAATTTCGAAGATCCCGGGCCGCAAGTCCGGGATTTTTTATTCGGGCGGCAAATGTCTTTGACAGCGCGGCGAGACCTGGTTGTCGCATGGCTTTGACAACCAAAGGAGGGTGTTTTTCAGGCCACTCGAATATATGAGAACTCGGGCAAGAACCTCAGCGTTTCACGCATTAATGGGCATATTTTCCCGGTTTTTGACTCCAAAACGGTACACCTAAGAGACTTTTGCCTCTATGGTGGCCGCGCGTTAACCCCCGGGAAACGTCAAACTGAGTAAGTTCTCATGTAACCGTAAAGCGGCGTATGCATAAAAGAACTGAACCGAGAAAGAGTATTGCGTATCGGCAGGCAGGAACCGTGGCAGCGGTTGCGGCAGTGCTGGCGCTCGGTCCGGTGTGCGCCCAAAATGCATTTGCATTCAAACTCTTTGGCATCAAGCTCTGGGGTGAAGACGAAACGGCGGATCAGGTTTCCGATCCCGTCCGCTACACGGTCGATTTCAAGGCGGACAATCTCGACAAGGATCTCAAGGACGCATTGAGCGATAGCTCGATGCTGGTTTCCGATGAAAAGAAGCCCGTATCCGGCGACCTTGGCGTCGTCGTGAAGGCGCGTGATGACCGCGATCGCCTGATAGCCACACTTTATGAAAAAGCCCGTTATGGCGGCGTGGTCAACATCACCGTCAACGGCACCCCCCTCGATGCTTTGCCGCCGACACCGACCTTCAGCCGCACCAAGCCTGTTGCGGTCACGATCAGCGTCGATCCCGGCCCGGTCTTCAAACTCGGCAGGATCAATCTGCTCGGCGACGCCGCGAGGCTCGATCCGGCAAATTATGGCCTCGTGCGCGGCGGCGATGCCGGCTCGCTGACCATTCTGAAGGCAGGTGACAAGATGGTCGCCGACTTCAAGAACGAGGGTCATCCGCTTGCCAAGCTCGACAAACGCGAAGTCGTCGCCGATCATTCGACCAATACCGTCGATGTCTCGCTGAAGGTCGAAAGCGGTCCCGTCGCTCCCTTCGGCAATGTCGGCGTCACCGGCCAAAAATCGGTCGATCCGGATTTCATCAAGCGCTATGCCCGCATCAACGAAGGCAAGCCCTACTCGCCCGACGAGCTGAAGAAAGCCTCGGATCGCCTGAGAAAGCTCGGCGTCTTTTCCAGCGTCACCATCCGCGAGGCGGACAAGCTCGCGCCGGATGGCAGCATCCCGACGACCATCGAGGTGTCGGAAGGCAAGCAGCGCTTCTTCGGTGTCGGCGCACAATATTCCACCATCGACGGTTTTGGCCTGCAGGGCTATTGGGGCCACCGCAACCTGACGGGGCGCGCGGATTCACTGCGTATCGAGGGATCTGTCTCGCGCATCGGCGAGACCACGGATGTCGGCAAGCTGGATTACACCGCAGGTATTACCTATGTCCGGCCGGCCACCTTCTACCCCTCGGCGACCTTCACGGCGGGCTTCAAGGTGCAGAGCCTTCATCCGGACGCCTACGACGCTGATACCGCCACGGCGAGCGCCGGTCTCGCCTACGAAATCAACGATCAGGATACCGTTTCCGCTGGTGGCGAAGTGTCCTACGAAAAGGACACGACCGACGCCTTCGGAAAGCAGAATTATCTGACGGTCGCGATCCCACTCGAATATGTCCGCGATACGCGCGACAACAAGCTGGACCCTACCGAAGGCTATCGTGCCTCCATCGGCGCCAAGCCGAGCTATGAGGCAATGGGCGGCACGGTTTTCAGCTCCTTCGAGGGCTCGATCACCGGTTACAAGGGCATAGGCGCCAACAACAACGTGGTCTTCGCCGGCAAGCTTGCCGCGGGCTCGCTGCTGGGTGCAAACAGCATTGAGGACATTCCTGCCACCCGGCGTTTCTATGCCGGCGGCGGCGGCTCGGTGCGCGGCTACAGCTATCAGGAAATCTCGCCTTACAACTCCCGTGGGGACGAAACGGGCGGACGTTCCTATGTGACCGCCTCTTTCGAAGCGCGGGTGAAGATCACCGATACGATCGGCATCGTACCTTTCGTCGATATGGGCAGCGTTACCGACAGCGTCTTGCCCGACGCGTCCGATCTGCGCATTGGCGCCGGCGTGGGCTTGCGCTACGCTACGCCCTTCGGTCCGATCAGGCTCGATGTCGCCGTGCCGTTGAAGAAATATGACAATGGCACATCTTATGGCATCTATGCCGGCATCGGACAGGCCTTCTGATAAACCGCAGAGTTGTCGCGGGCCTTTCAGCACACGGTTACGAAATTGAGGCTACTGTCGCTTTCATGAGCATATTGATTCGAATTCTCGGGCAATTGGTGCGCT
This sequence comes from Rhizobium centroccidentale, assembly GCF_030182565.1. Classification (NCBI taxonomy): domain Bacteria; kingdom Pseudomonadati; phylum Pseudomonadota; class Alphaproteobacteria; order Hyphomicrobiales; family Rhizobiaceae; genus Rhizobium; species Rhizobium centroccidentale. The sequence goes on along the minus strand of NZ_JAQJCG010000014.1, from coordinate 23,656 downwards.
GGATCGCCTATGCGGTCGTAGCGATCCTCTTGCTCGTGATCGCGGCTGTGCTCGTCGTCGGCTTGGTACCCTCCGTAACCGGTTATGCCGTCGATCAGGTGGCAAAGCTCGCATCTACGCCGGATCGCACCATCGCCATCGTCGCGCCCTCGGGACTGCTGAACGGCAATCTGAGGGTCGGTTCGATCACTGTATCCGACACGAAAGGCCCCTATGCCAAGGTGCAGAACCTTGCCATCGACTGGTCTCCGCTATCCTTGCTAAGAGGCACTTTCCATGCCGATCGCGTCGCAGCCGATGTCGTCGATTTCGAACGGCTGCCGGTTTCGACGGTCGCACCCGCACCGGCAACGCAGCCGGCAAGCTCCAGCGGTTTCTCCCTGCCCATCGCCATCGATATCGGCGCCATCGCCCTGCCTGATCTTCGCGTCGGACAGGCCGTTGCCGGACAGGACTTTGTTCTGGCCGCCGACGGCAGCGTCAAGGCAAACAGCAGTAGTATGGGGCTCATGATCAATGCCAGCCGCCATGACGTGCCCGATGCCAAGCTTTCCGCCGATATCGCCTTTGCGCCGGCCGACAACAAGCTGAAACTGAAGACGCAGATTTCCGAGCCGCGCGACGGCATGCTGGCCGGGCTGCTGCACCTGCCGGGCGGTCCGGCCGTCAACATCGACCTTTCCGGCGACGGCCCCCTTTCCAACTGGGCCGGCAAGCTGCAGGCAGCCCTCGACGGCAAGCCGACCGTCGCCATCAGCGGTCACCACAGCCTCTCAAACGACGGCCTGCACCACATCGACGTCAAAGGCGGTGGCGATGTCGATTCACTCCTGCCGCCGACCATGCGGGCGCTCTTTGCCGGCCAGACCACCATCGATCTTTCCGCGACCTTCGACGGCAAGGGCAAGATCGATATCCAGACCGGTAATCTCGCCACCGGCAGCGCCGTGCTTGCCGCATCGGGCACGCTCGATCCCGCCGGCAACAACAGCCTCAATGCCAATCTGATCGGCACCTCCGGCCCCGTCGATTTCCGGTGGCCCATGGAAAATGGCGAGGCCCGCGCCCTGATCTCGCGGGTCGACATCGCGCTGACGGGTGCTGCCCAATCGGTGAAGATCGATGCCAAGGCAGCACTCGACAGCGCCAGTACCCCGCAGGGCAATATCGGACAGATCAATCTCAGTGCCCGAAGCGATGCCTTCAACCTCACCGGCATGTCCGGCCCACTGCAGCTTCGCCTCGTCGTTGGTCAGACGGCTTTCGTAAGCTCCGACCTCAATCGTCTGATCCGCGCGCCGATTGCTCTAACCGCGCCGCTGCAGCTCTCGCCCGACACGATCGGCTTCAACAATACGACATTGGAAAGCGCCAGCATCGGCGGCACCGTCAACGGCAAATATACGCTGTCGTCGAAGACGCTGACTGGCAATTTCAAGCTCTTCGCCCTGCCCGGAGTTCTACCGGATGGTGTCTCGAACAAGTTCGAGGGCACGATCTCGCTGGAAGGCCAGGTCGCCGGCACGGTGCCCACCAAGATGACGCTCTCCAATCTTGCGGTGAAATCCAATGTCGCCGAAATCAATGGCAATGTCGCGCTCAACGACCAATCGCTGACCACAGATCTATCCGGCAAGGTGCTCGACCTTTCCAAGCTCGTCCCGAACGCGCAAGGACAGGCCGATATCGGTCTCAAGGCCAAGGGGCCATTGAGCGCGATCGGCATCGACGCGACCGTCAAGGCTGTCAATGTCAAATTGGCGGGACGGCTGCTCGATACGCTTGATATCGGCGTGACCGGCACCGCCGATCCCAAGGCGCCGCAGGCAAACATCCAGGCAAATGGGGCGATCGACGGCAAGCCGATCCGTATCACCGCGGACGCCGTTTCCAAGGATGGCCGCACCAGCATCCCGTCACTGGCAGCCGAAATCGGAACCAACAAGCTGCAGGGCAAGCTGGATCTGTCGCCGAGCTTCGAGCCCACCGGCGCGCTGACCTTCGACCTGCCGGATCTCAGCCTGCTGGCCGCGCTTGCCGGACAGAAGGCCGAGGGTGACCTCAAGGGCTCGCTTGATATCGCCAGCACCAACGGCAAGATCGGCCTGAAGGTCAACGCCAATGGCAATGGTATCCGCCGCGACGATCTCGTCATCGGCAAGCCGGCCGTGGCGCTTGCCGTCGACGATCTCAGGGCCTTCTCCGCCAATGGCAGCATCCGCGCCGATACGATCGCCTCCGGCGCCAACCGCATCGCCGAACTCAATCTGACCTTCACCCAGCAGGGCAGCCGCACGGATTTCGATCTGAAATCGGCCTATGACAACGCGCCGCTGACGACACATGGCAGCGTCGAGACGGCCGGCGGTCAGACGACGGTCAATCTTGATTCGTTCGCCGGCGCGCCGCGCACGATACCGGTGAAGCTCGCATCGCCGACGAAGATCGTCATCAAGGACGGCATCGCCTCGATGAACGGCCTGACCCTTCAGACCGGTGGCGGTTCGGTGACTGTCGACGGCACTGCCGGGCAAGCCCTGAACATCAATGCGAAGATCGCCAACCTGCCCGCAAGCCTCGCCAACGTCTTTGCGCCGACGCTGGCGGCGGAGGGCGTCATCTCGGGCACGGTGGCGGTCACCGGCAAGGCGACCTCGCCCGCCGTTGTCTTCCAGACCAACTGGTCGGGCGCGGCAACAAGCCAGACGAAATCCGCCGGCCTCGCACAGCTCGGCATCAAGGCCGACGGCAAGTTCGCCGACAATGTCGTCACCATCAACACCAACCTGACCGGCCAGAGCGGCTTGGCACTGAATGGCGGCGGCACCGTCGCCATTGCCGGCAACAAGGCGATGGCGCTGAAGTTTGCCGGTAATCTGCCGTTCGACGCTTTGGCAGGCCAGCTGGCCGCCCAGGGCCTGGTCATGACGGGTACAGCGAAAATCGACATGCAGATCGGCGGCACGACGGCGGCACCCGCCATATCAGGCACGATTACCACCGACGGCGCCAAGCTGGTCGATGTTCGGCGAAACCTCACGCTCAGCGGCCTTGCGGTCACTGTTGCGCTCGACGGCAGGCAAGCCGTCATCTCACGGCTGAGCGGCAATCTCACCAGCGGCGGCAGCATCTCCGGCAGCGGCACAGTCGGCATTACCCCGGATAGCGGCTTTCCAGCCGATATCCAGATGAAGTTCAACAACGCGACCTATGTCGACGGAACCCTCGTTACCGCGACCGTCAACGGCACGCTCGGCATCAAGGGACCGCTGATGACCGCGCCGATGCTGACGGGCAATCTTAGGATCAATAAGGCATCGATCACCGTGCCGCAGAAACTGCCGGCCTCGCTCTCGGAGATCAACATCAAGCACAAGAATGCCCCGGCTGCGGTCAATGCCCAGTTCAAGGACCAGAAGCCGGAGGCGCCGCGCAGCAAATCGACCACGCTCGGCATTGATCTGCAGCTCGATGCCCCCTCGCAGATTTTCGTGCGCGGCCGCGGCATCGATGCCGAACTCGGCGGCAACATCACGGTGCGCGGCACGGCAGCAGAACCCGTGGTATCCGGCGGTTTCACCATGAGGCGCGGGCGCCTGACCATTTTGAGCCGCCGGCTGGATTTCACCGATACCAGCAAGATCACCTTCGGCGGAGATCTCACCCCGGCGCTCAACATGGAAGCGACGTCGACGGCAGGCTCCACCACCATAACGGTCGATGTCACCGGTCTGGCGACCGACCCGCAGATCGGCTTCTCGTCTTCACCGGCTTTGCCGCAGGACGAGGTTCTCGCGCAGCTGATCTTCGGCCAGTCCATGTCGAAGCTTTCAGCCATGCAGATCGCCCAGCTTGCCGATGCCGCCAGTCAGCTGGCCGGCGGACGTTCGACCTCGCTCTTCGAAGGCCTGCGCAGCCATCTCGGCGTCGACGATCTGGACATCTCGACGGATGCGAACGGCCAGGCACAGGTCGGTGCCGGCAAGTACCTGAACAAACGCACCTATATCGAGTTGCAGCAGGGCGCCTCCAACAACACCAAGGCCATCATCAATTTCAATGTCGGTCGCGGCGTGAAGCTGCGCGGCGCGGCAGGTTCGGACGGCGCCGGGGAAGCCGGCGTCGTCTATGAGCACGAATATTGAGGAACACCTCTCCCGCGAGAGCAGACTATCGTCGACTGGTTTGCCGAGCGCCGCGCCGCATGAAGATTGTCCGTCGGCTTATCATTCTGCGCAATCGGATTGATCAATCTGTCGAAAGCCGGTTGATTCTGGACAATTTTCCATCTTTTTGCTGTCATCCAGACAATTGATAATGCAAGGCAACATGATTCAGACCAATCGGCTCTTCCTGGCCCCGATCTGATCTATGTCATTGTGTTTTTACCCCGTTCCGGAAAGCTGCTGGTGGCTCTTCCGGAAGCGCTCTAACCCTCGGAGCAATGCCGATGAATACGCAATCCACTCCCGTTACCCTGATCGGCGTTCCCCTGGAAGAAGGGTCCGGCCGCCGCGGCGCCGGCATGGGTCCGACGGCGCTTCGCATAGCCGGCATCGAAACCACACTGACCGAACTTGGCCATCGCGTCACGGATGGCGGCGACCTGCACCCGGCGCCGGCCACGGATTTGCCGGAGCATCCCCACGCTCACAATCTGAAGATCGTCGGCGCTTTCACGCGCGCACTGGAAGCAAAGGTCTATGATGTCGCATCGTCCGGCAGCTTCCCGCTGATCCTGGGCGGCGACCACAGCCTCTCCATGGGCAGTGTCTCCGGCATGGCTCGTTACGCGGCGGAGGTCGGTCGCCCGCTCTTCGTGCTCTGGCTCGACGCTCACTCCGATTTCAATTCGCCGGCCACGTCGCCCTCGGGCAATATTCATGGCATGCCCGTCGCCTACTATTGTGGTGAAGCCGAGATCGAGGACGTTCTGCCAGCCGGGCGGCCGCTGGTCGATCCGACGAAGGTCTTCCAGGTCGGCATCCGCTCCGTCGATCCGCGCGAGCGCGAGGAAATCCGCGAACACGGCGTCAACGTCTTCGACATGCGCTCCCTCGACGAGCAAGGCGTCGCCGCCATCATGCGCAAGGTGCTCGATACCGTCAGCGAAGCCAACGGCCTGCTGCATGTCAGCTTCGATGTCGATTTCCTCGATCCGGATATCGCGCCGGGTGTCGGAACCACCGTGCCGGGCGGCGCGACCTATCGCGAAGCGCATCTGATCATGGAAATGCTCTCCGACAGCAACCTCGTCTCATCGCTCGACCTCGTGGAGCTCAACCCGTTCCTCGACGATCGCGGCAAGAGCGCCCGTGTTCTCGTGGAAATGGCGGCAAGCCTCTTCGGTCGGCGCATCTTCGATCGCCCGACCCGAGCCGCTTAAAGGGGCTCCATTCCTTTCCGGGGCGACCCTTCCCGACATCATACGGCGTAAGACTATCCAGTCGAAACTGCTTGTATAGATTTAGGTTTAAGCAATCTTCTTGCTCTATCGTGCCAATAACACGTCGAATTCGGCGTCACGGGTTCAATGGGAAGAACGTTCATGGCCACGATCAATTCCACCAGCTTCAGCGGCGATACTCTGGAGATCATTGCCTTCCGGCTGCATGATCAGGAATTCTGCGTCAAGACCACCACGATCCGCGAAATCCGCGGCTGGGCGCCGTCGACGCCGATCCCGCACGCGCCGGCCGATGTCATCGGCGTCATGAACCTGCGCGGCTCGGTGATCCCGATCATCGACCTCGCCTACAAGCTCGGCATGCAGAGCACGGTCGCCAATGAGCGCAGCGCCATCGTCGTCGCCGAAGTCCATAACATGGTTATCGGCATGCTGGTCGATCGCGTCTCCGATATCCTGACGATCGCGTCCAACCAGGTACAGCCGGTGCCGGAAGTGACCGCGTCCTTCGATCGCGCCTATTGCGAAGGCATCATCGCCACGGAGAATGGCATGATCTGCTTCCTGAACCTCGCCAAGATGTTCAAGGAAAACGAAACAGACGAACTTGCAGCTTAACTTCGCCGCATAGTCTTTCTAAGAAACCGCCGTTCTCTCGCGGCGGTTTTTATTATTTCAGTATTTTAGTTAGTTATGTTTTATTTAAATTATAATTTCTAATTATCTAATTTTTACTCAAAATTAAGGGAGACAACTCCATCATCGATTGTGAGGCGAGGAAAGAAAATACAATCTCTACATTCCGACCATCCCTTGCGGAACGCCGTTTTCGGCGTGCCGACGAGCGCGGCGGCCCGCTTCGATGCCATTAATCCACGCCCGACAAACGTGAGCTTTCTAAGAGGGAATAGGAATGTTCAGTCTATCATCCGATGCCAGCCGCATTCTTTCCGCCGTTTCCAAATCACAGGCCATCATTGAATTCGATCTCCAGGGTAAAGCACTGACCGCAAATGAGAATTTCTGCCGCGCGCTGGGCTATGAGCTGAAGGAAATCGTCGGCAATCATCACCGGATGTTCTGCGATCCCGCCTATGTGACAACCCCTGCCTATCATGATTTCTGGGCGCGTCTCGGCCGCGGCGAATATGATGCCGGCACCTACAAGCGTTTCGCCAAGGGCAATCGTGAGATCTGGATAGAGGCCTCTTACAACCCCGTCTTTCGCAACGGCAAGCCGGTAAAGGTCGTAAAATTCGCCGTCGATGTCACCGAGGCCAAGAAGAAGGCGATCGACGATGCCGGCAAGCTTCAGGCCCTCTCGCGCTCGCAGGCCGTGATCGAATTCCTGCCGACCGGCGAAATTCTGACCGCGAACGAAAATTTCTGCAACGCCATGGGCTATGCGCCCAGCGAGATCGCCGGCAAGCATCACAGTATTTTCTGTGATCCGGCCTATGCCCGCACCGAGGAATACAAGCGCTTCTGGCAGCGCCTGGCGCAGGGCGAGTTCATCGCCAACGAATTCGTCCGCTACGGCAAGGGCGGCAAGGAAATCTGGATCCAGGCGGCCTATAACCCTATCGTCGATGCCGACGGCAGAGTCTACAAGGTCGTGAAATTCGCGACCGATGTCACCTCGCGCATGAGCGCCATCAGCGAACTTGCCGGCGCACTCCGCAGCCTGTCGGAAGGCGACCTGACGAAGACGCTCCAGCGGTCCTTCGTGCCCTCCATGGAACAGCTTCGCCACGATTTCAACGCAACGATCGAGAGGCTTTCCGAGACGCTGACCACCGTCGGCCACAATGCCAGCGCCATTGCCGCCGGCTCGCGCGAGCTTGGCGATTCAGCCGAGGCCTTTTCAAGGCGTACCGAGCAGCAGGCCGCCTCGGTGGAGGAAACGGCCGCTGCCCTGGAGGAAATCACCACCACGGTCGCCGATTCCAGCCAACGTGCGGAAGAAGCCGGGCGTCTCGTTGCCGAAACCAAACGCGGCGCCGAAGAATCCGGCACGGTAGTCCGCAACGCCGTCGCCGCCATGGATCAGATCGAGAAATCCTCACGCGAGATCACCAACATCATAGGGGTCATCGACGATATCGCTTTCCAGACCAACCTGCTGGCGCTGAATGCCGGTGTCGAGGCGGCACGAGCCGGCGAGGCGGGCAAAGGCTTCGCCGTCGTGGCGCAGGAAGTGCGCGAACTTGCTCAGCGCTCGGCCAGTGCCGCCAAGGAAATCAAGGCGTTGATCACGACATCGAGCGAGCATGTCAAGAACGGTGTCGGCCTGGTCGGCCAGACGGGCAAGGCGCTGGAACAGATCGTCACCCAGGTTGCCGATATCAACACCAACGTCGCTGCCATCGTAAAGGCGTCGAAGGAACAGACGATCGGCCTTCGAGAAATCAATTCGGCGATCAATTCGCTGGATCAGACCACCCAGCAGAATGCCGCGATGGTCGAAGAGAGCACCGCCGCAAGCCTCAGGCTCGCCAATGAGGCGGATGCGCTGCACACGCTGCTGGCCCAATTCCGCCTGGCCGACTCGATGATCCACGATATGGTAACGCGGCGCGCCGCTTGATCTCCCTCGCAATTAACCTTCAGCACGAAGCCGCCTCGGATAGGTCGAAGCGGCTTCGTGATCTTGCGGAGGATAGTTTAGCCGAACAGAGCGTAAGTGCTCTTGATCGTCACCCATACACCCCAGAGCAGCGGAATGCCGACGAGCCCCCAGGCGATCAGTGCCTTACCATCGAAACCGCCCGTGCCGATGCCGAAAGAGCCGGTGGGGCCGGCATTGGCAGCGGCGGTCTTTGCTTGCAGCGCGGCGACCCCCTCGTCCGACATGAACCACTTGTCCGAGAGCGGCTTGACCAGCGAATTGGCAATCAAGCCCACAGCCAGCATGACCGCAAGAATATACATGGTGAAGGTATAGAGCTGCGCGCCTTCGACGCCAGCCGCCTTCTGCGCCTCGCGGATATAGTTGACCACGACAGGCCCGATGATCCCGGCCGTCGCCCAGGCCGTCAGCAGCCGACCATGGATCGCGCCGACGAACTGCGTGCCGAATATATCGGCGAGATAGGCAGGAACGGTAGCGAAACCGCCGCCATACATCGACAGGATGATGCAAAGCGCGCCCACGAACAAAACCTTGCTATGAATGCCTGCCGCCCAGGGAGCCAGGACATAAAGCGCAATGCCGATGACGAAGAAGCAATAGTAGGTGTTCTTGCGACCGATCTTGTCTGATAGCGACGCCCAGAAGAAGCGCCCTCCGATATTGAAAAGCGACAGCAACCCGGCAAAGCCGGCAGCGATGGCCGCCACCGCCGCGATCTGGTCCTTGCTGAGATCGGCGAATTTCAGATCCGGCAGGCCGATCAGGGCGCCACCGAAGATTTCCTGCAGCATCGGCGAAGCCATGCCGATGACACCGATGCCCGCCGAGACGTTGAGGCACAATACGGCCCAGATCAGCCAGAACTGCGGGGTTTTGTGGGCATCGCGAAGATGCACATGCTTCGTCGTAATCATTGAGCTCTTGGCAGCGGGTGCCGTCCAGCCTTCCGGCCGCCAGCCGGCCGGCGGCAGACGATAGCCGAAGGCACCGCCCATCATGAAGACGAAATAGATCGCCGCCATGACGATGAAAGTCTGCCAGACGCCCACTGATCCGTCATCACGGAAGTGGTTCATCAGCAAGCTCGCAAGCGGCGCGCCGATCATCGCGCCGCCGCCGAAGCCCATGATCGCCATTCCGGTCGCCATGCCGCGCCGGTCGGGAAACCATTTGATCAGGGTCGACACCGGCGAGATATAGCCGAGCCCGAGCCCGATACCACCGATGACGCCAGCACCGATCCACATGATCCAGAGCTGGTGGAAGATGACGCCGATCGCCGCAATCAGGATACCGCCGCACCAGCAGCAGGCAGCAACCACGCCGGCCTTGCGCGGCCCGACCCTCTCGAGCCATCCGCCCCAGATGGCGGCGGAGGAGCCGAGCAATACGAAGAAGAGCGTATAGATCCAGCCGAGATCGCTGATGCGCCAGTCGCAGCTTGTCGTGAACAGGGCCGTCAGAAGATTGAGGTTTGCGCACTCGGCCGGAGCCGGTGCCGGGGTGCCGAGCGCCTTGGAGAGCGGCAGCCAGAACACGCTGAAGCCATAGGCCATGCCGATGCAGAGATGGATCGCCAGTGCCGCCGGCGGCACGAGCCACCGGTTGAAGCCCGGCCTGGCAATGATGCGCTCACGATCGAGCAGACCCGCCGTCGCCGTTCCTCGGGAAATATTCGTATCCGCAGCCGTCATGAACAACTCCTCCTTGCTTCAAAGACCGGCACCCCTTCCCGAAACGGGAATCGCATTCGATGATGGAGCCTCCACTCTCCATCCCAATGCACTATCAATGCTAGTATTAAGCCGACTTAACTTCCTCGACCGGCGCCGGCCTGTGGATCAGCGACGCCGCCTCCAAGACCAAAGGGTTCAGCCCGCTATCTCCGTGATCGATGATCGCGAAAAGCTGGCGGCGCATACGCGGCTCCCAGAATTTGTTGATATGGGTGGCAACCCCCTGCACCGCTTCGTTTGCCGGCTGTGTCTTGAAGAAGGTGGCGATCTGGTTCGCCATATAGATGAGCTTGGTTTCGGTCTTGCCGTGCGGCGTGTCGTCAGGCGACATCGGCGATGCTCCCCGTGATGATGCGATGCGGATGGGTGAAAATCTCGAAATCGTCGCCGCGCACCAGCGCCACCAGCGTCATGCCGGCCTCCTCCGCCGTACGGATAGCAAGCGCCGTCGGCGCGGAAATCGCTACAAGGACGGAACTGCCTACAATCGCCGCCTTCTGCACCATCTCGACCGACAGGCGGCTGGTGACGGCGACCACTCCATCCGCGCCCTCATGACCGGACCGGATGACGGCACCGCAAAGCTTGTCGAGCGCATTGTGCCGGCCGACATCCTCGCGCACGGCAAGCAAGCCCTCGGAAGGAATATAGAAACCCGCGCCATGCACGGCATGCGTCTCGCGATGCAGAGGCTGCGCATCGTTAAGCAGCGCGACCGCGCGAACGATATCCTTTTGCGTCAGCTTTAAAGCAACGTTCGAGACATCCGGCACCTTGCGCACAGCTTGCTCGATCGATTCGATGCCGCAGAGGCCGCAACCAACGGGGCCTGCCATATGGCGGCGGCGCAGCCGCAAGGCATCTGCCGCATCATCGACGAGCGTGATCTGCACGTCCATCCCCTGCTCGTCCTCGATCGGCTCGACGGCCGCGATCTGATCGATATCGGTGATGATGCCCTCGGTGAGGCTGAAGCCGACGGCAAAATCCTCGATATCGGCGGGTGTGCCCATCATGACCGCGTGCGAGGTGCCGCCATAAGAAAAGGCGATCGGCACTTCTTCGGGAACGATACGGGAGCCGGATCGCACCAGGCCGTTGCGGCGGGCGGCTTCAGGGACGGTGGTGGTGGGGGTGAATTTGGTCATTGTGGTACCGGGTGTGGAATACCCCCCTCTGTCACTTCGTGACATCTCCCCCACAAGGGGGGAGATTGGTAACGCGCAGCACTCTCTTGCCTCAAGCGAACGTCCAGTCTGCTGAAATCGCTGCCTATTGTCTTGCCAGTAGCAACCGGCAAACTCCCAACAATCTCCCCCCTTGTGGGGGAGATGTCGCGAAAGCGACAGAGGGGGGTATATTTCCCCATACTCCGACTCACTCCGCTGCCTCCATCTTCCCAACGATCCGCCGCGACTGCCGGGTCTGTTCGTCATACTCGACCTGCCACTGCGAAGGACCGTTCGACGGCGAGACCTGCACCGCAGTTACCTTGTATTCCGGGCAGTTCGTCGCCCAGTCGGTGTAGTCAGTGGTGATGACGTTCGCCTGCGTGTCCGGATGATGGAAGGTCGTGTAGACGACGCCGGGCGCAACGCGGTCGGTAATCAATGCGCGAAGCGTCGTGTCGCCGGAGCGGCTGCTGAGCCGGATCCAGTCGCCCTCGCGGATGCCGCGCTGCTCGGCGTCGTGCGGATGGATCTCCAGGCGATCCTCAGCGTGCCAGACGACATTCTCCGTGCGCCGCGTCTGCGCCCCGACATTGTACTGGCTGAGAATACGCCCGGTCGTCAGCAGCAGCGGGAAGCGCGGGCCGGTGCGTTCGTCCGTCGGCACATATTCCGTGCGGATGAACTTGCCCTTGCCGCGCACGAAGCCATCGACATGCATGATCGGCGAGCCGAGCGGCGTCTTTTCGTTGCAGGGCCACTGCACGGAGCCCATCTTCTCGAGATAGTCGTAGGAGACGAGCGCGAAGCTCGGTGTTGTTGCGGCGATCTCGTCCATGATTTCAGACGGATGCGTGTAATTCCAGCCAAGGCCCATGGCCTGTGCCATCTTCTGCGTCACTTCCCAGTCGGCATAGCCGTTGCGCGGGGTCATGACCTTGCGCACGCGATTGATGCGGCGCTCGGCATTGGTGAAGGTGCCGTCCTTTTCGAGGAAGGTCGAGCCGGGCAGGAAGACATGCGCGTAGTTGGCCGTCTCGTTCAGGAAGAGGTCGTGGACGACGACGCATTCCATCGCGGCAAGGCCGGCGGCGACATGCTTTGTATCCGGATCGGACTGGAGAATGTCCTCGCCCTGAATGTAGATGCCCTTGAAGGTGCCTTCGACGGCGGCATCCAGCATGTTTGGGATGCGCAGGCCGGGCTCGTTGTTGAGCTTCACGCCCCAGAGCTTTTCGAAGATATCGCGGGTCGCATCGTCGGAGATGTGGCGATAGCCCGGCAGCTCGTGCGGGAAGGAGCCCATGTCACAGGAGCCCTGCACATTGTTCTGTCCGCGCAGCGGGTTCACGCCGACACCCGGACGGCCGATATTGCCCGTCACCATGGCAAGATTGGCAATCGCCATGACCGTCGTCGAGCCCTGGCTGTGTTCGGTAACGCCGAGGCCGTAGTAGATCGCGCCGTTGCCGCCCTTGGCAAAGAGACGAGCGGCACCACGCACGAGTTCCGGAGAAACGCCGGTATATTTCTCCGTTTCCTCCGGGCTATGCTGCGGCTCGGAAACGAAGGCCGCCCAGTCCTCGAATTCGGACCAGTCGCAGCGTTCGCGGATGAACTTCTCGTCGAACAGGCCTTCGGTGACGATCACGTGCGCCAGCGCCGTCAGAATGGCGACGTTGGTGCCCGGCTTCAGCGGCAGGTGATAGCTGGCTTCGACATGCGGCGTGCGCACCAGATCGATGCGGCGCGGATCGATGACAATGAGCTTGGCGCCCTGGCGCAGCCGCTTTTTCAGGCGCGAGCCGAAGACCGGATGACCGTCCGTCGGATTGGCGCCGATGACGATGACGACATCGGAATGCTCGACGCTGTCGAAATTCTGCGTGCCGGCCGAGGTGCCGAAGGCCTGGCCGAGGCCATAGCCTGTGGGAGAATGGCAGACGCGGGCGCAGGTATCGACATTGTTGTTGCCGAAGCCGGCGCGCACCAGTTTCTGCACCAGATAGGTTTCCTCATTGGTGCAGCGTGAGGAGGTGATGCCGCCGATGGAATCGCGGCCATACTGATATTGCAGCCGCTTGAACTCGGTGGCGATATGGGCAAAGGCCTCATCCCAGCTCACTTCGCGCCAGGGATCGGTCACCTTCTCGCGGATCATCGGGTTGAGAATGCGGTCCTTATGGGTCGAATAGCCATAGGCAAAGCGGCCCTTGACACAGGAATGGCCGCGATTGGCCTGACCGTCCTTCCAGGGCACCATGCGCACCAGCTCCTCGCCACGCATTTCCGCCTTGAAGGAGCAGCCGACGCCGCAATAGGCGCAGGTGGTGACGACCGAATGCTCCGGCTGGCCGATCGAAATGACAGATTTTTCCGTCAGCGTCGCAGTCGGGCAGGCCTGCACGCAAGCGCCGCAGGAAACGCACTCGCTGTCGATGAAGCTCTCATGCATGCCGGGCGAGACGCGCGAGCCGAAGCCGCGGCTCTCGATCGTCAGTGCGAAGGTGCCCTGCACTTCCTCGCAGGCGCGCACGCAGCGCGAGCAGACGATGCACTTCGAAGGATCATAGGTGAAATAAGGGTTCGACTCGTCCTTCGGCATCCATTTCAGATTGATGTCGCCGTTGTTACGCGCCTTGACGTGGTTGTCGCCCTCGTAGTCGTAGCGCACGTCGCGCAGGCCGACAGCGCCCGCCATATCCTGCAGCTCGCAATCGCCGTTGGCGGCGCAGGTCAGACAGTCGAGCGGATGGTCGGAGATATAAAGCTCCATCACGCCACGGCGGATATCCTTCAGCCGGCCAGTCTGCGTGTGAACGACAAGGCCGGGGGCAACCGGTGTCGTGCACGAGGCCGGCGTACCGTTGCGGCCTTCGATCTCCACGAGACAGAGGCGGCAGGAGCCGAAGGCATCGACCATGTCGGTGGCGCAGAGCTTCGGCACCTGAATGCCGGCTTCCATGGAAGCGCGCATGATCGACGTACCCTCGGGCACACTGATCTGGCGGCCGTCGATGGTCAGCGTCACCATGGTTTCGGAGGTGGAGGCCGGCGTGCCGTAATCGATTTCTGGAACGAGGGACATGGATCTTACTCCGCCGCTTCAATCAAGGGAGCCGGAGAAAAATCCTCCGGGAAATGGGTCATCGCGCTCATGACGGGATAGGGCGTGAAGCCGCCGAGCGCGCAAAGTGAACCGAACTTCATCGTGTTGCAGAGATCGGCAAGCAGAACCCGGTTCTTCTCGGGCTCGATCCCTTGTGCGATCTTGTCGGCCGTCTCGACGCCGCGTGTCGAGCCGATGCGACAGGGAGTGCACTTGCCGCAACTTTCGACGGCACAGAATTCCATCGCGAACCGCGCCTGTTTCAGCATGTCGGCGGTATCGTCGAAGACGACAATGCCGGCATGGCCGATGAGACCGTCCTTCGCCGCGAAGGCCTCATAATCGAATGGCGTGTCGAACAGCGCACGCGGGAAGTACGCGCCGAGCGGCCCGCCCACCTGCACCGCCTTCACCGGCCGTCCCGTCGCCGTGCCGCCGCCGATCCTGTCGACGATATCGCCGAGCGAAAGGCCGAAGGCCGTCTCATAAAGGCCGCCATGCTTGACGTTGCCGGCGATCTGCAGCGGGATCGTGCCGCGCGACCGGCCCATGCCGAAATCACGATAGAAGGCAGCGCCCTTGTCCATGATGATGGGGACCGAGGCAAGCGAGATGACATTGTTGATGACGGTGGGACAGCCAAACAGCCCCTTATGCGCCGGCAGAGGCGGCTTGGCGCGTACGATGCCGCGCTTGCCCTCGAGGCTGTTCAAGAGCGCCGTTTCCTCGCCGCAGACATAGGCGCCCGCACCGGTGCGAATTTCCATATCGAAGGCCTTGCCGGAACCCAGAACCGAAGCGCCGAGAATGCCGGCCTTGCGCGCGATCTCCACCGCTTTAATCATCGCGGCAATCGCATGCGGATATTCCGAGCGCGTATAGACGAAGCCCTTTGTCGCGCCGGTCGCCAGCCCAGCGATCGCCATGCCTTCGATCAGCACGAAGGGATCGCCCTCCATGATCATCCGGTCGGCGAAAGTGCCGCTATCGCCCTCGTCGGCATTGCAGACGATGTATTTGCGTGTTCCCGGCGCATCGAGCACCGTTTTCCACTTGATGCCGGTCGGGAAGCCCGCACCGCCACGGCCGCGCAGGCCGGAATCGGTGACTTCCTTGACGATATCGCCAGCCGCCATATCGATGGCGCGGCGCAGACCTTTCAGGCCGCCATGGGCTTCATAATCCTGCAGCGAAAGCGGGTCGGTGATGCCGCAGCGGGCAAAGGTCAGGCGGGTCTGTTCTTTCAGGAACGGGAGGTTTTCCACCTCCCCAAGACAGAGCGGATGCTCGCCGCCTTCGGCGAGCCCGGCATCGAAGAGTGCAGAGACATCTTTGGCCTTCACCGGTCCGTAGCCGATGCGCTTGCCATCGATTTCGACTTCGACCAGGGGCTCAAGCCAGAACATGCCGCGCGAGCCGTTGCGAACGATGCGCGCATCGAGCCCGCGTTTGGCGATTTCCTGCGCGACCGATTTCGCCACTTTTTCCGCACCAAGCGAAAGGGCGGCCGCATCGCGGGGAATATAGATGGTGAGGGTCATTGGCGCGCCTCCTTCACGAGGTCGTCCGCGCCTTCATCGTCGAGGCGGCCATAGAGTTCGCCATCCAGCATCGCAGCCGGAGCGCAGGCACAGAGCCCGAGACAGTAGACCGGCTCCAGCGTGACGCTGCCATCGAGCGTGGTCTGATGGAAATCGATGCCGAGCAGCCGCTTGATGCGCTCCGCCAGCGCGTCGCCGCCCATCGACTGACAGGCTTCAGCGCGACAGAGCTTTAGAACATGACGGCCGGCGGGATGATCGCGATAGTCATGATAGAAGGTCATGACGCCATGCACTTCGGCGCGTGAGAGGTTCAATGCCTTGGCGATCAGCGGCAGCGTATCCTGCGGTACATAGCCGAACTCGTCCTGTATCCCGTGCAGGATCGGCAAAAGCGGCCCCTCCATCGATTTCATGCTATCGATGATGGTGCCGGCCCGGGTTGCGATATCGCCCGCGGCCTGATTCAAACTCATTAGCAGCCTCCCGCGCATAGCTCCGAAGATCGAAGGCGAATCTTCGCGAAACCTATGCGGCATTTCCTCCTGGCGCGCGGTCGACGCGCCACAACGATAAGCTCGCAGGGAGAGGGCTAAGGATCAATAAGGCAGTCCCGTCATTCGATAGGAATTTTCTATCGATTTTTATTCTCTTCCGCGAGCAATCTCGCCTCGTGCAACAAGGCAGACACGAGCGGCGTAAAGGGTTCACGATGTGTGGCGACGAGGCCGACAAGATGCTCGGCGTCAGGCTCCGTGATCGGGATCTTATGAATATCCGCCGGAAAACCGAAGGAATCGGCAATATTCTTCGGCATAATGCTCGCCCAGCGCCCGGTCTGCACATGCGAAAACAGCACGATCATCGAATTGGATTCCAGCGTCGGCTTGGCCGTTGCGCCTGCCTCGGCAAGGTGCCGGTTGATGATGCGGCGATTCTGCATGTCGGCAGTCAATAGACAAAGCCGAAGATCGCCGACCTCTTTCCAGGTGACCGTCTCACGCTCGGAAAACGGGCTGCCTGCCGCAGTGATGAGGTGATAGCGCTCGGCATAGAGCGGCACGCTGGTGACGCGGCCGAGCGGCTCGTTTTCCAGATAGGTAATGCCGGCATCGATCTCGAGATTTTCCAGCAGGCTCAGAACCTGCAGCGAATTGCGCGATAAAATGGAAAAGGTGACGTCCGGGTGTCTTTCCTGGAAAGGCGTGGTGATTTTCTGCACCATGGCAAGCGCTGTTGGAATGGCGGCGATCCGAATATGGCCGGCAAGGCCCTTGCGCGCAGCCCGCATCTCCTCGCGCATAGTGCGGCTGTCGCCGACGATGCGGCGAGCCCATTCCAAGACACGCTGGCCCTCGGGCGTCAGTCCCTGAAAGCGCGAACCACGGCTGACAAGCATCACGCCGAGCTGGTCCTCCAGCTGGCGGATCGCCGCAGACAGGGTCGGCTGCGTCACGCCGCATTCTTCCGCGGCGCGGCCAAAATGCTTCTGATTCGCCAGCGCTATGAAGAATTCCAGCTTGTCGATCATCCCGCTCTCCCGCGACGAAAGAGTTAGACCGGCAGCATGGCGAGCGCAACATGCAAAGCGGCTTCAGGGATCAGCGATCGGTCTGACAGAAAGCCTTCTGCAGCGAATCGACGACGGCGCAGATTTCCGACCGCGCAACGGCATAATGGATGAGACGTCCTTCGCGGCGCGTATCGACCAGCTTGTCCAGACGAAGGCGCGCCAAATGCTGCGACACGACGGCCTGCGGCAGATCAAGAAGAGCCTCGAGTTCCATCACCGTTTTCTCGTGCCTGGCTAGCATAAAGAGAATTGTCAGGCGCGTCTCATGCGATAGTGCTTTCAACAGGGCGCTCGACTTTCGCGCCCTGTCGGTCATTTCCTCAACATCATGTTCCGCTGCACCGCCCTGCGGTAGAGACGACGACATATCACAGCCTCTAATAAGAATCCCCCAGGGAATGTTTATAATATTATCAAATCAGAAGCTGATTCAAAAAAGACGCGGAAAACCAAAAAAGGTCCGTTTTATCAGCAGATAAGCTGCCCGCCGTTGATCTCGATTACCTGCCCGGTGATGTAGCCGGAAAGCAGGGGCGCTGCGAGAAAGAGATAGGCGGGCGCGCAATCTTCGGGGGTGCCCAGGCGCTGAAGCGGGATCGATTTGCGCGTCTGCTCCAGCTTCTCTCTCGATGAATAACGCTCATGAAAATCAGTCGCTATCGTGCCGGGGGAGACGCAATTCACTCGGATGCCGTCAGGCGCCAGCTCGCGCGCCAACCCTTTCGAGTAGGTCGCGACAAAGGCCTTCGAAGCGGAATAAATCGCCGATCCTGGGCTGCCGCCGGTCAGCGCCGAAATCGAAACCGTGTTGACGATCGCGGCCTGCCCGGCTGCCCGCAGCA
The DNA here is from genome assembly GCF_030182565.1 of Rhizobium centroccidentale. Taxonomy (NCBI): domain Bacteria; kingdom Pseudomonadati; phylum Pseudomonadota; class Alphaproteobacteria; order Hyphomicrobiales; family Rhizobiaceae; genus Rhizobium; species Rhizobium centroccidentale. The sequence goes on along the minus strand of NZ_JAQJCG010000014.1, from coordinate 5,647 downwards.
GCGGCAACAGCCCTCTCGTCACTTCCATGACGGAAGTCTGATTGAGATGAACGATCTGCTCGTATTGTTCGTCCGTCAGTTCGCCGGCGGGAAATCGCCCGACCATGGTGCCGGCATTGTTGACCAGCACGTCGATGCGGTCGAAACGCTCGCCGGCAGCGCTGACGAAATCGTGCGTGCCATTGCCGGTGGCGAAATCGCCGGCAATGAGAAAGGCGCGGCGCTCGGCCTCCGCTTCCATCAGGAAATCGGGCAATTGGCGACCGGCATCGCGGCCGACATGAACAAGGACATGAGCGCCGCAATCGAGGAACTGGCGCGCGACCTCCAGCCCGATGCCACGACCGGCGCCGGTGACCACGACGTTGCGATTGTCGAATAGCTTCGGATGAAACACGATGACCTCCCCAACCACACTATTCGCGTGCCGGTAATTGCGGAATTTTCACTTTACCATATGATGACGAAAAAACGAAAGAAAGGGAGCGAAAGCCATGTTCCTGTCCGGGCGTCAGACAGAGATCCTCGACATCGCAAAGGCGGAGGGGCGAGTGCTTGTGGAGGAGTTGGCGCTACGCTTCTCGGTCACGCCGCAAACCATCCGCAAGGACCTGAACGATCTCTGCGACGGGCGCGTACTCTCGCGCGTGCATGGCGGCGCAATTTTTCCCGGCGGAACCGAGAACGTGAAATACGAGGCGAGACGTTCCATCGCCGCGCCTGAAAAGCATGCGATCGGCCGTGCTGCGGCGAGCCTGATCCCCAACAATAGCTCGCTTTTCATCAATATCGGCACGACGACGGAAGCAGTCGGAGAGGCACTCCTTGGCCATCACGAACTAATGGTCATCACCAATAATATCAACGTTGCCAATAAGTTACGCATCTTTCCATCCATCGAAGTCGTGATTTCCGGCGGCGTCGTGCGCGGCTCCGATGGCGGTATCGTCGGTGAAGCCGCCGTCGATTTCATCAAGCAGTTCAAGGTGGATTATGCCGTCATCGGCGCCTCGGCAATCGATCCCGACGGTGCGCTTCTGGATTTCGACTTTCGCGAAGTGAAAGTGGCGCAGGCCATCATCGCCAATGCCCGGCACGTCATACTCGTTGCCGACAGCACCAAGTTCGAACGAACCGCCCCGGTTCGCATTGGTCATCTCTCGCAAGTCCACACCTTCGTCACCGACGAATGCAGCATCGAATCTGTGCGCTCCATCGCAGCGGAACATGACGTCCATCTTGTTGAAACCTCTCGCAGATCGGCCTAACTGCCGCACTTTCCGTCAAGAAACGTTCGTTTGACATTCGTATCTGTTTCGCTTTAGATGGATTAGTTTCGATTTTCCATCTTCGAGGGATGGCTGACCTTTGCGGAGGGGCGGGTGAGCGAGCAGGTCTACGACATTTTCGTTATCGGCGGCGGCATCAATGGCTGCGGCATCGCCCGCGACGCCACCGGGCGCGGCTACAAGGTCGCGCTTGCCGAGATGAACGATTTCGCTTCCGGCACGTCGTCAGGCGCCACAAAGCTCATTCATGGCGGCCTGCGCTACCTCGAACATTATGAATTCCGTCTCGTGCGCGAATCGCTGATGGAGCGCGAAGTGCTCTGGGCGATGGCGCCGCACATCATCTGGCCGATGCGCTTCGTCCTGCCTTACCATAAGGGCGGCATCCGCCCCGCCTGGCTGATCCGCCTCGGCCTTTTCCTCTACGACCACCTCGGCGGACGAAAGCTGCTGCCGCCGACCGCAACACTGGACATGAAGAAGGATCCGGCGGGCAAGCCGCTGAAGGCGCTCTTCACCAAAGCCTTCGAATATTCCGACGGCTGGGTCGACGATGCCCGCATGGTGGTATTGAATGCCCGCGATGCGGCAGACCGCGGCGCGACGATCATGCCCCGGACGAAAGTGGTCTCGGCCCGCCGCGAAGGCGCCGTTTGGGCTATCGAAACGGAAAATACGGTCAGCGGCGAAAAACGCGAGTTTCGTTCGCGCATGCTGGTCAATGCCGCAGGTCCCTGGGTCGATCAGGTGCTGTCCGGTACCTTCGGTAAGAACCAGGTGCACAATGTCCGTCTCGTTCAGGGCAGCCATATTGTCGTGCGCAAGAAGTTCGATGACCCGCGCGCCTATTTCTTCCAGAACCCGGACAACCGCATCATCTTCGCCATTCCCTACGAGCAGGATTTCACGCTGATCGGCACCACGGATCGCGACTACAAGGATGATCCGAAGGATGTGAAGATCACCGAGGGCGAAACCACCTATCTCTGCAACGCCGCCAGCGAATATTTCAAGGAGCCGGTAAAGCCCGAAGATATCGTCTGGACCTATTCGGCCGTCCGCCCGCTCTATGACGATGGCGCATCGAAAGCGCAGGAAGCCACGCGCGACTACGTGCTGAAGGTCGAAGGCGAAGAGGGCCAGGCACCGCTGCTCAATGTCTTCGGCGGCAAGCTCACCACCTATCGCCGCCTGGGCGAGCATGCGCTGGAGAAGATCGGTGAGGCGATCGGCCTCAAGGGCACGCCTTGGACCGCAGGGAGCTCGTTGCCGGGCGGCGACTTTCCGGTTCGCGGCTATGAGGCCGAAGTCTCCAAGCTGAAGTCACGCTATCCCTTCCTTGCCGATCCGCATGCCCGCCGCCTCATCCGCCGCTACGGCACGCGCGCCGCCATGATCCTGGGCGACGCAAAGACGATTGCCGATCTCGGCCGCTGTTTCGGTAGTGATCTCTATGAGGCGGAAGTGCGCTATCTGATCGAACAGGAATGGGCTTATAGTGCCGCAGATATCCTATGGCGGCGCTCCAAAAAGGGTCTTTATCTTTCGAAGGAAGAAGCCGCAGCTCTCGACAGCTATATGGCAGAGAGCCACGTCCACGCCTGAGCGGCCAATTCATTCTCCGGGATCGAGCAGCCGCGGGCCTGCGCCTTCCTCGGAAAGCTGATCCCAGGGATTGCGCAAGGGACAGCTATCGAGCGAAAGGCAGCCGCAGCCGATGCAGCTGTCCAGCTGATCGCGAAGTCCCTGCAGGCGCTTTATGCGGGCGTCGAGATCATCCTTCCATAGCGCCGAAAGCGCCTTCCAGTCGGATGCCGTCGGCGTGCGACCCTGCGGCAGCGATTGAAGAGCCGCCTGAACCTCGGCAAGCGGAATACCGACACGTTGGGCCACCTTGATGACGGAGACTCGCCGCAGCACTTCGCGAGGATAACGCCGCTGATTGCCGCGGCTGCGATGGCTCTCGATCAGGCCTTTCGCTTCATAGAAATGCAACGCCGATACAGCCACGCCGCTGCGTGCGGCCACCTCGCCGACCGTCAGCAGCTTCGGAAATTGAGCCGGATCGATTTTTCCCATTTTCGCTATTGACCTCAACTTTACTTGAGGTTTTATAACCCTGGCTCCGAACCGCGTAAAGCAGGAGCAAGACATGACAGAAAGAACCCGGCTGGCGATCATCTACGGCAGCACGCGTCCGGGTCGGCTATGCGACCGGGTGGTCAACTGGGTCGCCCGCGAACTGGCGCATTATCCGCTTATAGACATCGATCTGATCGATCCTCTCGAATTCGATCTGCCTTTCGCGCACAATCGCGAGCATCCCGGTGTCGCAGCCCTATCGGAGCGGCTTTCGGATGCCGATGCCTTCATTATCGTCACGCCCGAATACAATCACAGTTTCACCGCCTCGCTGAAATTCGTGCTCGATCTCGTCTATGAGCCCTGGCATGGCAAACCCGTCGCCTTCGTCTCCTATGGCGGCATCTCCGGCGGCCTGCGCGCGGTGGAACAGTTGCGGCTCGTTTTTGCCGAGCTGCATACGGTCACGGTGCGCGATACGGTCAGCTTCGCCAACCCCTGGGGCCGATTTGCCGAAGATGGCACGCTCGAAAGCCCGCTCGATGCCAGAAAATCGCTTGTTCTCATGATTGCGCGGCTGACATGGTGGAGCAACGCCTTAAAGCCAGCTCGCGTCACGCGCCCCTACCGCTCCGTTGCCGCCTGATCCCTATCCCAACACATGAATCCGATCTCTCGTTTCTGGCAGGTGCGGGAGATCGGTCCGACGCCCGGACCCGGCACCGATGGGTTCGGGCGTCCTGTCAAGGATCATGCTTGCCGAAACCGCCGCAATGACCTAACGCAATAGAGGGAGATCTCGGGCGGATACGAGAATGGAGAACGCCAAGCGGCTGGGAGGAGCGGATTTCATGCGCGCCGTCGCATGTCTGATGGTGCTTGTTCACCATCTCGTGCTCCGAATGAATTTCTACAAGATCCCACCAGCCCTGGATGTAACCTTCATATTGGCGCGTTTCGGCAATCACGGCGTCTCGGTCTTCTTCGTCCTCAGCGGCTTCCTTCTTGCGCGTCCCTTCTGGCTGGCACTGGATAGAGCCCAACCCCTACCTTCGCTGAAGATCTATGCCATGCGCCGTGCCGCACGCATCCTGCCGGGCTTTTGGTTTGCCCTGACGGTCGGCTTCCTGATCAGCTTCACGATCTATGGCTTTCCGCTGGACGCGGAACTGGTCGGCCGCTACATCTCCGGTTTCTTCCTGATGAGCCAATGGCATTGGCGTACCTTTTTCCCGGTACAGGGCGATGGGCCTTTATGGTCGATCCCCTTCGAGACGACCTGCTATGTTCTCATGCCAATCGGTTTCCTGCTTTTGTTTCATCCGAAACTGAGATCGCGCTCCGCTTTCGTCAGCCGCCTGCTCTGGATCGGCATCATCGCAATATCCTTGATTGGCCATTGGCTCGTCGTGACCTATCTGCCGACCGACAATGTCGGGCAGGGATGGCGATATGGCTTTCAGGGCGGCGCCAAGGAATGGATGCCGCGCTACAATCCCATCGGCTTCTTCGCCATATTTGCAATCGGCGTGCTGGCCGCCGGCATACAGACCATCCTCCCGCCTCGACGCTCGGTGATCTACGACATCATCGGAGCGCTTGCGATCGTCATGGGCGCGTGGCAGCTGCCGCAGTCGATCGGCGGCGCGGCGGAAGGCTATGCCTGGCTCGGCATTCCCTATCAATTCCCACTGCTGCCCCTCGCGGCCGCGATCGCGCTTTGCACGCTCCCCCAATCGCTGCTGCTGGCAAAGCTGCTCGACAACCCCGTGAGCCGTTATGTCGCCACCGTCTCCTTCGGCGTCTATATCTGGCAGGATATCGTGCTGACCTTGATGCCGCAGCTCTTCCCCTCATCCTTCGGTGCCGGCTCGGACAACGTGCTGGGCGGCTGGATCGTCTCAAGCCTGATCGCAACAGCCATCATTTTTGCCATCGGCACGCTGAGCTATGTCCTGCTCGAACGCCCCGTCATTCAGTGGGCGCGGACACATGAAAACAAAGTCATGCGACCAGCCACGGCGTAATGTAGGGCCATCACATGTGAGGCATGTCAGAGCAGCAAGTTCCTTCTCCCCTCGGGGAGAAGGTGGCCCGAAGGGTCGGATGAGGGGGGGCCGGCTGATTTGAAGGCGCGGATTCAAGTGTTCTTGGCAGATACCCCCTCATCCGCCTGTCGGCACCTTGTAACTTCCCTTTATCCGCGGTTGAGGCTGTAATGCCTGTTGCGGTGGCGGATGGGAGACCGATGCACCTTTGGGACACCAAGCCCGTGG
>NZ_JAQJCG010000013.1:0-195302 GCF_030182565.1 Rhizobium centroccidentale | reverse complement strand
TCGTCCTGGCAAACGCACTCATCCGGGAAGATCGCTTTTGGACGCCTCAACAAGCTTGACTAAGACGGATACTGCGCACTTTTCCTGGAATTGCTCTAAAGCGCACTGCCCGCCCTTCGCCTGATAGCATCGACGAAGCCATCGAACAGCTTGCGCATGGCAACCTGCTTGTAGGGATAGACGATGGGGTCGTCCATATTGTGGACCACCATCGCCACATCGAGCTCGAATACCAGTAGGCGACCGTCAGGAAGCTCAGCGCAGTCGATGCCGAAATAGTCGAGTTTGATATGACGGCAGAGCGCTGCAAAACTCTCCTCGTGGCGAACGGCGAAATCGCGATCGAAATCTTCCATCCATGCCTGTTCGACGGCTCGTTTTGCCGCACTCTGGCCCATGCCTGCACTCAGATAGTGCACGATCCAGTGGTCCGAGAGCGCCATGTGGCTCGCGAAGGCTTTGCCGTCGATGAATACGACGCGCTGCTTGTTGTAGTAACCGTCGGCTCCACGGAAATCGATGAAGGGTGCTACGTAAAGCTCGGGCACCGGCTGTGTCGCGAGAAAGGCTGCCAGTTCGGCCGGATTGGAGATACGCTCCATTCCATCGCCGGCATGGGTGCTGAGCGGGCGCACGACCAGTGGGAAGGCCAAGCCAGGGGCGCAGTCTTTCAACGGCTTGGCACCGGCGCCGACGGCTGCGAGATCGTCGCGCGATACGCGATGGGTGGTGGGCGAGAGGATCGACGGTTCGTTTGCCAGCATTCCGCTCACCCCGTCGCGCGTGAGCCTCGCGATCAGTTCCGGATTGCGGTTCATCACCAGACCGTCGAATTTGGCAAGGAGCCCTTGCATATGGGCGAGCAGAGGCGCGTTTTCGGTTGACTCTCCGATCGCCATGAAGGCGACGTCATGCTCCGGCAGACCGATGAGTGCGGAGGTTTGCAGGTCGACATAGCGCAGCCACAGCACGCAATCGCTGCCCGCCAGCAGAAAATCCAGCGGCGTATTGGCCATAAAATTGCCTTCGGTGACGAAGGCCAAAAGGCGCGGCCCGGTTCCGTTGCCGTGGACGACGCGGAAGTCACGCCGCAGCTGCACGGCGTTCTTCAGGATCTGGCGTGCCTCTTCGGCGCGGCCCAGCGTCTGCAGGATAATCGCCAGGTCCATGAGCGCCGCCGCATCGGTCGAATCGGCCGTCACGCGCTGCATGAGTTCGTTCCATAGCGGCGTCACGTCGCGGCCGGCATAGACGAGCGAGACGATTCTCTGCATACCGAGAATTCGGGAGGCGTCCGGCGTATTGGTCGAAGCCGGATCGATGCCTGGGGCTTTGGTCATCAGCATTGGGGGAGATCCTGTCGGGAGCCGATTGTCAAAACGCTATGAACGAGCTCGTCGATATCCGCCTGTCGCGTGCGATGGTTCACGATCGCGGCGCGGATTGCCGGCTGTCCGTTCAGATGGGTCAGGGATGGAGCGACGCGGCCTTCGGCGTGCAGCTGCTCGACGATATGGGAGTTGATGGATGCAGGTGTTGTTCCATCCGCGCCGACATAGGCGAAGCAGACGATATTAAGCGCGACCGGTGCGAGCAATGTCAGCCGAGGTTCCTGTTCGATGCGCTCGGCCAGCCTGCGGGCCAGCCGGCAGTTGGCGCTCATCGCGTCCCCCAGAGCTTTGACGCCGTAGGTTTTCAGCGTGAACCAGGTCTTCAGCGCCCTGAAGCCGCGCGACAGATCCGGGCCGTAGTCGCAGGGCCACCAGTCTCCACCCGCAAGCCCCGTGGCTGCGCGACTGAGATAGGCGGCATCCGAAGCAAAGGTCTGCCGCTGCCATTCACTGTCCCGCACGAGCAGGAAGCCGGCATCGTATGGCACCTGGCCCCATTTGTGGAAGTCGAAAGCGAGCGAATCGCAACTGTCTATCCGCGCGAACAGATGCGCAAGGTCGGGGCTCAACACGCCGAGGGCGCCCAGCGCGCCGTCGACGTGAAAATGAAGATCGTAACTGTCGGCGATATGCCGTAAACCTGCGAGGTCGTCGACGGCACCGGTATTGACCGTTCCCGCACTGCCGATGACGAGGAACGGCACAAGACCTTCCCGCCTGTCGCGAAGGATCGCCTGTTCCAGCGCGCCGATATCGATCTGGCCAAGGTTATTGACGGCAATGCGCCGGAGCTGATCGCTGCCGATGCCGGACATTTCGAAAGCGCGGGGAACACAGCCGTGAACCTCGTTCGAGGCATAGGCAACGAGCCGGGATTCGTCGGATAGACCGGTTGCGCGCACATCGCGGCCGAGCTTCCGGCATCTGGCGATCTGCACCGCGACGAAATTGGCCTGCGATGCGCCGGTGAGGAAAATGCCGCCTGCCGTCTCCGGAAAGGAGAAGATTTCACGCACCCAGCGGATAATCTGGCGCTCGACTTCGATCGGCATATGGTCGCGTCCGCCGAGATTGGCATTCAGACCACCGGCGAGCATTTCGGCGAGCATGCCGGTAACCGTGCCGCCCCCCTGGACCCAGCCCATGAAGCCCGAGTGAATATTGCCGCCGCCATAGGGGAGGATATTTTCCCGAAAAATGGTGTGAACTTCGGCCAGATCGCTGGCTTCGACCGGCAATGGCGCATCGAACAGGGAGCGGGCGGAGGAGGGAGCGTGTTGCCAGACCGGCTTCGTTCCGAGCGTCTGGAGATGATCGAACATGTCGTCGAGCATCTGGTGACCCTGCCTGCGCAGAGCATGCCAGTCTTCGGGGTCGAGGCTTGTTCGCTCTCGGCGATCAACCGCCGCCCATCCGGCGTCCTGCAAACTGAACATCTCAACCCTCGCATATGGCCGCCGGCGCCGACATCATCGCCGGAACGCTGGAGAAGACGGCCTCTTCGCCCGACATTGGACGGATAGCGGCTATCTACGACGTCGAAGATGGCGCGAGGCTGACTTGCGGTGCTTGCTGCGTGTCAAACGATGATATCCGGCTGGAAAGCGGTATGTCGGCACACGCTGCGCGGATGGACATCCGCCGGGCTCAATGAAAGGTAGCGCAGACGATGACCTGATGCCTGACGGCCTTTTAACGGAAAGCATGCTTCCGTTAACTTTTGTGGTCGGCGTTAATCTTTTATTAACCCTATTCCTGTCAGTTGCAGCTAGCGCAACGGTTGGTTAACCTCTCCTAAGAGGCGGTTAACAAGCATGAGGCTGATTGCCGTTCCCGGCCGCAGACCGGAATGTCCCTTCCAAAGTCAGCCATAAGGGGCACTTTTCGATGACAAGCATCCTCACCAACGACGCGGCGATGTCCGCTCTCCAGACCCTGCGCAGCATCAACACGAATCTGCAGGATACGCAGAGCCGCGTTTCCTCCGGCTACAAGGTCGCCAAGGCAGCCGACAATGCCGCTTATTGGTCGATCGCGACAACCATGCGTTCCGACAATGGCGCGCTTTCCGCCGTTTCGGATGCATTGGGCCTGGGTGCGGCCAAGGTCGATACGGCATATGCCGCAATGGACAACGCCATCACGGTCGTTCAGCAGATCAAGGATAAGCTCGTCGCCGCAACCGAAAGCAGTGTTTCGAAGGCTGATATCCAGGAGGAAGTTGCCCAGCTTCAGCAGCAGCTGCAAAGCATTGCACAGTCCGCATCCTTCTCCGGACAGAACTGGATGTATGCGGCGAATGGCGCCTCGGCTTCCGTCGTCTCCTCCTTCGTACGCAACAATAACGGCACGGTTTCCGTCAACAGCACCAGCTACGCCTTCGATACCAGCTCGCAGGGCAACGTCCTGTTCGGCGCGAACAGCAGCGGGGCGATCGACACGAGCTCGGGCATCCTTGGCAGCAAGCAGACCATCAGCGGCAACGACTATTCCGTCTTCAGCCTCGACATTACCAACATGACGAGCGGCGATATCGGTTTGGCGATGAACCTGGTGCAGGGCGCCCTCAACGCCATGAACAGCACGGCTTCGCAGCTCGGCTCTCTCTCGACCCGCATCGATCTGCAGACGAGCTTTGTTTCCACGTTGCATGATACGATCGATTCCGGTGTCGGCAAGCTCGTCGATGCGAATATGGAAGAGGAGTCCAGCAGGCTGTCCGCGCTGCAGACCCAGCAGCAATTGGCAATCCAGTCGCTGCAGATTGCCAATTCGAGCGCGCAGAATGTTCTTGCTCTCTTCAAGTGAGCCTTGACTGGAGCTTGCGTTGAAATGGCGCGGCGGCTTTTCCCTCTTGTCGCCGCGTATAAGCTTTTGTTAACGTTGCCGCCAATTGATTTGCAGTCTCTGCGCAGATCCGGCCTCCGTTCTCCTTCCAAGCGATTGCCGGATCGCGCTTTAGCGACGGGCCGTGCTGGGACATCTCCCGCTGGTGGGCATGAGGCCAATCGTTGCTGCCGGATCGGCCCGGCTTGCCAGTTCCAATGGAATTACGGATTTTCAGATGAGCAATGTGACGACGAATCCCTCCACGTCGGCGGCGCTGACCGTGTTGCGCGGTATCAACAAAGATCTCGATGTTGTGCAGCAGCAGGTCTCGTCCGGTTACCGTATCCAGAAGGCGAGCGACGATCCCACCTATTGGTCGATGGCGACCACCATGCGCTCGGACCAGAGCAGCCTTTCCACGATTACGGACGCGCTAGGCCTCGGTGCCTCCAAGGTCGATACCGCATCCACCGCCATGGACACGGTCGTCAGCCTGCTGACCCAGATTCAGTCCAAGCTGGTTTCGGCAAAGGAGGCAGGCACCAACAAGGACGCTATCAACTCCGACATCCAGCAGCTCAAGAACCAGCTGCAATCCGTCACCCAGTCGGCATCCTTTTCCGGCGAGAACTGGCTCTATAATACGGCGCAGCAGCCCTCGACGCAGCAGTCGGTGATCAGCAACTTCACGCGTGGAACGGGCGGGCAGATCAGCTTCACGACGATCAGCTATGACAGTTCCCAAACCCTGATGATCGATACCGCCCAACCGGCGCGGGGTTTGCTGACGAAGAATGTCGATGCAAGCACATTCGACAGTTCGAGCAGCGGCAGCAGCACGCCTCGCAATTATTACCTCCTCTCCGCCACCGGCGGCACGACGCCGACGGGCGGAACCGAGATTGCCTTATCGAGCAGCACGACCGATGACGAGCTGACCGATATGATCAATGTCACCAACTCGCTCCTGAAGTCGGCAACATCGGCAGATTCGACATTGGGTCTGATGAAGTCGAACATCGACGATCAGTCGGATTATATTTCCAAGCTCAGCGATGCCATCAAGAGCAGCGTCGGCGATCTCGTCGACACGAATATGGAAGAGGCTTCTGCGCGGCAAAGCGCTCTGCAGACGGCGCAGCAGATGGGCGTGCAGGCTTTGTCGATCGCCAACAGCATGGCGAGCAAGGTGTTGATTATTCTCCAGTCGAAATGATTGCCGGGCACCGCCGTCGGATCGGCAATACCGCATCGCATTCATCCTCGCACAAGTTTGACTGCCTACGGTCCTTCGCAGTGGCTTGGCCGCACAATGTGCCGGTGACATTGATCCCGGAAAGTGCTGCCTGAGGACGGAAACCGGAAGCGTGATGATCGACGTTTTGAGCATGGGAATGGATCGGCCGGCTGTCGGCATCGACTTGCAGCGTCTCTGCGACGCGAATGGGGAGATGCGCGCGTGAGCTTGACACTATCCCGATACCTCAAGGATTTCAGCGCCGAACAGGTTGCGCCGCCCCATGTCGAGGATATGGCGTTTACAGAACCGGTCGAGTTTGCCGAAGGCCCGCTCGAGCCGCCCGTTGATGTCGAGGCCGAGCGCCGCGTCGCCTATGCGGAAGGGCATGAGGCGGCGACGCAGGAACTGACGCTAAAGCATCAGGCGGAGATCGATGGCATGGCCCAGTCGTTTCGCGCCGAAATGGATGCGCTGCGGATACGCTACGAAGAGCAGGCGGCCGAAAAGATCGCTGCGGATATGACGCGCATTGCCACGATGCTCGGGCAGGCGATCAGCACCGAAGCCGCCGCCATTCTTGCGCCGATCATGACCGAGACGCTGACGGCCAAGGCCGTTGCCGATCTTGCCGAACTGGTCAGGGCCGCGATCCTCGACGGCAGCGCCGGGCCGATCTCCGTCAGCGGCCCGCGCCATCTTTTCGAGGTCCTTCACAATCATCTCGGCGATGACGCCGCATTGTTGCGTCATGTCGAGGCTGACGATGTCGATCTCACCGTTGCGATCGGCGAGAGCGTTCTCGTGACCCGTATGTCTGCGTGGGCCGCCAGCCTGAAAGAGATCCTGAAATGAGCGACGGCGATCAAAATCACGGCAAGCACGAGATCATCATCGTCAAGCGCCACGGCGGCGGCGATCACGAAGGCGGCCATGGCGGTGCGTGGAAAATCGCCTATGCCGACTTCATGACGGCCATGATGGCCTTCTTCCTGGTCATGTGGCTGGTGAACGCCGCCAACGAGGAGACGAAGGCCTCGGTCGCTTCCTATTTCAATCCCATCAAGCTTGCCGACGAGAAGCCGACGGAAAAGGGCCTCAAAAAGCCCGTCGATCAGGCTCAGGGCGAAAAGAACCAGCAGAAGTCCGACAAGCCGCAGGAAAAGCCGAATGATGGCAAATCGGCCAAGACCGGCGAGGACCTGACCTCGACGTCAGGCGACCAGACGAACTACTCCGAGGCGGATTTCTTCGAGAATCCCTATTCGGTCCTGGCCGAGATCGCACAGGAAGTCGGTCAGCAGGCCAATGTCAGCGCCAAGGGCGAGGGTGGGGCGGCTCAGTCGGGCCCGGCGACCGGTGCCGATGGCGGCCAGGCCTATCGCGATCCGTTCGATCCGGATTTCTGGACCAAGCAGGTTCAGGTTTCCAGCGCGTCGAAGAAGGCGAATGAGGAACAATCCGCCAAGTCCAATCAATCGCCCAAGGGCGAAGTCATCGCGCTGTCGAAGGCGACAGCTGCGGATACCGGCCAGCCGGCCGATCAGCCGCAGGCGCCCGAACAGCAGCCGACGGTGAGCGAGCAGCAGGCGGCCGGCAAACAGCAGGACAAGCAGACGCAGGTTCAACAGGTCGCCAAGGCCGCAGCGCAGAGCGACGCCTCCACGCCTGAGGACAATGCCGCTTTGCCGGAGAACAAGGATGTTCAGCCGACGAAGGCGCAGCAGCAGGAGGCCAAGGATCTGCAGCAGGCGATCCAGGCCGAGATCAAGGGTGTAGCCGGTCAGTTGGCCGAAGGGCTGCAGGTCAGCGCCGCGGAAGGCGGCGTGCTCGTAACGATCTCCGATCAGACAAACGATCCGATGTTCAATATCGGTTCGGCGGTTCCCCGGCGCGAGATGGTGCTGGCGATGGAAAAGATCGGAAAGATCCTGGCGGAACACAAGGGATCGATCCTGATCCGCGGCCATACCGACGGACGCCCCTATATGGTCGGCGGCCGCAACGACAACTGGCGCCTATCACTCGATCGTGCCCAGAGCGCCTATTACATGCTGACCAGCGGCGGGCTGGACGAGAAGCGGATCGTTCAAGTTTCCGGTTTTGCGGACAGGCGTCTGAAACTGCCCAACGATCCTTTCAACGATGCCAACCGCCGTATCGAGATCCTGATCGCTAACCCCTCGAACCAGGCGGCGACGGACCCTACTGCCTCGGGTACGCAGGCTCCCGCGAAGCCCGCTTCGGGCAAGGGCAAGCCGAGCCAAGGCAAGCAGGGATAGTCCATGGCGCGCAAACAGCATCGTCATCACCTTGCGCTCACGCTTACCCTCGGTATGTTGATGCCGGGGGTTGCAGGCGCTGAGGGGCAGGATAGTCTGCCGCTCTACAAGATGCTGCGCTCGCTCGAATTCGTCCAGGATTCCGTTGTTGCAGGCGACAGTTCCGCCGGAGAGATGCAGCGCTTTCTGCTTGGCACCATAGACGAGCGCTTGCGCAATGCGGACAAATCCCTCTTCGAAGACAACCGCAACGTCGATGCCGCCCTGATCTACACCATGAGCGGCGGCAATCCCGAAACGCTCGAATATCTGATGTCGCGTGACGTCAATGGCAATTTCGACAACCGCGTTGCGGATGTTCTCAGGAAATACTTGAACGGCAAGGGTCTGCTCGTCGTCAACACGCTGGTCGACATCTCCAAGGAATATCGCGACAAACCGATCGGCCCCTACCTCTCGTTGGTTGCCGGCAATGTCATGTCGGGCAAGAACGCCAAGGCCGCCTTGCCGCTTTACGACTGGGCGCGGCTGATGGCGCCCGGCACGATCGTCGAGGAATCGGCGCTGCGTCGCTCGCTGGCTCTGTGCGCCGATGCGGGTATGGTGCCGCAAGGGCTCGATTATGCGCAGCGTTATACGCGGCGCTTCCTGCATTCGCCCTACGCCAGCCAGTTTGCCGATCTTTTCGTGCAGCTGGTGGTGGATCACGATTCCGATGTCAAACAACAGGACATCGTCGACATCCTGTCCTTCATGGACCCGCCGAGACAGCGGGAGATCTATCTGCGCATGGCGCGCCGTGCCGCGATCGCTGGCAAGGCCGATCTTGCCGCGCTCGCAGCCAACCGAGCCCAGGCGATCTCCAATGACGGCGGCGATGCCTTTGGCGCGCTCGCGAACTTCTATGGCGGCGTGGCGGGCATATCCACGCCTGAATGGAAGTCGGCGATCAACGATGTGAACCAGATGCCGGCGGGCGAACTGAATACGCGCGACCGGGCGCTGCGCGACGCCGCCAAGGCTGTGGCGGCGGAGATACTGCGCACGCCCGACGCTGCAAGCCTCGGGCAAGGCAATGTTCCTAACCTGCCCAACCAACAGAAGACTGAACACGATGCTGCTGTGACGAATCAATCGGGAGGCCAATCTCCCGGCACGGCGGGTGTTGAGCAGGGAGCCACGGCAAACGCGGCTCCCGTCCCAGAAGGAGGGCGGCAGGAGGCCGACTCTTCGTTCAACGCATTCGTCACGACAAGCCGCTCGAAGCTGGATGCCATCGACGGCCTGTTGAAGCAGGAAAGTCATTGATATGAACGACATCGGTGTGTCTGGCGCCTCATCAGGGGCGGATATTCTTGCTGTTGCCAAAGGCGCTCGCTCAACAAAGCAGGATGACGGCAAGGGTTTTATCGATGCTCTGACCAGTTCGCTCGGCAAGGGACGCAAATCGGCCGGTTCGAATACCGGAACCGATTTGGCGGCCGATGCTAACACGACAGCCGGTGACAATACGGATGACGATACCGGCACGGTGAAGACGACAGCGAGCAATCTCGCCGCGATAACCCTCACCATCGACGACAGCGCCAATGCCGGAGTTGGAATGATCGATACGTCTGGAGCCAATATCGCCAATCCCGCCGGCCTTGCCAAGGGCGCGAAAGCTTCGCAGCCAGCCGGTGCCGCATCGCTCTCGAAATCGCTTATCGAGTTGCAGAAGGCAGCCTCGGCGGCTGTCCAAGGCGAAGCGACCCCCGCCGATGGCGATCAGTCGGCCGCAGCCGGCGCTTCCACCGCGCCGACGCCCACCACGTCGACGATTGACTCCGGCAAGGTGCAGGTGCCCCCGACGGCACTCGATCAGCTGGCCGAGATTGCGCAGCAACTGGCCGACGTCGCGACGACTGACGGTCAGACGACGCCGGTCAAGGGCGGCGGTAAGATGCCCGCCGTGAAGGATGGAAAGGATGTCCAGTCCACGGATGACGGTAAGTCCGCATCGACGCAAGGCAGCCAGGCGGCCAATACGATTTCCGATGCCTTGTCGCTGCTGAACGTTGCGCAGCCCGTTGCGGCGGCGCAGGTTAGCACGACCCAGGCTAGCTCGACGCTGGCGAGCAAGACAACAGACGATGCCAAGGTTCAGATATTGCCATCGGGCAAAGCCGCCCTCACGGATGATGCCTCGAACACGGCCGTGACGCTGCCCGATGACGGCAAGGGAACGGATGCCGCGCAAACATTCCGCCTGACGCGGGCGGATGGCCGTGGCAGCGCGCTCGACCTGTCGATCAGCAAGGGCGGCGATGACGTTGCCGATGTCAAGGTCGGCGCTGCTGCAGGTGGCGATGCCGTAGCGGTCACCGTGCTGGATTCACGCCGCTATCTTGGGCTTGCCGCCAATTCCAACTCGGCACTCGTTGCTGGAACCCTGGCGGGCGACCACGACTGGTCGGCGGCGATGCAGCCAGGTTCGGCACTCTCCAATGCCGCGAACCTGACCAGCACCGGCAAGGTCGTCAATACGCTGAAGATCCAGCTGCGACCCGACAATCTCGGCGACGTGACGGCAACCATGCGGCTCTCCGGAGACCAGCTGAGCGTCGACCTGAAGGTTCAGACGAGCGAAGCCTACAGACAGCTTCATGCCGATCAAAGCCGCATGGTCGATGCATTGCGCGCGCAAGGCTATCAGGTCGACAACATCACTGTCTCCATGGCGTCCAATGCCGACCAGCAGTCGGATAGCGGCCGCAATTCCGGATCGAACCAGCCACAGCAGCAATCCCTTTTGAACCAGGGACAGGGGGGCGACGCACGCCCCAGAAGCCAGAACTATTCAGGGCAGCAGGCAAATGGAAACGATGGCAATCGCAGTTCGGGTGAGCGCGGTGTTGAGGACGGCGCTGCTGGTGGCGTGCAGCGTTCTCGCTCTGGGGCGGTTTACCTCTGAGGCGCATGCCTCGGGCAATCCGGCGCCGCCCGACAATGGTGCCGCAGGTCTTTGCGAGCGCGAAATCCAGTCTGCCGCCGCGAAATACGGAATACCGGAAGGGATCCTTTATTCGGTGGGTCTGACGGAGACGGGACGCAAGGGGTCGCTCTATCCCTACGCTCTCAATGTCGAGGGACGTCCGATCTTTCCGCCATCGGAGGATGCCGCCCTGCAGGTATTCGCCGCGGCACGGCAGAACGGGGCAAAGCTTATCGATGTCGGCTGTATGCAGATCAATCAGTATTTCCACGGCGAAAACTTTACATCCGTCA
This sequence comes from Rhizobium centroccidentale, assembly GCF_030182565.1. Lineage (NCBI taxonomy): Bacteria > Pseudomonadati > Pseudomonadota > Alphaproteobacteria > Hyphomicrobiales > Rhizobiaceae > Rhizobium > Rhizobium centroccidentale. The sequence continues at coordinate 184,296 of NZ_JAQJCG010000013.1, read as the reverse complement.
ACGCCATGTTCGACCCGCGTAGTAATGTCGAGTATGCCGCAAAGTTTCTCCGCAATCTGCACGACAGGCATGAGACCTGGACGATGGCGGTAGCCAGATACCATGCCGGCCCCAACAATGATCCCGCTCAGAAGGTCTATGTCTGCCGCGTGATCGCCAATCTGGTCGCCACCGGCTACGGAAAATGGACGCCCAATGCGGCGACGTTCTGCCGGGAATAAGCACTCAGAGGTTGCATATCGTCTCCGGTTAGCCGATGCTAACCCAATCGAGGCGGTTGACTGCCGTGGATTTGCCCAAAATGCGCCTGTTAATAATACGCCCGCTAACAACTTTTTTATCGGTGTAAAATGCTGCCGACATACTATATCTAGTGCAAATCGCACCCGTATGGTTAATCAATTATTAATTTCCGTCACTCATTTCCGACAGTTGTTCGTGATTCGCCCGATTCGTACCCATAGGTCATCGAAACACCACACTGATTCGGAGGCGGACGAATGATCGTAGTGGTTGATGAGCGAGAGCTCGTTAAGGACGGATATACATCACTGTTTGGACGCGAGGGCATCCCTTCGACGGGATTTGATCCGCGTGAATTCGGCGAATGGGTCACCACGGCAGCAGAGGGCGATATCGCTGCGGTGGAAGCCTTTCTGATCGGACAGGGTCAGCAGGTGCATGAGCTCCCAAGAGCGATTCGCGACCGGACATCGGCCCCCGTGATCGCGGTCAGCGATCAGCCTTCGCTGGAAGCCACGCTTGCACTTTTCGATTGTGGCGTCGACGATGTCGTACGCAAGCCGGTGCATCCTCGTGAAATCCTTGCCAGGGCCGCGGCGATCCGCCGCCGATTGAAGGCGATCAACAACTATACCGATATCGGCCCTATTCGCGTCTTCGCAGATGGCCGCGATCCGGAAATCAACGGTTCCGTATTTGCCTTGCCGCGCCGAGAGCGCCGCATCCTCGAATACTTGATCGCCAATCGCGGTCGCCGTGTGACGAAGACGCAGATCTTCAATGCCATCTACGGCATCTTCGACGAGGAAGTCGAAGAGAACGTCGTGGAAAGCCATATTTCCAAGCTGCGCAAGAAGCTGCGCAAGAAGCTCGGCTTCGACCCGGTCGATTCGAAGCGCTTCCTCGGTTACTGCATCGATTGGAGCTGATACTCCCGGTCGCGCATCCCCGAATAAACTCATGAACGGGCCCGAGAATCAGCTGATTCTCGGGCCCGTTCCTTTTCGGCTGCCGGATCGACATGGCGCCGGAAGGTACGTTGTTCCTTACCATTTCGGCGTGCAACAGCCGGCAGCATGGTCGCCTGATGACGCTCTTGACGAAGCTTTTCGCGATGATCGGTTTTTCGTCCTCTCAGACAGCTTCACGCAAGGCCCGCCACCTACTCTCAGTCGTATGAAGGATAACGAGGATTCCAGATGAGGAATTTCGGCAGCATGAGGACCGCACTTGCGGAAGCGGATACGCAGGCAACTCGCCTCGGCGTCGCTTTGGGCGACGATGCTCTCGTCTTGCGTCATGTTCGCGGGAGGGTATTGCCGGTTCGTTCCGGTGATCGTCCATCCGCTGCCAATGACAATCTGGTCTATTTCGCCGGCCTTGCTCTGACAGGCTATTCCGACACTTCCTGCGCGCCTTCGGCCAATCTGCCGCGCTAAAACGAATAGGGTATCGAGTCAGTCATGTCGCTCACAACAGCTCTCAATAACGCGCAGGCAATATTCAACAATACCGGCACGCAGAGCAGCGTCGTGTCGAACAATATCGCCAATGCCAACAACGCGAATTATTCGCGTCGTCAGGCGGTGGTGACGACCAACATGGCTGGCGCTCAGGTGGTGCAGATTGCCCGCAGCAGCGAACCGGCGCTACAGAAAGCCTATCTCAGCTCGGCCTCGTCGGATTCCGCACAGCAGCTGCTGCTGAACGCCTACAGCAATCTTCAGTCGGCCACGCTCGGCGGCAACGACAACGAGATCGCGCCGGCGACCTATCTGTCGGCATTTCAGGATGCGATGCAGAATTATGCGGGATCGCCGTCCAACGCTACGGCGGCGCAATCTGCAATCAATGCGGCTCAGAGCCTGGCGACATCGCTCAACAATGCCACGACGGCTGTGCAGAGCGCCCGTACCGACGCCGACAAACAGATCAGCTCCGACGTCGATACGCTGAACAGTCTGCTAAAGCAGTTCCAGACCGCCAACGACGCGGTAAAATCGGCAACGACCACCGCTGGCCCGACATCGAGCGCCCTTGCCGACGCGATGGACCAGCGCGATTCGATCCTGAACCAGATTTCGAAGATTGTCGGCGTGACAACCGTGACGCGCGGCAACAACGACATGGCGCTCTACACCACGAGCGGGACGACCCTGTTCGAGACCATTCCGCGCTCGGTCACGTTCCAGCCGACGGGTACCTATACGGCAGACACGACAGGCAACAGCGTCTACATCGATGGCGTTGCGCTGACCCCGGGGCAGGGTGCGAATACCACCGCGCAGGGCACGCTTCAGGCGGCACTTCAGATTCGCGATGACGTTGCGCCGACCTATCAGAAGCAGCTCGATGAAATGGCCCGAGGGCTGGTTACGGTCTTCGCGGAAACGAACAGCGATTCTTCAAAACCGACTCTGCCCGGCCTGTTCACGTGGAGCGGCGGCACTGTTCCGGCCAGTGGTACGGCAGTTACAGGCTTGGCAGGCTCGATAACCGTTAATTCGAAATTAATCACGTCTCAAGGTGGTGACCCGACGTTGCTGCGTGATGGTGGTATTAATAACGATAGCACTACCGGCGAAACCGGTTATACCAAGAATACCAGCGGCGACAGCGGATATTCCACCCAGCTTGATGGCTTTATCACCGCCATGAATACGAAGATGGCGTTCGATCCTGCCGCTGGCTCCGACACCAATGCCACGCTCATGGATTATTCGGCGAGCTCCATCGGTTGGCTCGAGGGCCAGCGCAGCACGGCAACGACGGCGGGAGAAAATACCTCTGCAGCACTCTCGCGTTCCTCGGGCGCCTATTCGAATGCGACCGGCGTCAATCTCGATGAGGAACTGACGCTGATGATGGATATCGAGCAGTCCTACAAGGCTGGAACGAAGATATTGAACACCGTCAACGAAATGCTCCAATCGGTACTGGATATTGTGAGATAAGCCATGAAACTTTCTTTCATTTCGAGCACGGCCATTCAGAACGCCATGCGCCAGACGATTCGTCAGGCGCAGAATGAGATGACGAGCGCTTCGACGGAGGCGACCACGGGCGTCTATGCCGACATCGGAGTGGCGCTTGGCAGCAGCACGTCGCTGAATGTGAATCTGACGCGGGACGTGTCCCGCATCGATTCCATTCTCAGTAGCAACTCCATTGCGAACCAGCGCATGACGACGTCGCAAACCGCCTTGACCGGTATGGGCACGCAAGCGCAGAATCTGATGGACCAGCTTGTGGCGCTGAGCGGCAACACCGATGGCAGCAGCGTCGCCCTGGCACAGCAGACTGCGTCGTCGACCCTGTCGAATGTCATCGCTTCCGCCAATACGATGGTCAATGGCGAGTATCTCTTTGCCGGAACCAACACCGACGTCCAGCCGATGACGGATAATTCCTCGGCAACGAACGCGGATATTCAGGCGCAGCTTGCGACTTACATGGCAAATCAATCACCGCCGGTAACCGCATCGACCATATCTGCAGCCCAGATAAACGATTTCATCACCAATACCGTCGCGCCGATGTTCACGTCGGACAGCGGCTGGTCGAGTTGGTCGAGCGCGTCCGATCAAAATATGACGAGCCGCATCAATAATTCGGAAGTCATCGAAACCTCGACGAACTCGAATTCATCCGGCATGCGGTATCTGGCGCTGGCGACCAGCGTGACCAATGCGCTGATGGGCACGCCGCCCGGTCTCAATCAAAGCGCGGCGAACGCCGTCACGCAGCAGGCCATCAGCTATACGCGTCAGTCGATCGACGGGTTGAACAGCCAGGCAAGTCAGCTAGGCCTCTCGCAGTCGCGCCTGTCGGATGCGAATACGACGCTGAATGCCCAGAAGACCATTCTCAACACCAGTATCGGTGACTTGACCGGGGTCGATCCCTATGAGGCGTCGACCAAGGTCAACAGTCTCCAGACCCAGCTCGAAACGGCTTACACGATTGTTTCCAAGATCCAGCAGTTAAGCCTTGTAAATTACCTTTGATGATCAAAGGGAAGTAATGACCAGGAAGGATGCATGAATGTATCAGTTCTCATATGCGGAAGTCATGCAGGATGCAGTGGCCGACGCCAAGGAACGAGAACGACAAGTTCTGGACCGGTCGGTAGCTCTTCTCTCTGCGGCCCGTGATGCGGGGAAATACGGCCGTGAAGCGATCGAGGCTCTCTTCTATACGCGACGCCTATGGGTAAGCTTTGTCGAGGATCTCAAAAGCCCGGAGAACCAGCTCAACGTCGAGTTGCGTGCCAATCTGATTTCGATCGCCATCTGGATATTGAAGGAATGCGAGCGGATCAGGCGGCGCCAGTCGGAAAACTATCAAGGCATCATCGATGTCACCACCATCATCAGGGATGGACTTAAATGAAAAGTACGCTTCGCATATCGCTTAAAGCCGGGGAAAAGATCTTTATCAACGGGGCCGTCCTGCGCGTCGACCGCAAGGTTGCTCTGGAATTCCTGAATGATGTGACATTCCTGCTCGAGAACCACGTGCTCCAGCCGGAGGACGCGACGACGCCCTTGCGTCAGCTCTATTTCATCGCGCAGATGATCCTCATCAATCCGGAAGGCAAGGAGCAGTCGACGGCGATGTTCCGCAAGTCGATCGTCATGCTGCTGTCGTGCTTCCACAATGAGGAAGTGCTGGCCGAACTCAAGCGCATCGACGGTCTCGTCGCCACCGGCCGCGCCTTCGATGCGCTGAAGGCGATCCGCGGCCTTTATCCGATCGAGGATCATATTCTGAACAGCCAGGAAATGCCGGCGGCGACGATCGAGCACATCCGCCGGGAGATCGCCCCATGGCAGCGGTAGACAGCGTTGGCAGCAGCACCAGCACTTCGAACACTGCCAGCAATGCCGCCGCCGCATCCGCAAAGGCTACTTTGAACTATAACGATTTCCTGCAGCTCCTCATCGCGCAGATGAAGAACCAGGATCCGACCAGTCCGATGGATGCCAGCCAGCAGATTTCCCAGCTGGCGAGCTTCTCTCAGGTCGAGCAGCAAATCCAGACCAACTCGCATCTGGAAACCGTGCTGCAGAACCAGTGGATCTCGCAGGCCTCCGATTATATCGGCAAGCAGATCATGAGCGCTGACGGCAAGACCACCGGCACGATCAAGCAGGTAAGCGTCTATACGGATGGTATCATCGCCGAAACAAATGCCGGCGACAAGATTCTGATCCAGGCCGGCGTGACGATCGCTCCGGCAGGCACGACCATTGATACCACGGCCACGTCGAGCGATAGTAGCAGCAGTGATTCGTCGTCGAATACGGATCAGACCAGCGGCACATGATGTGCCGCTGAACCGGGAGTGGACAGGTTATGAATGAAGCCGATGCATTGGATATTTTCCAGGCGGCGATCTGGACGGTGCTTGTGGCTTCCGGTCCGGCTGTCATCGCCGCCATGGTCGTCGGTTTGGTGATCGCGCTGATCCAGGCGCTGACCCAGGTGCAGGAGGCGACCTTGACCTTCGTGCCGAAGATCGTCGCCGTCATGGTCACGATCGGCATCTCGGCGCCATTCGTCGGCGCGCAAATTTCGATCTTCACCAACCTCGTCTTCTCCCGCATTCAATCGGGCTTCTAGCGAGAGAAGGTCCGAAGGCCGCAGCGGCCTTTGGCTACGAGCATCGATGGCCATAGGCCATGCTCGCGCAAGCTTCGGCTTCTAATGCTCGGTTCCAATAGGGCAGGCGGTTCGGCCGTTTGCCACCTCTCATGAAGAGACGGAACCGGTCGATGGCACAACCACCCGCAATAGCACTTCCCAAAGCCAATCCCAGCATACGCGATATCGGGTTTGCCCTCGGTATCATGGTCATCCTGTGCGTGCTGTTCCTGCCGATCCCGCCATTTCTGATCGACCTTGGACTGGCTTTCTCGATCGCGCTCTCCGTGCTGATCCTCATGGTGGCGCTCTGGATCAAGAAGCCGCTGGAATTTTCGTCCTTCCCGACGATCCTGCTGATCGCCACGATGACGCGTCTGGCGCTGAACATCGCCACGACCCGCGTCATCCTTTCGCATGGCTATGAGGGGCACGATGCCGCCGGCGGCGTCATCGCCGGCTTTTCCAGCCTGGTCATGTCGGGTGATTTCGTCATCGGTTTGATCGTCTTCCTGATCCTCATTACCATCAACTTCATCGTCATCACCAAGGGTGCGACCCGTATCGCCGAAGTTGGCGCCCGCTTCACCCTGGACGCCATTCCCGGCAAGCAGATGGCGATCGACGCCGATCTTTCCGCCGGCCTCATCGACGAGAAGGAAGCGCAGCGCCGCCGCCGCGAACTGGAGGAGGAAAGCTCCTTCTTCGGCGCGATGGACGGTGCCTCCAAGTTCGTACGCGGCGATGCGGTCGCCGGCCTTCTGATCACTTGCATCAACGTCTTCGGCGGCATCATCATCGGCTACTTCCGTCATGGTATGCCGATCGGCCAGGCTGCGGACGTTTTCGTGAAGCTCTCCGTCGGCGACGGTCTGGTTTCGCAGATGCCGGCGCTCATCGTCTCTCTCGCCGCCGGCCTTCTCGTTTCGCGCGGCGGCACCTCCGGCTCCACCGACCAGGCCGTCGTCAATCAGCTGAGCGGCTATCCCCGCGCGCTCGCCGTCTCCGCAGTCCTCATGGGCATCCTGGCCATCATGCCCGGCATGCCATTCCTTCCCTTCGTTTTCCTCGGCGGTCTGATGGCCGCCGGCGCCTGGTTCATTCCGCGCCAGATCGAAGCCGAGAATAAGCTTCGCCGCGATGCCGAAGAGCAGAAGGTGATGCAGACGAAGGAAATGGAGAAGGATTCGGTCAAGTCGGTTCTGAAGACCGCGGAGATCGAACTGGCGCTCGGCAAGATCGTCTCCACCCGCCTGCTCGGCGCCCACCAGGAACTCGCCTTCCGCGTCGGCAAGATGCGCAAGAAGTTCGCGACGCAATACGGTTTCGTCGTGCCGGAGATCAAGGTGATCGACGACATGGCGATTGCCGACAAGTCGTATCAGATCCGCATCCACGGCACGACGATCGCCTCCAACATGCTGCGCGTCGGCGAAGTGCTTGTCGTCACCGGTTCCGGCCGCAAGCCGACCGTTCCGGGCGACGAGATTCGCGAACCCGCTTTCGGCATGCCCGCCGTCTCCGTTCTCGAAGCCTTTACCGAGGATCTGAAGCGCGAGGGTTTCCAGCCGATCGACAACGTCTCAGTCGTGCTCACCCATATGAGCGAAGTCATCCGCAACAACCTGCCGGCGCTGCTGTCCTACAAGGACGTCAAGATCCTGATCGAGCGTCTCGATCCGGAATACAAGAAGCTCGCGGACGAAATCTGCTCGTCGCACATGTCCTATTCCGGCTTGCAGGCCGTGCTGAAGCTGCTGCTCGCGGAACGCGTCTCGATCCGTAACCTGCATCTCATCCTCGAAGCGGTCGCTGAACTCGCACCGCATGTGCGCAAGACCGAGCAGATCGTCGAGCACGTGCGCGTGCGCATGGCGCAGCAACTCTGCGGCGATCTGGCCGATAACGGCGTGCTGCGCGTCCTCAGACTCGGCAGCAAATGGGATCTGATTTTCCACCAGGCGCTGAAGCGCGACCAGAAGGGTGAAATCGTCGAATTCGACATCGACCCACGCAGCCTGGAAGAGTTCAGCGAGCAGGCCGGCAAAGTTATCCGTGAATACATGGACCGGGGCATGCCCTTCGTTCTTGTCACGTCGCCGGAAACGCGCTCCTATGTGCGCATGATCATCGAACGCCTGTTCGCGACCCTTCCGGTCCTGTCGCATGTGGAATTGGCCAAGGGGATCGAGATCAAGATTCTAGGTTCGATTTCATGATATCAGATCCCCAGGGGACCATTCTGGCGCTGTTCGTCGCCTTCTGCCGCATCGGCGGCTGCATGATGGTTCTCCCGGGATTTTCCTCCGGCCGTGTTCCTCCGCAGATCAGGCTGCTTCTTTCCGCGGCACTGACGATGGCGATCCTGCCATTGCTCTGGAATACGATCTATCCGCAGGTGTCGAAGGGCGATGCGAACTATATCGGCCTCATCTTCACCGAAACCGTCATCGGCTTGATGTATGGGATGATGGCCAGGATCTATACGCTGGGCCTGCAATTCACCGGCACGGTCATATCGATGATGATCGGCTTCAACGCGCCCGGCGGCGCCGACATCATCGAGGAATCGAACGAAACATCGCTCACCAGCCTTGTCAGCTTTTGCGGGCTGATGATTCTCTTCATTATGGATTTTCACCATTATGTTTTGCAGGCGCTGGTCGATTCCTATTCGGTCATTCCCTTCGGCGGCCACATCGAGCCGCGCGCCGCGCTGATCTCGATTACGGATACGCTGGAGACGACCTTCTTCATCATGCTGCGGCTGGCGAGCCCCTTCGTGCTCTATGGCTTGATGTTCCAGATTTCCATCGGCTTCATCAACAAGCTGGCGCCGCAGATTCCGATCTATTTCATTTCCACGCCGTATCTGCTGATGGGCGGGCTGTTCATGCTCTATCTCAGCATCGCGGCCCTGGTCAGTCAATTTTCCAGTGCGTTCCTCACCGTCTTTAACGGGCATTAGCCCTCAGGCGGACAGATGATGAAGCCCGATTCGGGCAGAACCAGCGAAAGCAGCCGGCGAGTAGGTAGACGATGGCGGAGAAAAACCGGTCCGAAAAACTGAAGCGCCTGGTCGCGGTGCAGCGCCATCTGGAACGGATGGCGGAAAACGAGCTTGCCGATACGACCCGGCAGCGCGCCGAAGTGACGGAAGCGATGGAGCGGGTCATGGTTGCCATCGGTTCGGTCGACCCCGTGCACATGGCATTCTCGATCCACTACGCGGAACGCTACGGCCGCCTGATGATCCGGGATCAACAGCTGGAAAGCATCCAGACGCTCATTCAGATGAAGGTCCAGCAGGAGCGCACCAAGGCCGACAGGCTGGAAGAGCACATGAAGGATGCGCGCGAGCTCGAATTGCGAGAATCGGACGACAACGCCGTCTACGATATCATCGATCAGCGTTTCGCCGGAGCAACGCCAGCCTCCAGCAAGGTTCAAAAATAATAATCATCGCGATCATGGAGCAGGATTCGCAGCGGTGGGTTGCCGACCTGCTCCGACAGTTTGATTCGACATGTCCTGAGATGGGCGCTGGGCCGCGCATTTTCAGGGTATGCGAGAGCAGAAGGAGACGTGACGTGGCTATTTCGCCTCCGAGTGATTTGGTACTCGATGTCGTCAAGGCGGCAAATCCCGCAGATGTCGAGGCCGCGCAGGCCAAGCTTGCTGCCAATCGAGCCGCTTTTGCCGCCACCAGCCTGGCCGAAAACGGCAATGGTTTCGGCGCGGCGGTGGATGCGATGAACAGCGCCGCCACCCAAGCGGGCCTCGCCAATGCCAATACGCATGTGGCCGGAACCAAGGTCCCGCAGGCCTATCGCAAGTTCGAGTCCATGGTGCTGCAGAACTTCGTGAAGAACATGCTGCCGAGCAGCGAGACGCTCTACGGCAAGGGCTCGGCCGGCGAGATCTGGAAGGGCATGATGGCCGAGCAGTTGGGCGACACGATCTCCAAGAACGGCGGCGTGGGCATCGCGGAAAAAATGTACAAGGAACAGGTCGACAAGATGCGCAATACCGGCGCCATTCATACAGCGACCGACGAGAACGACAAGAAGATGGCGCTCAGCGCGATTACCGATTTTCAGCGCAAGACGCTTGCCGCTGCCAATGCCGATAACGACGGCGACATCGGCATCACCAACCAGAATTCGTTGACGTCCCAGAAAGCATGAGCGAGGTAACAAACATGGAAATGATGTCGCAGGACTATCGGATCAAGTCTGTCCTTGGCCGCCTGGAGATGATTATCGACAATGAGAACAACCGGATCGGCGCCGATCCGGACTTCGATCTCAAGGTATCGAACGCACATAAGAGCCGCTGCCTCTATGAATTGTCGATGCTGTTTCGCGATACCGATCCGGCCGATCTCGCCGCCGCCCATATCGAGCAGCTGCACGATCTGAAGAAGAAGCTGGTTCTGAACGCCCGCCGCGTGGAGGCGCATCTCGAGGCCGTGCGCGCCGTCGCCGAGATTTTGAAGAATGCGGTGCAGAATGCCGACGCAGACGGCACCTATTCGCAGGAACAATTCCGCGTCCGTGAGGCCGGATGATCAAGCTCGTTATCACCGGCCTGTGGGTCTGCGCCGTGACATTGGCCTCGGTCTATTTTTCGGTGCAGGTGGCGACGGCGCCCGCGATCAGTCCTGATGACGCCAAGAAGGCGCAGCAGCAACTCGTCAAGGGCGAGTCGATCAACGTTCCCGTTATCGCCAACGGCCAGGTGACCGGCTATTTCCTGACGCGCATTTCCTTCATGATGGAAAAGGGTAAGGCGAATGCCATTCAGATACCTCTGCCGGAGCTGACGACCGATGAGCTCTTTTCGCTGCTGATCGGCAACAAGACGATCGATATCTCGCATGCGCAGAATTTCGACGTTGCCGCCTTCCGCGCCGATCTGAAGAAGCGGATGAACGAGCGGCTCGGTGGCGATTACGTCGCCGACGTGCTGATCGAACAGCTCGACTATCTCTCCAAGGAGGAAACCCACGGTGGGGAAAGTGTAGGCAAGAGAACGGTCAAGCCTGTCAAGATCGTGCAGGATGCGGCCAAGGACAAAGTGCCGGTCGAGTAATATCTCCCGGTTACAAGATGCCGGTTCACGTACGAATGTAAGAAATATCTTACATTTAGCAGATATGCTTAACAGATCCCTGATGATATCAGGCAAATTCAACCTTCCTCCCTAACGGAAAGTTGGATTTGTCTTGCTATAAATTGCTCGGAGCCATGCCTCCCAGTCGCCGCACCGATGAACGGTGAGGGGCATGAGCTTTATGCGTACCGGCATCATGCGCGTTAGCGATGCGGGGCAGGAGGGTGTTGGATTGAACCAGGTAGCCGATTTTGCCGTCGTTGCGTCGCGCCGCATGATCTTCGATCTGCCGGTATGCGATCTGGGCTGGGATGACGCGCTGACTTTCGTCAACGAGCTTGCGTCCCTGCCGGTCGGACAGACTTCGATCTCCTTCGTCAATGCCCATAACATGCTCGTCATGCTGCGCGATGACAGCTACCGCAATGTCCTTGAGCGCAATCTGGTTCTTCCCGATGGCGTTGGCCTCGACATCGCCTCGCGCGTCGCTCATGGAGAACCTTTCCCCGCCAATCTGAACGGTACGGATTTCGTACCTGCGCTGCTGACATTCATGGAGCGGCCGAGACGGATCGGTCTCTTGGGCGGCAAGCGCTCCGTCGTCGAAAAGGCAGCGGAGAAATTTCGCCAGCATGCCCCGTGGCACCAGTTTATCGTCGTATCGGATGGTTTCTTCGATCCGGCGCGGAGCCATGCCGTGACCGCGGAAATCAGCCGCCAGAAGATCGATGTGCTGATCGTCGGCATGGGCACGCCGTTGCAGGAAAAATGGGTCGCCGAACATGTAGGCCCGCAGCATGCGCGCCTCGTCCTGACCGTTGGCGCCTTGTTCGATTTTATTTCCGAGACGGTGCCGCGGGCGCCAAGGCTCGTGCGCGCGATACGTAGCGAGTGGTTGTTCCGTCTGGTACTTGAGCCGAATAGGCTCTGGCGGCGTTACATGCTGGGCATACCGCTATTCTTCTATCAGGTTGTCAGGCACCAGTTTGGTCGCAAGGAGCGCGTCCTTCGCGCCGAGCCGCATCCCTTGCCGCAGCGGCATATCGCGCCGCCGAATAAATTAGCGAGCTAGTATTTGCGGGCTTGGCGTTAACTCTTTCTTTGGCATGAAATTTTAGAGTGGGTTAACCATTTGCATTGGTCTGTGACCATGTGCGCGAGATAACCCGCCATGTTTGAAAGCAAAGCCAGGACCGGATTTTATCCCCAAGATGCGGAAACCCAAAAGGTTTCGCGGCGATCTGCCCGGCATATCTCCCCTTACGGTGAAGATGATGGCTTGGGGAGCGCGGTGAACTTACGCGCTGCCAACGCCGACGACCCACGGGATGCGGAATTGCGCGCCATCCTGCGCAGACGGTTGAACGGCGATCCCTATCCGGTGTCCGGTCGACGAAGATCACCGGAGATCGGAACGGCTGCCGAGCAGACGGAAGATATCTCGTACGCCTACCGCCCGGAGCGCCGCGAGATATCCGAGCTGGCATCGGAGCCTACGCCCGATTTACTGGAATTTGTGCCTGATCTGCTTGAAGGCATAGGGGAGTTTCCGCGGCAGGCCGTCCCCGCTCCAGTCGTCGTTGAACACGTATCTCGGGCCGGACGCTGGTCCCTCAGCTTCGGCGCTCTTTGTTTTATTGCCGCAACCGGGTTGACGGGTGCGGCTATTCCCACCCTGCTTGCCCCGCCGCCGCTCTATGTTTCGCAGGCCGTTCTGCATGCGGAGGGCGAAGGTCGCGGGCGTCAAGCCCTGCTGGATGTTGCGGCGAAGCGTGTCGTTGCTCCGTCCGTATTGTCCGATATTGTCGCCAGGATGAAGCTTGACCGCGATCCGGAATTTACCGGCAGCCGGGCGGGTGCCCTCGGGGTTGCCGTCGAGCTGCTTTCCGGCAGCGGCAATGCATCCGACGCGCCGTCACGCGCGCAGGCCACGCTGCGCAAAGACATTGCCGTCGATATCGATAATCAGGCGGGTCTGCTGCGCCTGATCGTTACATCGGGCGATCCCGCCAGATCGGCCGATATTGCCAACCGGCTTGTTATCGCTTCCCTTTATGATCCCGCTGTTGCAAAGGCGGCCGGTACGTCGCTTAGGGTAGAAACGGCGGCTGATCGCAGCCGAAAGGAGCTCGATCGCGCCTCCGCCGCTCTTGCCGAATTCAAGGCGCGCTATGGCGAAGACAGGATTGCTGCGGCGGAAGCGCTCCGGCAGCAGCGTCAGCAGCTGGATGTGCAGATAAAGGCAGCCGATCTGGCGGTACGCACCGCCAAGGCCCGTCTCACGGCCGTCAAATCGGCCACGCCGGCATCGGTGCTGAGCGGCGCATTGTCGGGCGATCTTTCGTCGGCGGGACTTGATGACTTGCGCAGCCGCTACAATGCCGCAAAGTCACAGCTAACGCAGCTCTCGGTGCAGCTCGGCCCGCGCCATCCCCGCCTGCTTGCACAGCAGGCCACCGTCGATGATCTCTCGGCCAATATGCGCAGCCAGCTGCAGCGGCTGGCCGTCAGCAGCGAAGCGGACGTAAAAGCTGCCCTGGAAAAGCAAGCCGCTCTCTCGACGCAAATGACGGCCGCCAATCAGACGGGGAGCGATGTCGACCTCGCTCGCCTCGGGCAGCTACAGGACGCCGTGAAGATAGCGCAGAGCCGCTATGAGACCGATCAGCAGAATGCTGGCATGATGATTTCCGAAGTCAGGCCGCCGCTGACAGTGTTGTCCCAGGCGGTTGCATCCGCCGCGCCCCTCGACGGTCATCTCGCGAGCAATCAGGCTGCGGGCTTCCTTGCCGGGCTTGGCCTGGCACTTTGCGCCGTATTCCTGCGCAAGTGGCTGGCCGGTGCGGAACTGGCAGAAGACCAAGCGGCCGAGGAAAGCATCATGTCGATGGCTCACGCTTTGCCTCATGACGATGATATGGAGCTCACATCATTGCCGGCGATCGCGCCGGAGCCATCGGCTGCTCTTGTTTCCGGTGGTGCAGATCAGTTCGATATTGCGGACGAGTGGGTCCGCATCCAGCAGGAACTTGCATCCCTGCGCGCTAAAGTCGAAACCTACGCGGTACGCAGACATCCGGACCGCGCCTGATCGTCTCTTCGTTTTCCCTTGCAATTACCGCTTTCAGACACCATAGGGCGTTTGCAGGCCATTCCATAGAGCGGATGCCTTGTAGATTGCCAGCGAATTCATGATCGGGAGACGAGCGTGACGACAGTGATCGACGGCGATCCGGCCAGCCATGCCTATGTGAACTCCAAGAGCAAGATGGCGAGGGAATGCGGCTTCAAGTCGGTCCAGCACACGCTGCCGGCGGAAACGACGCAAAGTGAACTGGCAAAGCTCGTGGCCTCGCTGAATGACGATCCCTCCATCCACGGTATTCTCGTCCAGCTGCCGCTGCCGAAGCATCTGGATTCCGATGCGATCATCCAGTCGATCCAGCCGGAGAAGGATGTCGATGGGTTGCATGTGGTCAATGCCGGCAAGCTTGCGACCGGCGATCTCGAAACCGGATTGATCTCCTGCACGCCGGCCGGCGCCATGCTGCTGGTACGTTCGATCCATGGCGAGGACCTGTCGGGTCTGAATGCCGTGGTCATCGGCCGCTCCAACCTGTTCGGCAAGCCGATGGCGCAATTGCTGCTTTCTGCCAATGCGACGGTGACGACGGCGCATTCGCGGACCAAGGATCTCGCCTCCGTTGCAAGGGGTGCCGATATCCTGGTGGCGGCCGTTGGTCGACCGGAGATGGTCAAGGCGGATTGGGTGAAGCCTGGCGCCACCGTCATCGATGTCGGCATCAACCGCGTCGACGCACCTGAGCGAGGCGAGGGCAAGAGCCGGCTGGTGGGCGATGTCGCCTATGGTGAGGCTTCCGAAGTTGCTGCCGCGATCACCCCGGTTCCGGGCGGCGTCGGACCTATGACGATCGCCATGCTGATGGCCAATACCGTCATCGCAGCTTATCGCTCAGCCGGCCAAAAGCCGCCGAAATTCTAAAGCGATATCAATCGGCCGGCGCAACGCCGGTCGAGGCGCGCACGATCAGTTCCGCTTTCCATAGTTCCTGGGCGGGGAAGGTATCCGTGTGCTTGATTTCGCCGATCAGCCGCTCGGCGATGCGCACGCCGGCGGCTCGCAGGGACGAGCGGGTGGTCGTCAGCGGCACGGTGAAGTTTTCCGGCTTGAGCAAGGTCAGCACGTCGTCGTGCGCGATCATCGATATGTCTTCGCCCAGTTTCAGCTTTGCCTGATTGATGGCGCGAACGGCGCCGAGCGCCAATACGGTACTGGAGCAGAGCACCGCAGTTGGGCGCTTGTCCTTTTCGATTTGGAGGATGCGTTCCATGGCTAACAAGCCCTGTTCATCCGTCATCGGCGTATGGCTGACGCAGGCTTCGTCGAGCGTCAGGCCACGCTCGGCAAGGGCTGCATCCATGCCGTTCTTCCGGCGAATGGCGAAATCGAAATAGATCGGGCCGTTCAAGAGGGCAAAGCGCCGGTGTCCGAGCTGCAGCAGCAGCTTCGTGGCGTCGTAGAAGGCGGCTTCATTGTCGATGTCGAGGAAAGGATAGTCGGGCTCGGAGCCTATGGAGCGTCCATGCACGAGGAAAGGCATGGATAGCGACTTCAGCATCTCCAGGCGCGGATCGTGGCCGCGCATGTAATTGACGAAGAGGGCATCGACATTGCCGCTGGCCGCCAATCGCCTGAGGGCGCCGACCTCATCATTCGGATCCGCCGGCGTCAGGACGAAATGGAAGTCGTGCCGCAAGGCTTCCTCGCCGAGGCCGGTCAGAAACTCCGAGAAGTGCACATCCGAGGAATTGCCGGGCGAGGTCGGCATGACAAGCCCGATCGAGCCGGCCTTGCCAGTTGCAAGTCTTTGAGCTGCCTTATTGGGGCGATAGCCTGTTTCCCGAACCGCTTTGAGAACGCGCTCGCGAGTCTCGTGATTGACTTCCGGATATCCGTTCAATGCCCGGCTGACTGTCGTCTGCGACAGCCCCAGCATGTGCGATAGCTGCTTCAGATTCACGGTGTTTCGGCTCCTCCAACTGCATGCCGCCACGATGCCGAGACAACCTCCCGAAAAGTCTCAGGCTTTCAAAGCGCTTTCAATTATGTAGCAGCAGAAGCGTGGGAGACAAGATAATTAGTAAAAAATCGACATGCATTCTATGCTGCAGCGCGAGAATTGCTGTGTATACTGGCTGAAATCTGAAAATCGCTTGACTTTATCCCGCTCTCAATGGATGACAGACGTAGCCAAAGCGCTTTGAGGAAATGGGGCGCACAGCACAAAACAGTGTCTGGGCTCATGGGTTTCGTTATTTGGGAGGACAACCGCATGAAGAAAATGTTTCTTATGACCGTCGCTGCCGCCGCTCTGGTGGCCGGTACGGCGATGGCTGCCGATCTGAAGTTCCAGCCGGGCCAGGACTCCAAGTTCAACTGGAAGAGCTATGACGACTTCAAGGCGGCCCATGCCGACCTGAAGGGCGAGACGCTGACCATTTTCGGCCCCTGGCGCGGCGAGGACGAGGCTCTCTTCACCAGCATCCTGAACTATTTCACCGAAGCGACCGGCGTGAACGCCAAATATTCGTCCTCGGAAAACTATGAGCAGCAGATCGTCATCGACACGCAGGCTGGCTCGCCGCCGAACGTCGCCATTCTCCCGCAGCCGGGCCTGCTCGCCAACCTTGCCAGCAAGGGCTATCTGACGCCGCTCGGTGATGATCTCGCAAGCTGGGTCAAGACCAATTACGGTGCCGGCGACAGCTGGGTCGGCTACGGCACCTACAAGGGCAAGGACGGAAAGGACGCCTTCTATGCCTTCCCCTACAAGGCCGATCTGAAGTCGCTGGTCTGGTACGTTCCGGAAAACTTCGAGGAAGCCGGCTACAAGGTTCCGACGACTATGGAGGACCTGATCAAGCTTTCGGATCAGATCGTCAAGGATGGCGGCACCCCCTGGTGCATCGGCCTCGGTTCGGGCGGTGCGACCGGTTGGCCGGCAACCGATTGGGTCGAAGATCTGATGCTGCGCCTCAATACGCCGCAGGATTACGACCACTGGGTCGATAACTCGCTGAAGTTCAACGATCCGAAGGTCGTTGCCGCCATCGAGGAATTCGGCAAGTTCTCAAAGAATCCGAAATATGTTGCCGGCGGCGTTGCGGCCGTTGCCTCGACCGACTTCCGCGACAGCCCGAAGGGCCTCTTCACGGTTCCGCCGAAGTGCTACCTGCACAAGCAGGCATCCTTCATCCCATCCTTCTTCCCGGAAGGCACCAAGCTCGGCCAGGATGCGGACTTCTTCTACTTCCCGCCCAGCGCCGCGCATCCTGAACTCGGTAAGCCGGTTCTCGGCGCCGGCACGCTAGCAGCCATCACCAAGGATTCGAAGGCCGCCCGCGCCTTTATCCAGTTCCTCCAGACGCCGATCGCCCAGGAAGTCTGGATGGCCCAGTCCGGCTTCCTGACGCCGTACAAGTCCGTCAACACGGCTGCCTACGCCAATGACACGCTGCGCAAGGAAGGCGAAATCCTGACCACGGCCACCACGTTCCGCTTCGACGGTTCCGACCTGATGCCGGGCAAGATCGGTGCAGGCTCGTTCTGGACGGGCATGGTCGATTTCGTCGGCGGCAAGTCCGCTCAGGATGTAGCCGACGGTATCCAGAAGTCCTGGGACGCCATCAAGTAGGACATCATAGCCCTATCGCCGCCGGCAACTCGCCGGCGGCGCCATACTGCATATGACGACGCGCCCTTCAGCGCGGCCGATGCCCGACTGATGGACAAAAGAAGATAATTCGGGGAGGGAAGGGATGTTTTCGCAGATCGTATCGGCGATTGGCGCCATGATATTCGGCGTTGCCATTTGCGCCGCTTATTTCTGGTTTTCCAACAAGCTCTTGGATTTGATCTTTCCGGCAAGGGAAGGGGACGACGTTCATCGAGCGGCCGTCAACCTTCGTCGCCGTGGTCTCATCCGCCCCTGGCTGTTCCTGGGGCCGGCCTTGTTCCTGCTCGTCGTCTACCTCGTCTATCCTGTCGTCGCGACCTTCATCCTGTCTTTCTACGGCCCGGACGGCAGCAAATTCGTCGGCGGCGCCAACTATCTCTGGGCACTCAACGACACTGAATTCCGCCAGTCGATTTTCAACAACATCCTCTGGCTTGCCGTGGTGCCGGCCGCCTGCACCTTCTTCGGCCTCGTCATCGCCGTCATGACCGACCGCATCTGGTGGGGTAATCTCGCCAAGGCCGTCATCTTCATGCCGATGGCGATCTCGTTTGTCGGCGCTTCCGTCATCTGGAAGTTTATCTATGAATATCGCGGTGGCACGGATACGCAGATCGGCCTTCTGAATGCCGTCGTCCAGCTGTTCGGCGGCACACCGGAGGTCTGGATCACCATTCCGTTCTGGAACAACTTCTTCCTGATGGTCATGCTGATCTGGATCCAGACCGGCTTTGCTATGGTCATCCTCTCGGCGGCTCTACGCGGCATTCCCGAGGAAACCATTGAGGCTGCCGTCATCGACGGCGCCAATGGCTGGCAGATCTTCTGGAAAATCATGGTGCCGCAGGTCTGGGGCACGATCGCCACGGTCTGGACCACGATCACCATCCTCGTCCTCAAGGTATTCGATATCGTGCTGACCATGACCAACGGCCAGTGGAACACGATGGTGCTTGCCAACCTGATGTTCAATTGGATGTTCCGTGGCGGCGGCGACAGCGGCCGAAGCGCCGTCATAGCGCTCGTCATCATGGTCGCGGTCACGCCGATCATGATCTGGAACATCCGCCGCGCAAACGCTGAGACGAAGGGGCGCTGACATGATTGGAAATCTCGGTCGCATCGGTCCTGCCCGCATCTTCGTTCACGCCGCGGTATTGCTCATCGTCCTGCTCTGGCTGTTGCCGACGCTCGGCATCTTCGTCACCGCACTGCGCGACAAGGATCAGATCGTCGCTTCCGGCTGGTGGACGGCCTTTGCCGGCTCGTCGCGCACCACGGCCGCCCGCCTCGACGGTCCGGATAAGGCCAAGCCCGACGGCGCAAATTTCGTGATATCAGGCACGCTCGCCGTCGAAGGCGGCGGCAAGATCCAGTCCTTCGGCCTGCGCGTGCAGGAGCCGGCAGCCTACAAGGCTGGCGCTCCCGCCGCGCTGGAAAATGGTGAGACGCTAACGATCAACTCTGATGGTAGCTACAGCTACCAGAAGAACGGCCCGTTTGGGGCGGATGCACGTGCTAAGCGCGTCTATTTGACGGTCGCGACGCCGCCGCAATTCACGCTGGACAACTATCGCAACGTGCTCGGCGGTGAGGGTATCGGCCAGTCCTTCATCAATTCGCTGACGGTGACGATCCCGGCGACGGTCATTCCGATCCTGATCGCCGCCTTCGCCGCCTATGCGCTTGCCTGGATGGAGTTTCCCGGCCGCGCGATCCTGATTGCGCTCGTCGTCGGCTTGATCGTCGTGCCGCTGCAGATGTCGCTGATTCCGCTTCTGCGCATCTATAACGAAATTGGCCAGATGTTCGGCGTGCCGTCGAAGACCTATCCCGGCATCTGGCTGGCGCATACGGCCTTCGGTCTGCCGCTCGCCATCTATCTCCTGCGCAATTACATTGCCGGCCTGCCGAAGGAAATCATCGAATCCGCCCGCGTCGATGGCGCCAGCGATTTCGATATCTTCGTCAAGATCATCCTGCCGCTGTCATTCCCGGCACTGGCCTCCTTCGCGATCTTCCAGTTCCTCTGGGTGTGGAACGACCTTCTGATCGCCATGGTCTTCCTCGGCACCGACAAGGATCACCTCGTGCTCACCGCCGCCCTCAACGCGCTGCTCGGCTCGCGCGGCGGCAACTGGGAAATCCTGACGGCCTCGGCCTTCGTCACCATCCTTATCCCACTCCTCGTCTTCTTTGGTCTGCAGCGCTACCTCGTGCGCGGTCTGCTCGCCGGGTCGGTGAAGGGGGGCTGATCCAAAATCATATTATCCAGACAGGACCCATACAGCATGAGCATTGCCCTTCAATCGGCTTTAGACGTTGACAAGGACTGGTGGCGCGGCGCGGTGATCTATCAGATCTATCCGCGCTCCTATCAGGACTCCAATGGTGACGGCATCGGCGATCTCAAGGGCATCGCCGTCCGTCTGCCGCATGTCGCGGCGCTCGGCGTGGATGCAATTTGGATTTCGCCCTTCTTCACCTCGCCGATGCGCGATTTCGGCTACGACGTCTCCAATTATGAGGACGTCGATCCGATCTTCGGTTCGCTGGCCGATTTCGATGCGATGGTGACGGAAGCTCATCGTCTCGGCATCAAGGTGATGATCGATCTGGTGCTGTCGCACAGCTCGGATCGCCATCCCTGGTTCGTCGAAAGCCGCTCGAGCAAGGATAACCCGAAGGCTGATTGGTACGTCTGGGCCAATGCCAAGCCGGACGGCACGCCGCCCAACAACTGGCTGTCGATTTTCGGCGGCTCGGCCTGGGCGTGGGATCCGACCCGCATGCAATATTACCTGCACAACTTCCTGACCTCGCAGCCGGATATGAACCTGCATAATCCCGAGGTGCAGGACCGCTTGCTCGACGTCGTCCGTTTCTGGCTCGACCGCGGCGTCGATGGCTTCCGTCTCGACACCATCAACTTCTATTTCCACGACAAGGAATTGCGCGACAATCCGGCGCTGGAGCCTTCGCGCCGCAACGCGTCCACGGCACCGGCCGTCAATCCCTATAATTTTCAGGAACATCTCTACGACAAGAATCGTCCCGAGAACCTGGAGTTCCTCAAGCGCTTCCGTGCCGTGCTCGACGAATATCCGGCGATTGCCGCCGTCGGCGAAGTCGGCGATAGCCAGCGCGGCCTCGAGATCGTCGGCGAATACACATCCGGCGGCGACAAGATGCATATGTGCTATGCTTTCGAATTCCTGGCGCCGGATGCCCTGTCGCCGGATCGCGTCGAAGAGGTGATGAACGACTTTGACAAGGCAGCTCCGCAAGGCTGGGCTTGCTGGGCCTTCTCCAACCACGACGTCGTGCGCCATGTCAGCCGCTGGGGCAATCTGGTGGCCGATCGCGATGCTTTCGCCAAGCTCTATGCGGCGCTGCTGCTGACCCTGCGCGGCTCCGTATGCATCTATCAGGGCGAGGAACTGGCACTGACGGAAGCGGATCTTGCCTACCAGGATCTGCAGGACCCCTACGGCATCCAATTCTGGCCGGAGTTCAAGGGCCGCGATGGTTGCCGCACGCCGATGGTCTGGGACAGCCAGGTGGCGCAGGGCGGATTCTCGACGGTGAAGCCGTGGCTGCCGGTGCCGGTCGAACACATTCTGCGTGCCGTCAGCGTCCAGCAGGGCGATGAAAATTCGGTGCTGGAGCAGTACCGCCGCTTCCTCGCCTTCCGCCAGCAGCATCCGGCCTTCGCCAAGGGCGAGATTGCCTTTTCGGAGCCGCAGGGCGACGTGCTGATCTACACCCGCACTTATGCCGGCGAGACCATTCTCTGCGTCTTCAACATGAGCCCTGTCGAAACGCTGTCAACTTTGCCTGATGGCAATTGGCAGGCGTTGACGGGACACGGCTTTACCAGCAACAACTACGGCAACAAGATCGATATTCCGGCCTGGGGCGCTTACTTCGCGCGTCTCGCCTGACCTTTGGGAGGAGGAAGCATAATGACGGGACTTGTTCTGAGGGATATCAAGAAATCCTACGGCAGCGTGCATGTGCTGCACGGCATCGATCTGGAGATCAATGAAGGCGAGTTCATCGTCTTCGTCGGTCCCTCCGGCTGCGGCAAGTCCACCTTGCTCAGGATGATTGCCGGGCTGGAGAGCATCACGGCCGGGGATATGATGATCGCCGGTCAGAAGGTGAATGAGGTGCCGCCGTCGCGGCGCGGCATCGCCATGGTCTTCCAGTCCTATGCCCTCTATCCGCATATGACCGTCTACGACAACATGGCCTTCGGCATGCGCATTGCCGGCGAAAGCAAGCAGGAGATTGACCGTCGTGTGCGGGCGGCGGCAGCGAGCCTGCAGCTCACGCAATATCTGGAGCGTCTGCCCAAGGCGCTCTCGGGCGGTCAGCGCCAGCGCGTCGCCATCGGCCGCGCCATCTGCCGCAACCCCAAGGTTTTCCTGTTCGACGAACCGCTGTCGAACCTCGACGCCGCCCTGCGCGTCGCGACCCGCATCGAGATTGCCAAACTCAGCGATTCCATGCCCGAGACGACGATGATCTACGTCACCCACGACCAGGTGGAGGCCATGACGCTGGCCGACCGTATTGTCGTGCTGTCGGCCGGCCGTGTCGAGCAGGTCGGTGCTCCCCTTGAACTCTACGAGCGCCCGGCCAATCTGTTCGTCGCCAAGTTCATCGGCTCGCCGGCCATGAACATCATCCCCGCTACCGTGACCGAAACAGGCGCAACGACGACCGTGACGCTAACGGGCGGCAAGGCCGTGACGCTGGACGTACCGACGGAGGCGTCCGAGAAGGGCAAGACGGCGAGCTTCGGTGTGCGTCCGGAAGACCTGCGTGTCGCGACCGGTGACGACTATCTTTTCGAAGGTGAGGTCTCCATCGTCGAGGCGCTTGGCGAAGTGACGCAGCTCTATCTCGAAGGCCTGGTCGATGGCGAGCCGATCATCGTCAAGATCCCCGGCATTGCCGATATTCACCGCGGCCAAAAGATGCGTTTTGCCGCCGACCGTCAGAAGCTGCATCTTTTCGACGCCAGCGGCCACTCCTATCGCAAGTAGGCGCTTACCGGATGCCCCGGCTCAAGTAAAAATGAACAACAAAATTCATCTTGGGCCGGCGCACTCAAACCTTCTGTTAAAGACCGGCTGATAGTCTCCTTTTCATAATATACTTCAGGGGTCCATCAAGATGGCCGCGTTCGGCAGAGCTAATTCGGGTCAGCATTTCCTTAATAAGGAAGAATCCTTCATGTATGACCGCGAAGTGCGGTTTCGCATGGAGGACACCATGAATGCCGCCCGCCTCGAATACACTGAAAAGGGCGTGATGAATCTTGCGTCGCGCCGCTGCGATATTATCCGTATCTCGCAGAGCAGCGCGGTTCTTGCGATTCTCACCCAGTATAATCTGCCGAAGCAGTTCTATCTGGATATTCCTGACGCCCGCATCACCAAGGTCGGCTGTGTGTTGATGAAGGTCTTCTCCAACAACACGGTGGAAGTTCGTTTCCTGCGGCTTCTCACGGAGAAGGAAATGAACAAGATCTTCGTCTACAGCACGCATCCGGCCCACAAGAACCGCGTGCTCGATATTAGATCCTGATCAACGACCCACAGGAAGCGGCTTAGCACGCTCCGTTCGGCTGACGGATCAGATTTCCGTTCGCCATTTTGCGAGCGCATCCTCAAGATACTTGATCAGGGGCAGCCTGCCATTTTCCTGCAGCCATTTGTTGACCGAAAGGCGAAGCGGGCTCACTCCGATCATCGACACCAGCTGCAGACCGTCGCGGTCCCTGGTCGGAAACAACTCGCACAGGGCTTGGTAGGCGATTTGCTCAAGCTGCAAAGAGTTACCCCGTGAACGGGCGCGCAGGGTCTCGCTTTGACGTAAAAGCTTGGCAGTCTCCAGAAGCCGCGGCGCTTCCGCCTCGATGCGGGCCACAAGTCCGAGGGTGGCTTGATGGACGACCTCGAGCGGACGCCCGGCTGAGGCATTCTCCATGATGCCAGTCCGCAGTGCGTCCATATATCGGCGCTGGTGTGCCAGAAGAATATCGTCCTTGCCCTTGAAGTAATAAAAGAAAGTCCGCCGGGAAATACCGGCCGCTGCCGCAATCTCCTCGATCGTCGTTTCCTGATAGCCTTTCGCCAGAAAGGATTTCATTCCGGCGTCCGCTATGCGTTGAAAGGTCAGGCGGCGCTTGCATTCGCGCAGGCCTTCCGGCTTTGAGGTTGCATCTTGCATCTGGCCATTTTGGCATGAGTCGCAACGCTACTCAAATCATGGGAGGCCCCTGCGCCTCCCTCGCAGAGTTCTCAATTCGCGGTAAAATAATTCTTTCGCTTCGCCTTCCGATTGCCGCAAAGTAGCCAACATTAATTTTTACATCAAGTGCGATATTTAATGTTGATGCTGAATGTTCATAACCGGGTGCAGGAGCACAAACATCGATGCCAGCCAATGCAGTCCCAAATCACGATGGAAGTAAGACCTATGATCCATATGCCGCCGAAAGCCGTCGGAGGCGCGACATTTGCTCGATGGCTCTGCTGTTGAGCATGCTAGGAGGCTGCGCCGCCGCCCCGTTGGATCGGGCAGGATCCCTGCGGTCCTATGATGGCCTGACGCGATCGGACGGGCTGGTCGCGCACTCGCTTCTTCGGGTGAGCAGGGACGACGTTCTTGCGGCCAAGACCGTGAAGATCATTCCTACCGCCTTTTCCATGCGCGCCGAAAGCGCTGCCTTCACGTCCAAGCAGCGCGATCTCGTCACCAATGCCGTCGACAGAGCGCTTTGCTCCGGATTGAGCGAACGCTTCATCGTCGTCGGTCTATCGGAGCCGGCAGATCTGACCGTTCGCGCCGTCGTGACACAGGTCAGGGCAACAAATGCGACGGCTGTCGGCGTCTCGAAAGTCACATCCGTAGGCAAGAGCGTATTGCTGCCCGGCGTACCCGTGCCCGTCCCCCGCATTCCGATCGGCATGGGCAGCCTCTCGCTTGAGGCGGAGGCGCTTAATCCTCAGGGTGTGCAGAGAGCTGTCATGATCTGGGGACGTGGTGCAAACGCATTTTTTGATTCGGGCACCGTCGCCAAGGAGGGGGATGCCTATAGCCTCGCCGCCAAATTCGGCGGCGATTTCAGCAAGATGCTGGTCAAGGGCAAGACGCCTTTCGGAGCGACGCCCTCGTTCCCTTCCAGGGCAAAACTCGCGGCTCTCGTCGGTCGAACGCCCAAGTATGAGGCCTGCAAGGCATTCGGGAAGTCGCCGGGCGTGACGGGTTTCGTCGGAGCACGCCTCGGTCTTCCACCGGCATGGACGGACAAGGCTCCGCCGGAAGCAGGAACCATGGCATCGAAAGTTCCCTGATGAGCCTTTGATGCCGTTCTGCTGAAATCCGGCGGACTATCTCAATGGCGGAACAGCACGCTTGCGCCCTGATCCGCCGGTCCCGCGGCGTGGCGGAACGGAGCGAAGAGTTCGCGCCCCATGCCGAATTCGTTCGCCGAGAGATCCGCCACCACCGGCTCGCGCTCCGCCATATCGGCGGCATCGACCAGCACCTCCAGCGTACCGGCAATCGCATCGATGCGGATGATATCGCCTTCCCGGATGCGGGAGATCGGGCCGCCGTCGATAGCCTCCGGCGTCACATGGATGGCGGCCGGCACCTTGCCCGAGGCGCCGGACATGCGGCCGTCGGTCAGGAGCGCCACGCGGAAACCACGGTCCTGCAGCACGCCGAGCGCTGGCGTCAGCTTGTGCAGTTCCGGCATGCCGTTGGCTTTCGGCCCTTGGAAGCGTACGACGGCGACGAAATCGCGGTTCAGCTTGCCGTCCTTGAAGGCCTGCTGCATTTCCAGTTGATCGTGGAAGATCACGGCCGGCGCTTCGATGATGTGGCGCTCCGGCTTGACGGCGGAGATTTTGATGACCGCCTTGCCGATATTGCCGCGCAGCATCTTCAGCCCGCCATTGCTCTGGAAAGGCGTGTCGATGCTTGCCAGCACCTTCGGGTCGTGGCTTTTTTCCGGAGCGGGTTCGCGTACGACATTGCCGTCGGCGCCGAGCTTGACGTCGATGGAGTAGCTGCCGAGACCGTGGCCGTAGACGGTGCGAACATCGTCGTGCAGCAGCCCCTTCTTCAGAAGTTCCTTGATGAGGAAGCCCATGCCGCCAGCAGCATGGAAATGATTCACGTCGGCAAGCCCGTTCGGATAGACGCGGGCAAGCAGCGGGATGATGTCCGAAAGCTCGGAAATATCCTGCCAGGTAAGCACGATACCGGCGGCGCGCGCCATGGCGACGATGTGCATCGTATGGTTCGTCGAGCCACCGGTCGCATGCAGGCCGACGACGCCGTTGACGATCGAGCGTTCGTCGATCATCTCGCCGGCCGGTGTGAACTCATTGCCCATGGCTGTGATGGCAAGCGCGCGCTTGGTCGCCTCGCGTGTCAAGGCTTCGCGCAGCGGCGTGCCGGGATTGATGAAGGAGGCGCCCGGCATGTGGAAGCCCATGATCTCCATCAGCATCTGGTTCGAATTGGCCGTACCGTAGAAGGTGCAGGTGCCGGGACCGTGATAGGACTTCGATTCCGCTTCGAGAAGTTCGGCGCGGCCGACCTTGCCTTCGGCATAGAGCTGGCGCACGCGCGACTTCTCGTCGTTCGGCAGGCCCGAGGTCATCGGTCCGGCCGGAATGAAGACAGCGGGCAGATGGCCGAAGGAGAGGGCGGCTATGACGAGGCCCGGGACGATCTTGTCGCAGACGCCGAGGAAGACGGCGGCATCGAACATATTGTGCGACAGGCCGACGGCTGCCGACATGGCAATCAGATCGCGCGAGAAAAGCGAAAGTTCCATGCCGGGCTGTCCCTGCGTAACGCCGTCGCACATGGCCGGCACACCGCCGGCAACCTGGGCGATGCCGCCCGCTTCGGCCGCCGCTTCGCGGATGATCGCAGGATAGGTCTCGAAAGGCTGATGCGCAGAGAGCATGTCGTTATAGGAGGTGATGATCCCGAGATTGGGCACCTGGTCTCCCGCCAGCGCGTCCTTCTCGGAGGGGGAACAGATGGCGAAGCCATGCGCAAGGTTGGCGCAGCCGAGCACGGAGCGTTGCGCTCCCTTGCTCGCGGCGCTGCGCAGGCGGTCCAGATAGCGCTCGCGCGTCGGCTTCGAGCGCTCGACGATGCGTGCGGTAATCGCTGATATGCGGGCGTCAGCGGCCATGGTCGATCTGCCTCCGTCTGTTCTGCGCGATGCCCGTGAGATCTGTTTCGGTAAAGGGCACGGCGCGGGATCCAAAAGTCAATGCTCTGCCGCTGCACCCGCAAGGGCACATGGCGCAGCATAGGTTGCTGTGTCATTCAGGGTTCGATGACGAGGCCTGTCGGCCGTATCATGGAGCCCAATAAATCTCGACCGGGGAAGCCGCCCGGCGCAGCAAGGCGCGGATCGGCATCTCGGTTTCCTCGCCTGCTGCTTCGGCTTTGGCGAGAACCTCTTTCTTTCCTTCTCCCTCGATATGGAGCACCAGCAATCGGGCATCCTGAAGGCTGGAGAAAGTGAACGTCAGCCGCGGCTCGCCGGCACCTTCCGCTTCCATCGTGATGATGCCGCGCGGAGTGTCCGGATCGAGTGCGGTTGCGAGATTGCTGCCGCCCGGAAAGAAGGAAGCAGTGTGGCCGTCATTGCCCATGCCGAGGATGGCAACATCGAAGGGATGGCCGACGGCCTTAGTCTTTTCCGTGGCGATGGCGGCGGCCTCCTCGACGGAAGCCGCAGCCTGGTAGAGCGGAAGGAAGTTGGCGGCAGCCGCCTTGTCCTTCAGCAGGTTTTCCTGAACGAGCAGGTGGTTCGAGCGCGGATTATCCGCCGGCACGAACCGTTCGTCGACGAGGGTGACCGTCACCTTGCCCCAGTCGATCGAACGCGATGACAGCGCCTGGAAGAAGGCCTTCGGCGTGGAGCCGCCGGAGACCGCGATGCTTGCGGAGCCGCGGGCGGTAACCGCGGCCGAAAGGGTCTCGGCCACCTTGTCCGCGAGCTTGCCGGCGAGTTCGGCACCATTGGCAAAAGCATGCATGTTCGCTGTCATCGTTATCGTCCCGGTTTAGATATCGTCGTGCCAGGTGCGGCCGTCACGCTCGATGAGCGCGATAGCCTGGCTCGGACCCCAGGTGCCGGCCGTATAGCCCTGCACCTGCTGGCCGGCGTGTTCCCAACCCTTGAGGATCGGGTCCACCCACTTCCATGCGGCTTCCACTTCGTCGCGGCGCATGAACAGCGTCTGATTGGAACGGATGACGTCCATCAGCAGGCGCTCGTAGGCGTCCGGATTGCGAACGTTGAAGGCAGACGCAAAGCTCATGTCGAGCGAGACATTGCGCAGGCGCATGCCGCCCGGACCCGGATCCTTGATCATCAGCGACTGCTTGACGCCTTCATCCGGCTGCAGGCGAATGATCAGCTGGTTGGCAACGATGCGGCCGGCGGCCTGATCGAAGATGGTGTGCGGGATGTGCTTGAAGGTGATGACGATTTCCGACATGCGGCCGGCGAGACGCTTGCCGGTGCGGATGTAGAAGGGAACGCCAGCCCAGCGCCAGTTGCCGATCTCGGCCTTGATGGCGACGAAGGTTTCGGTGTTGGAGACGCCGCCTTCCAGTTCGTCGAGATAGCCCTTGACCGGGCCGCCTGCCGAAGCGCCGGCGCGATACTGGCCGCGAACCGTTGCCTGTTCGACATTGGAAGCGTCGATCGGCTTCAGTGCGCGCAGAACCTTCAGCTTCTCGTCGCGGACGGCTTCCGAATCCATGGAGGAGGGAATTTCCATCGCGGTCAAGCAAAGCAGCTGCAGGATGTGGTTCTGCACCATGTCGCGCAGCGCGCCGGCCGTGTCGTAATAGCCGGCGCGGCCTTCGAGACCGACCGATTCAGCGACGGTGATCTGCACGTGGTCGATATGGTTGGCGTTCCACAGCGGCTCATAGAGCGCGTTGGCAAAGCGCAGCGCCATCAGGTTCTGCACGGTTTCCTTGCCGAGATAATGGTCGATGCGGAAGATCTGCTCTTCCTTGAAGACCTTGCCGATCGTGTCGTTGAGCTGCAGGGCCGAGGCGAGGTCGCGGCCGATCGGCTTTTCGACGACGATGCGGGTCTGCTTGGTGATCAGCTTGTGATCATGGATCTTCTGCGAGATATCACCGAAAATGCCCGGAGCGACGGCGAGGTAGAAGGCGCGCACGCGTTCCTTGCCTTCGTCCAGAAGCTTCTTCAGTTGATCCCAGCCGGCATCGCTGCGGGCGTCGACGGGCACGTAGAACAGGCGAGCCAGGAACTTCTTGACCTCGGCGTCGTCATATTCGCCCTTCTTCAGATGTTCCTTAAGGGCGGCGTCGGCAAATTTGCGATATTCTTCATTGGAAAGCGCACTGCGCGAAGCGCCGATGATGCGGGTCGGCTCGGAAAACTGACCTTCGACCTGACGATGGTAAAGAGCGGGCAGGAGCTTGCGTTCGGCAAGGTCGCCGCTGCCGCCGAAAACGACATAATCAAATGGTTCAACGGGAATGATTTGGCTGCTCATGAGCTATCTCTCAATCGGTCTTGGTTGAGGCCCCTTTTAATCTAATCGATTTAAAAAGGCCAGTGTGCATCGCAAAATTCAGATGCGGCTTTTTAGAGCGGATTGCCGGCGGAAGAAATCATCTTCCGGTTTTCAAAACCTGTCGCGCAACGCAAACCACGAGAGCGCCAGGAACAGCAGAGGCGCCCGCATGCGCGCACCGCCGGGGAAGGGCGGAATGTTCAGCTCCTTAAACAGATGAAGTTCATCCGCATTCCCGAGAACCGTTTTCGCATAGAGTTTACCGCAATAATTTGACAGCATCACCCCATGGCCGGAATAGCCGCCGATGGAAGTGACTCCAGGCATGACTTCGCGCACGAAGGGCTGGCGCGGCATGGTGATGCCGACCGAACCGCCCCAGGCGTAATCGATGTTGATATCGCCGAGGGCCGGATAGATTTCGGTGATCTGCCGACGTATGTGCTGCGTTATGTCGCGTGGATTGTCCGCCGTATAGGCCTCGCGCCCGCCGAACAGCAGGCGTCCATCCTTGGATTTGCGGAAATAGCGCACGACGAATCGCGAATCGGCGACGGCTTCATTGCCGGGAAGAACCTGTGGGAAGCGGTCCAGCGGTTGCGTTGCGCCGATGAAGGAGCGGATCGGCATGACGTGACTTGCCGTCACCGGCTCCAGATTGCCGATATAGCCGTTGCAGGCGATCAGCACGCGGTCGGCGGTGATCTCGCCGCCATCCGTCTCGATAATGGTCTTGCCCTCCGCTTGGCGAAAGCCCTTTGCCTTGGTCATCTCAAAGAGGGCGGCACCGGCTTCGGCCGCGACGCGGGCAAGGCCGATAAGCAGCTTCAGCGGGTGGATATGGCCCGTGCCCATATCCCGGACGCCATAAAGATAGAATTGCGACCCCAGCCGCTCCTGGGTTTCAGCCTGATCCATAAAGGTCATGTGCGGATAGCCGTAGCGGGTCGCTGCGATCTCCGCATTGTCCATATAGTCGCGCTTGTAGCTGCGCTTGTGCGTGACATTCATCTGGCCGGGTAGGAAATCGATGTCGATGCCATGCTCGGCGGAGAAATCGAGAAGATGCCGCTTGGCGTCCTCGGCCAGATCGAAAAGAGCTTTGGAGCGTTCATAGCCGATCTTCTCTTCCATCTCTTCCGGCCACCAGCGCTGGCCGGTGCCGAGCTGCCCGCCGTTGCGGCCGGAGGCGCCGTCGCCGAAGCGGTTCGCGTCGATCAGAACGACCTCCGCGCCACCTTTGGCAAGATTGTAGGCGGCCTGAAGGCCGGTATAGCCGCCACCGATAATCGCGACATCTGCGCGGCGCGAGCCGTCGAGCTTCGGATAGCTCGTACGCGGGCCGACGGTCGCTTGGTAGAAGGAAAGGCCGGGCGCGATCGGGCTTTGCCATGTTTCCTGCAGCGTCATGGGCGCCTCCTTCACACGTTGAGCAGAAGGAATTCCCGCTCCCACGGGCTGATCACCTGCATGAAGGTTTCGAATTCGCCGCGCTTCACGCCGGCGTAGATACCGATGAAGTCCTTGCCGAACACCTCTTCGAAGGCCGGCTCGTCCTCCATCAACGCGATGGCTTCGAGGAGCCCGCGCGGCAGATCGATGGAGCCTTCATTGGCGGAATCCTCGGTCGGCGCCGTCGGCACCACCTGCTTCATGATGCCGAGCAGGCCGGAGGCGAGCGAGGCGGCAAGCGCCAGATAGGGGTTGGCGTCCGAACTCGGTAGCCGGTTTTCGACGCGCCGCGCCTGCGGATCGGAGACCGGCACGCGGAAGGCCGTGGTGCGGTTGTCGTAGCCCCAGGCATTGTTGACCGGGCAGGACATGTTCGGCGCCAGCCGGCGATAGGAATTCACATAGGGCGCCAGCATGGCGAGCGAGTTCGGCACGAAGCGCTGCATGCCGCCGATGAAATGGAAGAATTCGGGCGAGGGGCTGCCATCCGAATTGGTGAAGACGTTCTTGCCCGTCTCGATGTTGACCACCGACTGATGGATGTGCATCGCTGATCCCGGCTGGCTCTGCATCGGTTTGGCCATGAAGGTCGCGTAGATGCCGTGCTTCAGCGCCGCCTCTCGGATCGTGCGCTTGAACATGAACACCTGGTCGGCAAGCTCGATCGGATCGCCGTGGCGCAGGTTGATTTCCAGCTGGGCCGGCCCTTCCTCGTGGATCAGCGTGTCGATCTCGAGACCTTGCTTTTCCGAGAAGTGATAGATGTCATCGATCAGCTCGTCGAACTCGTTGATGCCGGCGATCGAATAGCCCTGACCGCCGAGAATCGAGCGGCCGGAACGGCCCTTCGGCGGGTGCAGCGGATAATCCGGATCGTCATTCTTGGCGACGAGATAGAATTCGATTTCCGGCGCCACCACCGGCTTCCAGCCGCGATCGCGATAGAGCCCCATGATGCGCTTCAGCACGTTGCGCGGCGTATAGGAGACTTCCTGTCCCTCGGAATTGACGATATCGCAGATCACCTGCGCAGTCGGGTCGGTTTCCCAGGGAACGACCGACAGGGTCGACAGGTCTGGGACCAGCTTCAGGTCGTTGTCGCGCGGCTCGTAGCGGAAGCTTTCGGTCTCTTCCGGATATTCGCCAGAGATCGTGTGGCGATAGATCGCCGAAGGCAGCGCCAGCGACGTGTTGGAGGTGAATTTCGAGGTCGGCATCATCTTGCCGCGTGGCACGCCGGCAAGGTCCGGCGTTATGCATTCTATGTCCTCGATCCCGCGTGCCCGCAGCCATTGCGCCGCTTCCTTCCAGTTTGCCACGCCGCGTGCCGATCTCAGTCCGGGAGGTACTATTGGTGCTTTCGAGACTGGTATGGAAGCTTTCAGCGGGGTCTTTCTCGCGGGCATAAAACACCGTATTTGGGTTGATCGGTGAGCGCATCATAACTGCAGTTCGCCAATTGGCGAGGGGGAAAACCGCTCGAACTTTCGCCGTATGATGGAAAAATGACAGCCGGGCGGGGCGAAGAGTGAAGAGGCGGAAACGTGATCGGCAGATATGATGTGATCGTCCTTGGCGCAGGCGCTGCGGGCATGATGTGCGCCATCCGCGCCGGCCTGCGCGGTCGGTCCGTTCTCGTGCTCGATCATGCCGCTGCACCCGGCGAGAAGATCCGCATTTCCGGCGGCGGCCGTTGCAACTTCACCAATATCAACGCCGGCCCGAAGAACTTCCTGTCCGCCAATACGCATTTTGCCAAATCGGCGCTGGCGCGTTTCACGCCTGCCGATTTTCTGGCCATGGTGGAGCGCCACGGCATCGCCTGGCACGAGAAGACGCTCGGCCAGCTTTTCTGCGATAATAGCGCCAAGGACATCATCCGCATGCTGACCGACGAGATGCGCGCGGCCGGTGCGCAACTGCGACTGCGAACGGAAATCAGCGGCATCGAGCAGAAGGCGGGCGGCTATCGCGTCAGCACGCCCGAAGGTGCCTTCGAAACATCCTCGCTGGTCGTCGCCACGGGCGGCAAGTCCATTCCCAAAATGGGGGCCACCGGTTTTGCCTATCGCATTGCCGAGCAATTCGGCTTGCCTGTCGTCGAAACGCGGCCAGGCCTTGTGCCGCTGACGCTCGATCCGCAATTGCTTCAGCGTCTGGCGCCGTTGTCGGGCATTGCTGCCCCCGCCGAGATCCGACACGGCAAGACGGCATTCCGCGAGGCCCTGCTCTTTACCCATCGCGGCCTCAGCGGCCCCGCCATTCTGCAGATTTCCTCCTATTGGCGGGAAGGCGAGGACATCACCGTCATGATCGAGCCAGATATCGACATTCTCGCACTGTTGAAGAAAGCCAAGCAGGTCAATGGCCGGCAATCGGCGCAGACGGCGCTTGCGGAAATCCTGCCGAAACGCCTGGCTCAGCATATTGTCGAGAGCGAGGGCATCTCCGGCAATATGGCCGATCTATCGGACAAACGCCTGCAGCAGCTTGCGGCTTCTATTCAGTCCTGGCAGGTCAAACCCTCGGGTTCGGAAGGCTATCGCACCGCTGAGGTGACGCTCGGCGGCATCGATACCGCTTGCCTCGATTCGCGGACGATGCAGGCAAAGACCATTCCCGGCCTGTTCTTCATCGGCGAATGCGTCGACGTGACCGGCTGGCTCGGCGGCTACAATTTCCAATGGGCGTGGGCCTCCGGGCATATAGCCGGCGAAGCAGCTTGAATTGCCGTTTCAAGGCCCTCTCGGCGCCTTGAGAAAATGGAACCCGCCTCTGTTTCTCGCGTTTTCCTTTCCTACATTAATTAGTGAATACATTGGCAGTTGCCGAAAGCACCATTTGCCGGTTATCGTGTCAGTGCGAAAATGGGAATATACTCATGAACAGAACACATCGTCGCGCTCGCGCCATTGCAATCGCTCAGACCCGTGACAATGCCAAGCTTCTGGCAGCAAGACTGTTGATGTTGGCGACCGGCGTTACCGCCGCTTGCATCGCCTACCTTACCGTACGCGGCTTCTGATTTCAGCCGCCACATTGCTCTTGGCCCGTCGTTGAACGGCGGCCTCGGCTCGCGCACGGAGATAGGCCTCGCCCTCCGCTTTTCAGCGTTTGATTGTATGCTGCGGGTCACACTACATCCTTATCTGAAAATTAATTAATCACGGCGACAATCCCAGTCGATTTCTTGGGGCGCTCTACTGCAAGCTGGAGCCGAAGCAATGATTGCTTCCCGATTTATACTCGGGAACCCCGCCTGCTGATATTTCAAGAACGATGATTATACATCCGGTCAGCGCCGAGGCGGCGTCGACGGGGGAGCGGTGTGTGAGAGGTCTGGGCCAAAATGTTCATTGACAAGATATTGTCGCGTTTCAACATCAAGACGAAAGTTCTGATATTCGTCCTGCCGTTCGTCATCAGCATTTCAGCCGTGGGCCTCACCGGGCTTTATGCGTCGGGCCTGCTTCAGGGCCGCATGGAGATCTCCAACAGCGTCCTGCAGTCCCTGACCGGGTTCAAGAACCTCTATGGTTCCATGGATGACTTCCTGCGCATCACCAATACACAGCAGCGCGACAAGCTCTATGAAGACATCAAGTCGCAGCAGGGCGTGCTGAATGCGACGCTCGGCCAGCTCGGCGCAGATGCCGACGGCCGCGACAATCTGACTGACGCGACAGCAAAGACCGCCGACATGTCCAATCTCGTCGGCAGGCTGTGGTCGCTGCACGAGCAGGAACTCTCGCTGCGCAAGACGATCGATGACGCCCAGCGCGCCTTGATCAGCGCCCGCTTCAACGTCAATTTCAACAGCCAGCAGTTGGAAGACCGGATGCGCCAGGACCAGGCGGACGCGACGTCCACGCTCCGCTCCGCTGACCGCCTGCTGAAGGGCGGCGATATGCTGGCTTCCGTTGCCGAAGACTTCAACAAGGCCGCGACACCGGCCGACAAGGTCAAGCTCCTGAAGGACCGGCTGCCGGACTTGAACAAGGCACAGCGCTCCATCGACCTTGCCTTGCCGCAGAACCAGAAGAGCGTTGTCCAGTCGCTCGTGGGCACGATCAAGGATCTTGCTGCCTTCACCGAAAGCACGGACGTGCCGACTGACGATACGATCACCAATATCAGCCGCCTGCTTTCGCGCTTCCGTCAGACCTCGACTTACACGCAGTTGACCGCGACGCAGATGATGCGCCAGGCGACCACGACCTTCGTCTCGCTCGATGCCCGCGTCGCGCAGACCAATTCGGTCCTGCAGGACACGCGTCGCCTCGAGGATTCGGTCTATTCGCTGCAGCTCGTTCTGGCGGATTTCAACGCCAATACGAATAAGGACAATCTCGTTCGCCTACGCCAGGAAGTCTCCAAGCTCGGCGGCGATATCGATACGCTGAACCAAAGCGCCAAGAGCATGGATTTCGCCAGCGATATCGACTCGGCCATTCGTCCGGCCATCAAATCCATGGATGAGGCCGGCGGCAAGCTGGTCGATACCATCCATCAGCGGATCGGCGAATATGCCAGCGCTCGCCAACAGCTCGATCAGGTCTGGGGCCAGCTGACCGCTTTCGCCGAGACGCAGAAACAGAGTGCCGGCAGTGAGCGCAACCAGGCAAATTCCATATCCATCCTGGCAACCGCGCTCGGCATCATCCTCTCGGTTGCCGGCGGCATCGCGCTCGTCCTGACCCTGCAGCGTCCGATCGGCCAGATCACCGCCGCCATGCGCCGCATCGCCGACGGCATGCTGGAGACCTCGATCTCCGGTGAGCAGCGCCGTGACGAAATCGGCGATATGGCCAGAGCCCTTGGCATCTTCAAGGAAAATGCCATTTCGAAGATCCGCATCGAGGAGCAGAGTGACGAGGAGCGCGCCGCCGCAGAGCATGAACGCCAGCGCAACGACGCCGAAAAGCGCGAGCTCGACCGTCAGATCGACTATGCCGTCAGCGAGCTTGCCGCCGGTCTCGAACGCCTGGCCCAGGGTGATATCTCGGCGACGATCGACACGCCATTCATCGGTCGTCTTGAGCAGCTCCGTCAGGATTTCAACAGTTCGCTGTCTCGCCTACAGCAGACGCTGAGCCAGGTTCGCAGCAATGTCGAGATGATCCAGAGCAACGGCGCGCAAATGGCGGCTTCCGCGGAGGATCTCTCCAAGCGCACCGAGCAGCAGGCCTCTTCGCTCGAGCAGACCGCCGCTGCGGTCGACCAGATCACCACGACGGTCCGTTCGTCTGCCGAACGCGCCAAGGATGCGGATGCGATCGTGCGCGAAGCCAAGCGCAGCGCCGATGACAGCTCTGTCGTCGTCGGCAACGCCATCGATGCCATGTCGCGCATCGAGGAGGCCTCGCGCCGAATCGAGCAGATCATCGGCGTCATCGACGAGATCGCTTTCCAGACCAACCTTCTTGCGCTCAATGCCGGTATCGAAGCCGCCCGCGCAGGCGATGCGGGCAAGGGCTTTGCCGTCGTCGCCATGGAGGTGCGCGAGCTGGCACAGCGCTCGGCCGCTGCCGCCAAGGAGATCAAGGGGCTCATCAACAAGTCGACCGAGGAGGTCAATTCCGGTTCGCAGTTCGTGCAGGAGGCCGGTTCGGTGCTCGCGCAGATCAGCAGTCAGATCGTAACGATCAGCCACCATGTGGAAATGATCGCCCGCGCCAGCCACGATCAGGCAAGCGCGCTGCAGGAGGTCAACTCCTCGGTCAATCACATGGATCAGATGACCCAGCAGAATGCCGGCATGGTAGAAGAGACCACAGCGGCGAGCCGCGAGCTCGCTACCGAGGCTGATGCCCTGCTGCACCTTATCCTGCAGTTCAAGATCGAGACCGGCTATAGCGCGAACTACATGCGCGAGCAGGCGGCCTGACCGCAGCTGGTGTTGCTATCGCAGGCGGATCGGCCCATTTCCGGCCGGTCCGCCTTCTTCATTGCCTGGTAGCGGCTGCGTACAGCGGCAAACCTCCGTCCAAGCCATTCAAAAAAGGGTGAGGGATCCCCGGCATTGTCGAGGTAGAACAGATCCTCGTTGCGGCGCCATTGTTCTTCACGCGCCAGGTTCCGTATTTCTATGGCTTTCGCCAGAGCGATGCTCTCCATCATGGGATATCTCCTTGCTGTGAGGCATCCCTTCAATTACACATCGGAATTTTCTTTATAAATAGCCGTATTTGCCTTATGTTTTTCAATTATGAAAAACACCACCTGGGATTCCTATCAGCTTTTTCTGGATGTCGCCCGTGGTGGCGGCTTGACTGGCGCCGTTGCTTCCAGCGGCTTGAGCCCGGCGACGATCGGCCGGCGCATGCTGGAGCTGGAGGGGCAGATCGGACGCCCGCTGTTCGAGCGCAGCCAGGCGGGTTATGCGCTGACCGGCAACGGCCAGGCGCTGTTCGATCAACTGCTGGAGATGGAAGCCGCCGCCCGCAAGGTTGATAGCTGGCAGCGCGATGCCCAGGGTGCATCCATCGTCCGCATCGCTGCCGGCACCTGGGTCGGCTGGCTGCTCAGCCAGAACATGCCGACAATCTGCTCTGAGCGTGACGGGTTCCGCATCGACCTTCATCTCGGCGAACGTCGCGCCAGCCTCGCCCATCGCGAAAGCGATATCGGTATCCGCGCCTTCGAGCCGGAGGAAACCAATCTCGCCGCCATCAAGACTGGCGATGTCGCCTATGCCGCCTATCAGGCCCGCAACATACGCCTTTCCGGCCCGCAGCGCTGGATCGCAGTCGCGGAGGAGGAGGCGATCTCGGCCTATCTGCGCTGGCCGCACCAGAACAAGCGCGAGGAAATCGCCTTTACGGTCAGTCGCCCGCGTTCGCTGCACGATCTGGTGCTTGCCGGTTCCGGCATTGCCGTTCTGCCCTGCTTCGTCGGAGATCAGGAGCCGCGGCTGGAGCGGGTCGGCGAGGAAATCCCGGAGCTGCGCCATCGGCAGTGGATCGTCATGAACAATGCCGACCGTCATCGCCGGGAAATCCGGACCGTGGTCGACCGCATGACCAAATTGCTGAAAAGTCATGCCGAGCTCTTCGCCGGCAAGCGCCCAACCTATCTGTGAAAGAACCGGCGGCAATTGGCCGCCGGTTCGCGCTTCTTCACCGGGCCGCGTCGCCCCACCGATATTCGACCGTGGCTTCGTCAAGCTTCGCCTTCAGCTCCGGATCGAGCTGGAGATCGATGGCGGCCAGCGTATCCGTCAACTGGTCGGGACGGCTGGCGCCGATGATGGCTGAGGTGATGACCGGATTGGCGGCGACCCAGGCGACAGCAAGCTTAGTCAGCGATTGCCCGGCTTCTTCGGCGATGCCGCGGAGCTTCTCGATCGTCGCAAATTCGCGTTCATGCCAATAGCGCTGCAGATAATTGCTGCCGGCGCTGCGCAGTTGCGAGCTGAAGCGGCCTTCGGTCGGTGCGACATCATGCTTGTGCTTGCCGGTGAGAAGGCCGCCGGCGATCGGGTTGTAGGGGATGACGGCGATGCGCTGCTCTTCGGCCAAGGGAAGCAGTTCGCGCTCGATCTGGCGGAACAGCAGATTGTAGCGTGGCTGCACCGAAACGAAGCGGGCTGTCCGCAAAAAATCGGCGCGACCGAGCGCCAGTGCCAGCCGGTAGGCGAGGAAGTTGGACACGCCGACATAGCGAGCCTTGCCCGAGCGCACAATGATGTCGAGCGCCTCCAGCGTCTCGTCGAGCGGTGTTTCGCGATCGTCCGAATGCAGCTGGTAAAGATCGACATAATCCGTGCCGAGCCGCCGCAGCGATGCGTCGATGGCATCGAGAAGATGCTTGCGCGACGCGCCCTGATCCCAGGGAGACGGGCCGACCTTTCCGACAGCTTTGGTCGCGACGATGAAACGGTCGCGCTTGCCCTTCAGCCAGCGGCCGACAATCTCTTCGGTGCGGCCGGCAAGCTGCTCGCCGCCTCCGAGCGGATAGACGTCTGCCGTGTCGATGAAATTGACGCCGGCATCCGCGGCCTTGTCGAGAATGGCATGTGCAATGTCTTCCTGCTCGATCTGCAGGCCGAAGGTCATCGTACCCAGGCAAAGGCGCGAGACGCTGAGACCGGTATTGCCGAATTTTTGATACTGCATGATAGGTCCCCGATGATGGGTTTGAGTTTGCCCGCTGGGCAGAATGGCGAAACAGGCTTGAGAATGTTCGCGGACGAGAACACCGCGATGTTAGCAAAGCCGGCTTCCGCATTCACGCGCGAAGCAGTCCCTGCATTCACAATTGCGTGCGAAGGGCATTGTCTGTTGGCGGGCAATTTTACGGGGCGGCCGATCGTTTTCGGGGAAAACGGCTAAAGCTTATGCCTGCTTGCTTTTTCCCTTGTCGCCTTCCGATTTCCTTTCTAGTCTAACGGGAAAAACAGAGGGTTGGGTATCGCCTGGATGCCCTTGAACAAAACAGGAGAGACTATGAAGTCCATGTTCGCAAGGCTTGCAGCAACGGCTTTTGCGGCCGTTTCGCTGGCAACGGTCGCTCAGGCAGAAGATAAGGTCGTCAATATCTATAACTGGTCGGATTACATCGATAATTCGATCCTGGAGGATTTCACCAAGGAAACCGGCATCAAGGTCGTCTACGACACCTTCGACCAGAACGAGACGCTGGAAACCAAGCTGCTGGCTGGCAAGACCGGCTATGACATCGTCGTGCCGACGGCCTACTTCCTGCAGCGTCAGATCAAGGCCGGCGTCTTCCAGAAGCTCGACAAGTCCAAGCTGCCGAACATCTCCAACATGTGGGATACGGTGCAGCAGCGCATCGCCACCTACGATCCCGGCAATCAGTATGCCATCGACTACATGTGGGGCACGAGCGGTGTCGGCTACAACGTCGACAAGGTGAAGCAGATCCTCGGCACTGACGAGGCGCCTGATATCAACGTGATCTTCGATCCGAAGCTCGCCGCCAAATTCAAGGATTGCGGCATCTACGTGCTGGATTCGCCGACCGACGTTATTCCGGCAGCCTTGCGCTATCTCGGTCTCGATCCGAACTCGACCAAGCAGGAGGACTTCAAGAAGGCCGAAGAGCTGCTGACCGCGATCCGCCCCTTCGTGCGCAAGTTCCATTCCTCGGAATATATCAACGCGCTTGCCAACGGTGATATCTGCATCGCCTTCGGCTATTCCGGCGACGTGCTGCAGGCCCGCAACCGCGCCGCCGAAGCCAAGAATGGCGTCAATATCGCCTATTCGATCCCGACCAAGGGTGCACAGATGTGGTTCGACGTCATGGCGATCCCCGCCGATGCGCCGCATGTCGAGGAGGCGCATATCTTCCTTAACTACATCATGAAGCCTGAGGTCATCGCCAAGGCGAGCAACTTCACTTCCTATGCCAACGGCAACAAGGCGTCGCAGCAGTTCGTGAGCAAGGACGTATTGGAAGATCCGGCCGTCTATCCGACTGACGCCGTCCGCGAGAAACTGTACACGCTGACCCCATGGGACGCGAAAACCCAGCGCGTGGCGACGCGCTTGTGGACAAAGGTCACGACAGGCCAATAAATCGAAGCGGCCCGGACGGCAACGTCCGGGCCTTTCCTTATGAGGATAAGGTAGGAATCACGCGCGCTGGGATGGGGAAGAGCCGGCGCGATGCGCGCCCACAAGAGCATCCGTTTGGGGATAGATAATGAAGTCACTCGGTAATATCCGGCGTTCCTTTGCTCCTTGGACCGACCCTTCGGCCAAGCCTTACATTTCCTTCAAGAACGTGACGAAGAAATTCGGTGATTTCACCGCCGTCGATAATCTCTCCCTGAATATCTACAATCGCGAATTCTTCGCTCTTCTCGGCGCATCCGGCTGCGGCAAGTCCACGCTTTTGCGCATGCTGGCGGGCTTCGAGCAGCCGACGACTGGCGAAATCGTGCTCGATGATCAGGACCTTGCCGGCACGCCGCCCTACCGCCGCCCAGTCAACATGATGTTTCAGTCCTATGCGCTGTTTCCGCATATGTCGGTGGAGAAGAATATCGCCTTCGGCCTCCGCCAGGATGGCATGCCGAAAGCCGAGATCGACGATCGCGTCGCGCAGATGCTGAAGCTCGTGAAGCTCGAACAGTTCGCCAAGCGCAAGCCCAACCAGCTATCCGGCGGCCAGCGCCAGCGCGTGGCCTTGGCTCGCTCGCTTGCGAAGCGCCCGAAGGTGCTGCTGCTCGACGAACCCCTCGGCGCGCTCGACAAGAAGCTGCGCGAAGAGACGCAGTTCGAACTCATGGATCTGCAGCAGAGCCTGGGGCTCACCTTCGTCGTCGTCACCCACGACCAGGAGGAGGCGATGACCATGGCTGACCGCATCGCGGTCATGAGCCACGGCAAGGTGGTGCAGGTGGCAACGCCGGCCGAGATCTACGAGGCGCCCAACTGCCGCTTCGTTGCCGACTTCATCGGCGATGTGAACATTCTCGACGGCAATGTCACCTCGGCACAAGCGGGCATCGTCGAGATAGCGGTCGATTCGGGCTTTACGGTGCGTACCGCTTCCGGCGATATGCCATCGGCAGGAAGCCGTGCCAGTCTCGCAGTCCGCCCGGAAAAGCTTCGGGTTTCGCCGCGCCCGCCGGCCAATGCATCCCTCAATGCCGCCGAAGGCGAGATCTGGGACATTGCCTATCTCGGCGACATGACCGTTTTCCACGTCAAGCTGAAGAGCGGGCAGGTGGTCAAGGCATCGTCGCTGAACGCGGTTCGCGCCGTGGAAGAGCCCTTCGCCTATGACCAAAACGTCTGGGTTTCCTTCGACGAAAATGCCGGCGTCTTGCTGAAGGATTGATCATGAAAGCGCTCGGCTCCCTAATCTATCAGCGCCTCGTGATCATTGTTCCCTATGCCTGGTTGCTGATCTTCTTTCTTGCGCCCTTCCTCATCGTCTTCCGCATTTCGCTGTCGACGAAGGCCTTGTCGGTGCCGCCCTACGACCCGTCCTTCGCCTGGAGCGACAGCTTCGGCGACTGGTGGGAAAAGCTGCAGACCATGTCCTTCGACAATTACACATGGCTTGCCGGCGACCCGCTCTACATGAACGCCTATATCGAGAGCCTGCAGATCGCCGGTATCTCGACGCTATTGACGCTGATCATCGCCTATCCGATCGCCTACGGCATGGCACAGGCGCCGCGCACGATCCGGCCGACTTTGCTGATGCTGGTCATCCTGCCCTTCTGGACGAGCTTTCTGATCCGCGTCTATTCCTGGATGTCGATCCTGAGCACGACGGGCCTCCTGAACCAGCTGCTGATGGGGCTCGGCGTCATCCACCAGCCGCTTGTCATCCTGAACACCAACACCGCCGTCTATATCGGCATGGTCTATTCCTATCTGCCCTTTATGGTGCTGCCGCTTTATTCCGCGCTGGAAAAGATGGACGGCACGCTGATAGAGGCAGCGCAGGATCTCGGCTGCACGCCGATCGGCGCCTTTTGGCGCGTCACCTTTCCACTCTCCATCCCCGGCATCGTCGCCGGCTGCATGCTGGTCTTCATCCCCGCCGTCGGCGAATTCGTCATCCCCGACCTGCTCGGCGGCTCGCAAACCCTGATGATCGGCAAGGTGCTCTGGACGGAGTTCTACAGCAACACCGACTGGCCGCTGGCATCGGCGGTGGCGACCATCCTTCTGCTGGTGCTGGTGGTGCCCATCGTCTTCTTCCAGCATTTCCAGGCCAAGGCCGATGAGAAGGGGAGATAACTTATGATCCGCTGGTCCCGCTTCAACATCGTCTCGGTCACCCTCGGTCTAGCCTTCCTCTACCTGCCGATCCTGCTGCTGGTCATCTATTCCTTCAACAGCTCGCGCCTCGTCACCGTTTGGGGCGGCTTCTCGACGCAGTGGTACGTGCACCTTTTCAGCAATGACACGATGCTGAGCGCCGCCTGGCTGACGGTGCGCATCGCGCTGCTCTCGGCGACGATCGCCACCGTACTTGGCACCTTCGCGGCCATCACGCTCGTTCGTTATACGCGTTTCCGCGGCCGCATCCTGTTCTCAGGGATGATCTATGCGCCGCTGGTCATGCCTGATGTCATTACCGGTCTGTCGCTGCTGCTGCTCTTCGTGACGTCGGGTGTCGACCGCGGCTTCTGGACGATCGTCATGGCGCATACGACGCTGACCATGTGCTTCGTCGCCGTCGTCGTGCAGTCCCGCCTCTTAACCTTCGATCGCTCGATCGAGGAAGCGGCGATGGATCTCGGCGCGCCGCCCGTGCGCACCTTCTTCGAGGTGACGCTGCCGATCATCGCGCCAGCCGTCTTTTCAGGATGGGTGTTGGCTCTGACATTGTCGCTCGACGATCTGGTGATTGCGACCTTTGCTTCGGGCGCGGGCGCCAAGACGCTGCCGATGCTGATCTACAGTCAGGTCAAGCTTGGCGTGACGCCGGAAATCAACGCCATCTGCACCATCCTGATCGGCGTGGTCGCCGTAGGCGTCATCTGCGCCTCCATCGCGACGAAGCGCCGGGAGGTTCAGCGACAAAGGGACGAGCACGCGGCTGCAGCAGCTTGAAGTGCTGCGGGCGAACGGGCGGCCCCGGAAGAACTATGGCTGCTGTATCGGCTTTTGCAGAAGCGTTGCGACCGGTGAAATCACCGGATTCGGCCAGCTGCCGCCGATGAAGAAGGGCAGCATCGGCAGTTCGTCTGCGTCGGAGGGCGAGGTTGCCTCGAGCGCGCCGGAGAGTGCCAGCCCGTTGGTGCGGAACGGAACGACGCCGTTGAAGCTGATCGTTTCGTTGCGGCCCGCAATGGCCGCGTTCTGCACCTCGGCGGAACCCTTCGCAAAACTTGCATCCACGTTGATGCTGTCGAAGTCGAAAGAAGAATTGGCGATATCGCTCATCCGGAAGAAGGCCTTCTCGGCGGCGAGTGTCCGGAAGGTCGAAATATCGAATTGGCGAAACGATCCTGCCGACGAGGTGAAGTGCAGCGTGCCGGCAACGTCGCTGAGCGTGGCAACCCAGATCGGCTTCGAGGTGCTGAGCGAAAGATCCAGCGACGCCGACGAAGGCATTGGCAGCGGGCCTATCAGCTTCAGGCGCGTAAAGAGGCCGCCGAAATCGGCGTTGCGGATCGATATCTGCAATTTGCCGCCGCCATCGAAGTCGCCTGGCGCGACCTCCAGATGTGCGGTCAGCGAACCGCTCTCAAAGCCGCTGTCGCCTATGTCGAATTTCGCCTTGCCGCCGGCCACCAGCAGGCTGGCACCGATATTCTCGAACTGGAAGGGGCCAAGAGCCGCCTTGTTCGACGAGAGCCGCATATCGAGGTCGAGCCGCTGCAGCGGATTGCCGTTCAACAGCGCATCGATGGCGGTTTCGGCGGCCAGACGCATGGAGAAGGCAGCCAGGAACGGATTGAGGTTCATCTGGTCGAAGGCAAGCGTACCGGAAATCTTCGGCTTGCCCGCTTTCGTATAGTTCAGATCCATGATGCCGGAGGCAGCGGAATCGTTGACTTTGAAGCTCAGATTGTTGAAACGCAGGCCGTTGTCGATTGCTGCGATATTGGCACTGAGCGAGATATTCTTGAGGGCGTCGGCTGCCGGCAGGCGCTGCCCGCTCCAGGCGATGAAGGAGGGCACGTTCGGCACGCTCAGATCCAGATTACCC
The DNA here is from genome assembly GCF_030182565.1 of Rhizobium centroccidentale. Lineage (NCBI taxonomy): Bacteria > Pseudomonadati > Pseudomonadota > Alphaproteobacteria > Hyphomicrobiales > Rhizobiaceae > Rhizobium > Rhizobium centroccidentale. The sequence goes on along the minus strand of NZ_JAQJCG010000013.1, from coordinate 139,817 downwards.
GAAAGTGCCGAAAAATCCGATATGCTGGTAACGCCTGTATAGGTCCAGCTGATCAGCGGCGAAACGAAGCTGGTCGTGGTGTTCACGTTCTTGCCGGCGAAGAAGAGCAGGGGCTGCGTCGAGTCGAAATTCAGCTTGATGTCCTGGCCGTTGAAGCGGGCAAGAATGACAGCACTCAGCGATTGGGAAAGCCGCGGCCAGGCGATGTCGGCATTGACGGCGTTCAGCCTGTAGATGCTGCCGCTGCGCTCGTCGGCCATTTCGACGCTTCCATCCTCGATGGTCAGCATGCCGATGGCGGCATCCTGTTCCTTGCTCATCCGCATGCCCTGGCCGGGGGAGGTCTCGGCCTGTTCGATGGCCTTGGAAAGGCGGCCTTCGTTCGTCCAGTCGATCAGGCCGTTCTCGTCGCGGCGGATATAGAGGATCGGGCGCAGAAAATGGAATTCGTGAAAATGCGCATGCCCACGGATCGCCGACCACAGGGAGAAGTCCGCGGAGAGGCTATCGACATGGCCGAGGACTTTGCCGTTTCTCGACGGTTCGCGGATGGTGACCTGATTGAGCGTCACGCGTGGCGAGGGCCAGAATTCCAGTGTCGGATCGCCTTCGATCTGGGCGCGATACCCCGTCCAGTCCGACAGTGCCTTCTCGATGCCGGAGCGCACCAGACCGCTGGAAATCAGGAAAGGCGCGGTCGCTCTGAAGACAGCGAACACGATGAGGATCGTGAGAAGAATGATGCCGGTCGTGCGAGCAAAGGCAGGCAGCCAGCGCGAGGCCGAACGCATCGTCAACCGCCACTTGTTGTTTTTCGAAGCTCTCATGATCCCGTGGAGACTCTTGAACTGATAGGGATAATCTGCCTGAGTTTGCCGGATATAGGAAATGTTTGTCGGATGCAAACCTCACGCACTGGCAATACCCACAACACCGTGATTTTATTAATGCGCTGCAGCATTGCTTATATAGTGCAAAAAGCGGGAGAGAAATATGCAGGATCAGCAGCCGCTCTGGACACCGTCGGAGGAGTTTCGCCGCCAGAGCCCGATGTTCACTTTCATGCAGGAATGCAACCGCCGTTTCGACCTCTCGCTGTCTGACTTTGCCAGCCTCCACGCCTGGTCAATTGCCGACCGTGAAAGCTTCTGGTCGGCGGTCTGGGATTTCTGCGGTGTGAAGGGCAAGCGCGGTGAGCGGGCGCTGATCCATGGCGATGTCATGCTGGATGCCCGCTTCTTTCCCGATGCCGAGCTGAACTTTGCAGAAAACCTGCTCTGGCGAAGCGGCGAGGGCGATGCGCTTGTGTTCTGGGGCGAGGACAAGGTGCGCGATCGCTGGTCATGGGACCGGCTGGCCGCGATGGTATCTCGCCTGCAGCAGGCCTATCGTGCCGAGGGCATCGGCAAGGGAGACCGCATCGCTGCAATGATGCCGAACATGCCGGAAACCATCGCCTGCATGCTGGCGGCCGCGTCGATCGGCGCGATCTGGTCCTCCTGCTCGCCGGATTTCGGCGAGCAGGGCGTCATGGACCGCTTCGGCCAGATCGAGCCGAAGCTCTTCATCGCCTGCAGCGGCTACTGGTATGGCGGCAAGCTGCAGGATGTCACTGCAAAGGTCAGCGCCATTGCCCAGCGCCTGAAAGCGCCCACCATCATCGTGCCCTATGCCGGCAATGCCGAAGCTGTCGTGGCGGCAACGCCGGGCGCGCGAATCCTCAACGATCTGGTTGCCCCCTTCGAGGCGAAAGCGGTCGAGTTCGAGGCCGTCTCCTTCTCCCATCCGCTGTTCATCCTGTTTTCTTCGGGCACGACGGGTGTCCCGAAGTGCATCGTGCACTCTACCGGAGGCGCTTTGCTGCAGCTCATCAAGGAACATCGCCTCCACTGCGGTGTGGTGCCCGGCGAAAAGGTCTTCTATTTCACCACCTGCGGCTGGATGATGTGGAACTGGCTGGTGACCGGCCTTGCCGCCGGCGCGACGCTTTGCCTTTACGATGGTTCGCCCTTCGCCCCCGACGGCAACATTTTGTTCGACTATGCGCAGGAAGAGAAATTCGCGCTGTTCGGCACGTCTGCCAAATATATCGATGCTGTCCACAAGAGCGGCCTGACGCCGAAGACCTCGCACGATCTTTCGAGCCTGCGGCTGATGACCTCCACGGGCTCGCCGCTGTCGCCCGAGGGCTTCACCTTCGTCTATGAGGGCATCAAGGACGATATCCAGCTCGCCTCCATTTCCGGCGGTACCGATATCGTCTCCTGCTTCGTGCTCGGCAACCCTCTGCAAGCGGTCTGGCGCGGCGAGATCCAGGGGCCGGGCCTCGGCCTCGCCGTCGATGTCTGGAACGACGAAGGCAAGCCGGTGCGCGGTGAGAAGGGCGAGCTCGTTTGCACCAAGGCGTTCCCCTCCATGCCGGTCATGTTCTGGAACGATCCGGAGCGCGCCAAATATCGGGCCGCCTATTTCGAGCGCTTCGACAATATCTGGTGCCACGGTGATTTCGCCGAATGGACAGAGCATGGCGGCCTCGTCATTCACGGCCGCTCCGATGCCACGCTCAACCCCGGCGGCGTGCGCATCGGCACGGCCGAGATATACAATCAGGTCGAGCAGATTCCCGAGGTTCTGGAGGCGCTCTGCATCGGTCAGGATTGGGACGATGACGTTCGCGTGGTGCTTTTCGTCCGCCTTGCCGCCGGCGTCGCCCTGACCGAAGACCTGGTCAAGGCGATGAAAACCCGCATCCGCACCGGCGCCTCGCCGCGCCATGTGCCGGCCAAGATCATCGCGGTTACGGATATCCCCCGCACGAAATCCGGCAAGATCGTCGAGCTTGCGGTGCGGGAGGTGGTGCACGGCCGTCCGGTCAAGAACAAGGAAGCGCTCGCCAATCCGGAAGCGCTCGATCTCTTCGCCGGGCTGGAAGAACTCAAAAGTTAAGGTGAGCCTTAAAATTGAGGGGGCAAACGATGACCATCGTTTGCTAACCTCGCGTTAAGAAAGCTTGGTCAAAAGTAAAGGCCAACTTGAGACCGTTCGCATGAGCTGGAGCGGATTGGAGCCACTCTCGGCTCCCGAGACATGAAGCTCCCCGACTCGAGCTTGCTTTCGACAGCATAAACTTCAAAGGCAGCGCGATTCGCTGCCTTTTTTTCGTTTCGCCCCGCGCGAAAACGCGTCTGCTCTGTACATTGCCGCCTTGAGCAAGTATGTGCACGCGTGAAGAAGAGGTTCGCGACGTGCGAGCCACGATGATCGCCGCCTGATGGCGCGCGAAGAATTCCGAAAGACAGATGATGACTGAATTCGAAGGCATCGCTCCTGCGATTGCCCAGGCTTTGGCGAAGCGCGGTTACGAGACGCTGACGCCGGTGCAAAAGGCCATGCTCGATCCGGGCCTGGCCGGCAAGGATGCGCTTGTCTCGGCCCAGACCGGCTCGGGCAAGACGGTTGCCTTCGGCCTGGCGCTGGCGCCCGGCCTGCTTGACGGCGCGGAACGTTTCGGCCGCGCAGGTGCGCCGCTGGCGCTGGCGATTGCACCGACCCGCGAACTGGCGCTGCAGGTGCAGCGCGAGCTGGAATGGCTCTATGGGCTCACGGGCGCCACGATTGCCTCCTGCGTTGGCGGCATGGACATGCGCACGGAACGGCGGACACTGGAACGCGGAGCCCACATCGTCGTCGGCACGCCCGGTCGGCTCTGCGATCACATCCGCCGCAATTCGCTCGATATCTCCGAACTGAAGGCCGTCGTGCTCGATGAGGCCGATGAGATGCTCGATCTCGGTTTCCGCGAGGATCTGGAATTCATTCTGGAAGCAGCGCCGTCCGAGCGCCGCACCCTGATGTTTTCTGCCACCGTGCCGCGTTCGATCGCCAAGCTCGCCGAAAACTATCAGCGCGATGCTGTCCGCATCGCGACCGCCTCTGAGGCCAAGCAGCACGTCGACATCGACTATCGCGCGCTGACCGTGGTGCCGAGCGACCGGGAAAATGCCATCATCAACGTGCTGCGCTACTATGAGGCGCGCAATGCCATCGTTTTCTGCTCGACCCGCGCTGCCGTCAATCATCTGACGGCTCGCTTCAACAATCGCGGCTTTTCGGTCGTTGCGCTCTCAGGGGAGCTCAGCCAGAACGAGCGCACGCACGCGCTGCAGGCCATGCGCGACGGCCGCGCCCGTGTCTGCATCGCCACCGACGTTGCTGCACGCGGCATCGACCTGCCGGGTCTGGAGCTGGTCATTCACGCCGATCTGCCGACCAATCCGGACACACTGCTGCATCGCAGCGGCCGCACCGGCCGCGCCGGCAACAAGGGCGTCAGCGCCCTCATCGTGCCGCTCAGCGCCCGTCGCCGCACCGAACGCCTGCTGGAAGCTGCCCGCATCCGCGCCACCTGGGCAAAGCCGCCCTCGGTCGACGAGGTGAACCAGCGTGATGACGAGCGTCTTCTCGCCGATCCGGTCTTTGAAGCACCGCTTGCTGAAGACGAGCAGTCGATCGTCCGGCAGCTGCTGGAGCGCCACGGCGCCGAGCAGGTCGCCGCCGCATTCCTGCGGCAATACCGCGCCGGCCATTCAGCGCCCGAGGAATTGCAGGACGTGCCGGCCGAAGGCGAGCGCCGAAAGCCCCGCCGCGACGATTTCCCGGTCACGCCTCGCGACGAGGGCTCGTCTGCTGGACGTAACGACTTCACCGATGGTCTCTGGGTATCGCTCTCTGTCGGACGCAAGCAGAATGCCGAGCCGCGCTGGCTCATCCCCATGCTCTGCCGCAACGGCAATCTGACCAAGCGCGATATCGGTGCCATCAAGATGCAGCCTGAGGAAACCTTCGTCGAGCTCTCGCCGGAGAGTTTTGAGCGCTTCCTCGCGGCGATCGGCCCTGACAAGACGCTCGAGCGCGGCATCCGCGTTAAGCCGCTTGCCGGCATGCCGGATTTCCAGGCCAAGCGGGAAGGCGGCTTCGCAAAGAAGAAGCCCTTCGCTGAGAAGGGCGCCCGTTCGAATGACGGCCTGAAGCCGAAATGGAAGTCCGACCGCAAGCCGGAGCGGGCGCATGCAGGCGAGGGCGGCGTTTCCGAACGCTCCGACAAGAAGCCCTGGGCGAAAAAGCCCGGCAAGCCGAGCTTCGCTAAGAACGACGGCCCGGCAAAGGGTGGCAATCCGAATTCAAGGGCCGCGCGCAAGGCTGCGAAGGCACGCGGGGAGTAAGCTCGAACGCCGCGCTCAGGTCGGCGCGGCGTTCCATTGTCTTCCGGGGACGTCGCGGCGACAGTGAAGTCGCGGGCACTCGGCGAGTGGGCTGCGGACGTTGAGAAAATGTTCGTCTCGTGCGGCAGCTGTTTATCCGGCTTGACATTTGAAGCGCGTCAGGCAGAAAATCGATCATGGGGCTGCGATCACCCCACGAGGCTACGGCTGAAGAATCGCGTCCGTGAAACCGAGCCAACGGAGGACGCGCTATGCCGTCATTTCTGGAAATTACACCCGACAAGCTCAATCGCATTATCGGCACGCCCAATTTGCCTGCGATTATCGATGTCCGTAACGACGAGGATTTCGCTGCCGATCCGCGTCTTATTCCCGGCTCCAGTCGCCGCGACTATCGAAGGGTAGTCGACTGGGCGAACGAACTGGTGGGGCCTGCCATCATTCTCTGTCAGAAAGGACAGAAACTCGCCCACGGAGTTGCTGCGCATCTGCGTGTGGTCGGAAAGGAGGCAGAGGTCCTCGAAGGCGGATTCGAAGCGTGGCGCAGCGCGGAGTACATGCTGGTCGCCGGGGAAAAGCTGCCTCCCCGCGATGCCAAGGGGCGGACGGTATGGGTAACAAGGGCACGGCCGAAGATCGATCGTATCGCTTGCCCATGGCTGATCCGGCGCTTCATCGATCCGTCAGCGATCTTCCTGTTCGTTCCCGCAACCGAAGTTTCGGCCGTCGCCGATCGCTTCATGGCGACGCCATTCGATATCGAAGATGTTTTCTGGAGCCATCGCGGCGAGCTGTGCACCTTCGATGTCATGATCGAGGAATTCGGTCTCGGCGCAGAACCTCTCCTTCATCTTGCAACCATCGTTCGCGGCGCCGATACCGCGCGGCCCGACTTGGCACCTGAAGTGCCGGGGCTGCTTGCGGCCTCGCTTGGGCTTTCGCGAATGTTCAACGACGACCTGCAGCAGTTGGAAGCCGGCATGGCGCTTTATGATGCCTTCTATCGCTGGTGTCGTGATGCGACGGAAGAGACGCACAACTGGCCAAATCCGAGGAAGATGTAAGAGACTATGACCGACCTTGTAAAAAATGTAGCCGAGCGATCAAGCGCGGCTGATCGGGACATCGTTCCCCTCCATGAGGCCGTCAAGGTTTGGACCCGCGTTGCTGCGCTAAGCTTCGGCGGACCGGCGGGACAGATCGCCGTCATGCACCGCATCGTCGTCGACGAGAAGAAATGGGTGGGAGAGCACAGGTTCCTTCATGCCCTGAACTACTGCATGTTGCTGCCGGGTCCGGAAGCGCATCAGCTTGCCATCTATATCGGCTGGCTGCTGAATAGGACCCTGGGTGGGATGATCGCCGGCCTTCTATTCGTGCTGCCGGGCTTTCTGGCAATTCTCGCGCTCAGTTATGTCTATGTCCTGTTCGGGAACCTGACCTTTATCGAAGGGATGTTCTTCGGGCTCAAATGCGCCGTGTTGGCGGTCGTCGTCCAGGCGGTCTTTCGCATTGGGAGCCGAGCCCTCAAGAGCAGGGCTATGGTTGCTTTGGCCGCCGCTGCCTTCGTGGCGATCTTCTTCCTGCATGTTCCGTTCCCCGTCATCATCGTTGGAGCCGGACTTATCGGCTACCTAGCCTCCCGGGCAGGCGTTGCGGCCTTCAAAATGGGGGGAGGGCATAAGTCGGGCTCCGGGACAATTCTGGAAGACAAGGACTCCGTTCTTGGCGAGGAGATCCCTTTGCACGCTCGACCAAACCTCGCCTGGTCTCTGAAGACCTCGGGTGCGCTGGCGGCCGCATGGCTCATTCCGGTTGCGGCCCTCGTGATGACGCTCGGTCCCGACAATGTCTTCTCCAAAATCGCGATATTCTTCAGCGAGATGGCAATCGTGACCTTTGGGGGCGCTTATGCCGTGCTGGCATATGTCGCACAGGAGGCCGTGCAGCAATTAGGCTGGCTGCGGCCGGGCGAGATGCTGGACGGTCTGGGGATGGCGGAAACGACCCCTGGACCGCTGATCATGGTCACGCAATTCGTTGGTTTCCTGGCGGGCTATCGCAATCCCGGCACCCTCAGCCCTCTTGCGGCAGCAACCTTTGCCGCCGTACTGACAACATGGGTCACCTTCCTGCCGAGCTTCCTTTGGATCTTCGCAGGTGCGCCATTCATCGAGAAGATGCGCGGGAATGTCGCCCTGACCGGCGCCATGTCTGCGATAACGGCAGCTGTAGTGGGCGTCATCCTCAATCTCGCGATTTGGTTCGGGCTGCATGTGCTGTTCCGAGAGACCGCAAGCTTCACCTATGGCTCCTGGGCGATAGATGTGCCCGTCCTGACCTCGCTTTCATTGCCCTCGCTGGTGCTGACCTTGCTTGCCGCCATCGCCATATTTCGCCTGAAAATGTCGGTGATATCGACCTTATTGGCATCTGCAGCTTTGGGCGTTGGCTGGACTGTCTTCGTTTCCTGACGGCAGAGGCATGTGCCGCGTCATCTGCGAGACGTCAACCACACCCCCACCAGCGTCACTGCCAGCCCCGCGAACATTGCCGTTGTCAGCGGTTCGGAAAATAGAGCCCAGGCCCACATCATGGTCACCGGCGGGCTGAGATAGATGGCTGCACTGACCTGTGCCACCGGGAAAAGACGCAGGCTGACATAATAGACAGAATAGGCGACGAAGGTTGCGATCAACACCAGCCATATGATGCCGATCACGAAGCCGAGGGTCATCGGCGGGGCAAGATCGCCCTGCATCCTGGCACAGATGCCGAACAATGCCGAAGCCGTCAGTGTGTGGATACACAGGCTTTGGTGAACGGGCATGTGCCCGGTGCGCTGCCGCTTGTGCAGGACCGAGGCGAAAGCAAAGACGAGCATGGAGCCGACCGTTACGCTATAGGCCCAGAGCGGAGCCGTGCCGAAGCTGAGGCTGTCGACCGATACGATCAGCACGCCTGCAATCGCGATGGCTGTTCCGAGCCATTGCCGCCGGCTTAGCCGCTCTCCCAGCACAGGTTGCGACAGGGCCGCGATCGCGAGTGGTAAGAGATCCGAAATCAGCGCCACTAGCCCGGTCGGGACACGCTGTTCGATCGCCAGCGCAAAGCCGCCGAGATAGAGGAAGACCGACATTACGCCGAACAGCATCTGCTGCCCTATCGCACGCATCCGCATCCGTGGCCCGACCGAAAGCGCAAAAGGCAGCAGGATCAAGCCGGATAGAAGCGTGCGCCAGAACAAGACCAGTATGACGCTGGCCTCCTGGCTGGCATAACGAATGCCGATGAAGCCGGAACTCCAGCTGACGATCAGAAGAGCCGCCATCAAAGGCCAGAGGAAACGGCGCTCGTTTGGCGCGGGCTGCGATAGGCTTTGGTCTGTCATAGGGTTCTCGATCGAATGTCCTGTACAGCCCAGCCATAGGCGAGCGTGAGGTCGATAGCACATGACAAATATCGATCAAGGCATGAAAATTCAGTCGCAATACTCATGATCGTTTGCCAGATTCGGTCGCAGCATGCATTCTCTCCGCATGACTATGATTTAAGCCGAGTCTGCCATGACCGAATTGACAAGCCGACGTTTGGAAATCGATGCTCTGCGCGCGCTATGGGCGATCCGCCATCACGGCGGCATCACCCGCGCGGCGGAAGCCCTGGGCCTGTCGCAATCCGCCGTCAGCCACAAGATCAAGCGGCTCGAGACGAGCCTCGATTGCGATCTCCTGAGTCGCAAACCCGGAGCGTCGATGTTCACCGCAGCCGGCGAGGATCTGCTCGACTATGCCGGGCGCATTCTCGGCCTGCATGACGAGGCGCTGCTGAGCCTCTCGAAGACGTCGCTTGCCGGCCGCGTCGCCCTCGGCCTGACCGAGGACACGACCTGCACCGATCTTGCGCGCATCCTGGGGCGTTTCCGCCGCCTGCACCCGAATGTCTCCGTGCGCACCAAGGTCCGCATGAGTCTGATCCTTCGGGGAATGCTGGAGCGAGGGGAGCTCGACGCCGCCATTATCCAGGTTTTCGCCCATGAGGTTCGCCCGACCGATGTCGTTCTCTTTCGCGAGCAGTTGCATTGGGTCAAACATCCGGGTCTGTCTCTATCATCTAGTGGCCCGGTTCCATTCCTCTCTTTTGATGATGAATGTTTCTATCGCCGATGGGCGCTTGATATCGGGCAGGATGGCGGCGTGGTTCTGGAGACCGTCTTCGAATGTGCGAGTGCGGCAGGGATCATCGCGGCCGTAACCTCGGGCTTGGGTGTCGCACTTTTGAACGGCCGTCACCTGCAGCCTGATATGGAGATCATCACCCAAGGCCTGCCGACGCCGCCGGCTTTGGCCTACGTAGTCCGCCGCGGTCGCAAGGTGAGAAATCCCGCGCTCGATACGCTTGTGGCCGAGATCGAAAGCGAAATCAGCCGGTATGGTGGGTTGGCGCTGGCGAGTTGAGCTGGCAAGGCCATTGTCGATCGGACAATCGAAGCCTCCATCCAGGCGGCATCCTTCGCATGCCCACTGCTGTTCGGTAGCGAAAGCCGTTGCGGAGGTTTGCAGGCCTTGCGCGACTGAGGCAGAATGCCGCTTTCGACTGGGCAGCGAATGGAGTGGCGTACCCATGCTGATCGGCTCATGTCATTGCGGCAGGGCAGGCTGGACGCTTGAAGGCGAGCCAGGCTCGATCACAGCCTGCAACTGCACCCTCTGCCGGCGCTATGGTGTGCTGTGGGCCTATGACTACGAAGGGGAACGGGTCTCCGTCACCGGCTCGACCGCTTCCTATACCCGCGCCGGCAAGGAACACCCTTCTCTCGAAATACTGTTCTGCCCGTCCTGCGCCTGCGTGGTGAGCTGGCGCGGCCTGAGGCTGCAAAAGGATGGCCGCCGGCGCATGGCGGTCAATGTTCGGCTGGCGCCGCCGGATCTCGTTGCCGACCTGCCGATCGATCATTTCGATGGGCTCGACACGTTTGAAGATCTCTCTTCGGACGGGCGATGCGTGCGCGACCTTTGGTTTTGACGGCACGCCGAGATTATCTCAGTTCGCCAGCACCCGCGGCGAGGGGAAGGTGATCTCGACCAGCGTGCCTTCGTTCGGGGCCGAGTTGATCGAGAAAGTCGCCCGGTTGGCATCGACCATCGCCTTGGTCAGCGGCAATCCCAAGCCCGTACCGTCGCCGCGCTTGCGGGAATTGGTGGAAACCTGCCGGAAGGGTTTCATCGCCTGCTCCAGTTCCGAGCGCGTCATGCCGACGCCGGTATCGCGGATGCGCAGGACGACGCTGCCGTTGCCCTCATACGCAGTCGACACGACGATCTGGCCGCCCGACGGCGTGAAGCGGATGGCGTTCGAAAGGATGTTCAGCGCGATCTGCTTGATCGAGCGCAGATCGGCAACGACATTCGGCACGGCTTGGGACAGAGCGGTGCGGATGATGACACGCTGGCTGTTGGCCTGCGGCTGCACCAGCGACACCGCTTCGGTGATCGCTTCGTTCAGGCCGACCGAGGCGAAGTCCAAGTCCATCTCGCCGGCTTCGATCTTCGAGATATCGAGAAGGTCGTTGACGATGTCGAGCACGTGGCGGCCGGAGCGGCCGATATCGGTGGCATATTCGACGTAGCGCGAGTGACCGATCGGTCCGAAGCGCTCGCCGGCCATCATGTCGGAAAAGCCGATGATGGCGTTGAGCGGCGTGCGGATTTCATGGCTGACGCGGGCTAAGAAGTCCGTTTTATGGGCATTGGCGGTTTCGGCGGCGCGCTTGGCGTTGCGCAGCTCTTCTTCGGTCCGCTTCCATTGCGTGATATCGCGAATGACGGCGCAGTAGCCGTTCGACGAGTTCAACCGGCCCATGGTCATGAACAGCGGCACGAAGCCGCCGGACGCCTCGCGGCCGATCACTTCGCGGCCGTCGTTCAGCACGCTGGCAACACCGTGGCCGGACAGGCCGCCGAGATAATCGAGCACAGCCTTCTGGCTCTCATGCGCAAACAGCATGACGAAAGGTTTGCCGCGCGTTTCCTGGTCGTCATAATTGAAGAGGGCGCTTGCCGAGCGGTTCATCGAGCGGATCTCGCCGTCCTGGCCGATGATGATGACGCCATCCGTCGCCGTCTCCAGCGTCGAGCGCAGTTCCTCGATCTCCACCTGCAGCTTCGCGACCTTTTCGAGGATGCGCTCGGGGCGGGCTTCTTCAGGAATTGGCTGCGGCAGCGGCGCCGGCGGCTCGCTTCTTTCCACCGGCATCAACGCCAGCATCAAGGCCGTGCCGTCTTCCCACCGGATCGACTGCAGCCGGGCCGTCACCGGCACCAGCGCATCGTCGGCGCGCACGACCATCATCGCGCCGGGCTGCTCGGTTTTGCCCTCCAGATCGTTGCGCTGCAACAATGCATCCAACCCGCCGACCTGCTCGAGCTCGTCAAGGCTGTCATAGCCGGTCAGCCGCAGGAATTCCGGATTGCCGTGGATCAGGCGATCGCCGGCATGGACGAGGATCGCGAGCGGCAGCTGGTCGACGATATCAGACGACAGGCCCGTGCGCATTTTCACGCGCGGCGGAATGGCGCTGCTCAGCACATCCAGCGGATCGAAATCCTCCTCCGGCTCGGCCGATGCCGGCGCCGCTTCGGCAGCAGTCTCGTCACCCGCTTTCGGGCCGTTATCATCCGTAGCCTCGACGAATTTCACGACCGGCGACGACGCCTTCTCTTCTATACTTGGCGCGGTTGGTTGCTGGTCATCGGTATGGCCGTGCCCATCCGTCTTTTCGGGTGCCTCGGAGAGGATTTCGTCGGCCGCATTCGGCTGCGGAGGCGTATCCGCACCCTCCTCATGCCCATGCTGCCCGTCGTGAGGCTGCTCCGCCGGCGGTTCCGTGCGCTTGCCGAAGGGTTCGAGCTGCCGGGCGATTTCGCGAAAGGCTGCCTGTTCGCTCAGCGAAAGGCTAGTCTGCGTCAATGTCCGACGCTCGTGCAAACGAACGACTTTGTCCGACTCGCGACGGTTCGGCGTCTCGGAAATCCGTAGAGCAGGCGGTTCGTAATGCGAGACCGGGGCGGTTTCTGCGCTATCCCGAGCGGGGCTTTCAATCTCCTCCGTCGCTGGGGATGGTTCAGCTTCGGTAGCTGGTGATTGCTCGTCGGATGCAGCTTCCGCTTCGGGGGGCAACTCCGCGATGGCCGCGGCGTCTTCAGCTGCCTGGGTGCCGAGGGTCATGCCGCGCTTCATCGGATCTTCGATGGCATCCGCCAGACGGACGACGCCGAAGCCCCTGAAGCCGTCGAATTCGCGGCTGCGGGTATAGGTCGGCAGGGCGGCGAGATCGACCGGCACCGTTAGGCTCGTACCCTCCACCGGCCAGTAGATCGTGCGGCCGGACCATGTGTCGCGCCGCGCCAGTAGTTCCGCGATCTTGCCATCCGGATCGAGATTGAAGCGGCGGGCGACATCGGCAAAGGCCGTGCCGGCAATCTGGGCGGCATGCGGCCCCACAGCATCGGCAAATTCACGGGAAACCTCGCTGAAATGGCCGGCGGCATCGATCTTCCAGACGAAACGGGTGGCGCGCCCATTGCGCTTGAAGCTGAAACCTTCCGCAGGGGTGTTTTCAATATCGGTGTGGGTTTCTGGATTGGCGTGAGTTTCCGGCGGAGGCGTTTCCGCTGCCATCTTTGTCTCTAAGGCGGTGGCGTCTTCGCCATTTGGCGCCATTTCCGGCCGATGCTCATCGACGTGAGCTTCGGTCTCGGCAATTGCGCCGGGCGTGCTATCCGCATCGGCAGCCGCTTCCGTTCCGGCTTCGCTTGAGCTTCCGGTGGCTGGGGGCGCCTCCTGTTGCTCGTCCTCGCGATATTCCGGCGTCTCATCCAGCTCCTCGATATCAGCCACCGCATCGATGACGTCGCCGAAGGGTGCAGTCGGAGCGGGCTTCGGCTCCTCATCCGGTGCTGCTGCCTCGAGCTCGTTGCGGGTTTCTTGCGCCTGCGGTTCTATGGCCGCAACGGGACGGGCTTCCTCGGTAAGGCTTTCCGTCGGGTCAAGATGGCCAAGCACGGTTTCCACGACGAAGAGCAGGTGCAGGGCCGGAATTTCGGAAAGCTTGCCGATGGCGGCGGGCAGATAGCCATGTCCGGTCGGGATCGGCCGCTTGATCAGCCGGTCAGGCTGCGCGCCGGCCATGGTCGTCAGCATCCGCGCGGTCTGCGGCGTTACGCCGAGCGTCCTGAAGCCGGCAGAGGCGGTAACGATTTCGCCGTCGCGGCCGATGACGGCAATGTGGGTATCAGGATCGTCGAACCCGTCGATCATGCGCTTGGCGCATTCGGCCGATGAAAGCGGCTTAGAAGAGACCGGAGAGGAAAACAGCACCGCTTCTTCGCCGGCCTGAATGCGGATCAGCTCGACGGCGGCATTGACAACAGCCCGCTGGAAGCCGGAGGCCATGCGGATCAGGAATGTGCGCTGATCGCCGATAGCACCAAGGCCGCGCGCCGTCGCCTCGATCTGGCGGAACGAGACGTCGCCTGGCTTCGGTCCCTGTTCGACGAAATCGTAAATGACATCATAGCCGAAAAGGTTGGCGCCGGCGCCATTGGCCCAGAGCACGCGATCCATGCCGGTCGAGAACATGACCATGGCTTCACCGCGCGCGAAACGCTCCCGAACGCGCGGATGCACGGCAATGTCAATGAACGGATATTGAATTGCGGGCATTTTCCAACCTGTTTTGCGGGCGTGATCGCCTCTCGTGATTTAACAGTTTATTAATAACGGTGCCCCGCTTTTCGGTCCAGCGAACGGCGCATTTTTCGGCCGGAAAGGTTAACGCCTTGTGCGGCGCACAATTATGTTGCGCTGCACAATAATTTATATTATATACCCCTTACACAAGTTCACGACGGGCGCCTCAGGGAGGGCCCTTTTAGGAGCGTAATCATGGCTACTGTAAAGAAAGACGACGTTTTTTCAACGGCTGCATTCGATCCGTCCAAGTTCTCCGAATCCTTCCGCGATTTCGCTGAAAAGGGTGCTGCCCAGTCCAAGGAAGCCTTTGCCAAGCTGAAGGCTGCCACCGAAGAAGCAGGCAAGACGGTTGAAGCAACCGTGCAGACCGCACAGGCTGGCTCGGTCGAAATCGGCCTCAAGGCCATCGACGTTCTGCGCACCAATGCCGAAAGCTCGCTGGCTCACATGGAAGCCCTGCTTCGTGTCAAGTCCGTTGCGGAACTCTTCGAACTTCAGACCGCTTTCATCCGCAAGCAGGCCGAAGTCACCGTCGAGCAGGCGAAGTCCATTCAGGACACCACCAAGAAGGTTGCTGAAAAGCTGGCAAAGCCCGCCAAGGACGCCGCTGAAAAGGCAATGTCCTCCTTCAAGGCCTAATCACGTCCGATACGCCTCCCAAGGCACGAATGTCCCGCTCCCAGGTGAAAGCTTGGAGCGGGACTTTTCATTTGCGGCAAGAGCGGACCCGGTCGCACATCGTCGTTGGATATCTGCAAAGCTTTTTTATATTGCGGGGAGATAGGACTTGAAATAATTTCAAAGTCCTCGTATGTCACCCCCGTTCGCGGCGACGCGAGCATGTGCGGTTGTAGCTCAGTTGGTTAGAGCGCAGGTTTGTGGCACCTGAGGTCGGAGGTTCGAGACCCCCCAACCGTACCATTCTCTCCCGGTCCATCCGTTTCAAGTTGCCGGCCCTTTGGCCCCGCGGGGTTATTTCTTGTCTTCAGGCTTCTTCGACACATGGCCGGGCGATATCGGATCGCTTGCCGGAAAAGTCTCTTCCAGCGCTTCCTCTAGATAATCGTCCTGCTCCTTGTGCTTTTTCTCGTCCAGTTTCTGCTGCTTCTTGTCGCTCATCGTCCTGGCTCCCTGATCTCTGTCTGAAATACTAGGCTTCGTCCGGCCTTTGTCCAGCAGCGAGGGCCGAACGGCGAGAAGTGGCAGACCGCGCCATGTCACGAATGCGGGGCCGCATGCCGAAATATCTTGGAACCGTCCGCATCGCTCGTCGTTGTGTCTCTATCGGCAACGAGACGAAAGGAGCGGACATGTCTGTACCGAACGAGCCGATCCCTGATACGCCTCCGATGCCAGAGCCAGGCTGGATGCCGAAGCCGCCCGTCGAGGAGCCGGATCCGGACAGGCTGCCGGATGAAGTTCCCGTTCCCAATCCGGATGAGAATGAAGAGCCGCCAAAGCATGCGGGGGCTCAGCCGCCGCATGCGCCGTCATGGTGGTGCAGCTTGATGCCGTGACCTCTGCCTGCGAGCAGGAGGCGCATCCATCGACATCATTTTACAGGAATATCCGCCGCTCTTCGCTGACCAGCTCTTGCAGGAAGTCCGCAACGGTGCGCACACGCACTAGGTCGCGGGCACTTTCATGATAGGTCGTCCAATAGGCGCGCCTAATGGACATGTCGGGCAGGATGCGCGTCAGCTCCGGAAACTGCCTGGCGATGTAATCATGCAGGATGCCGATGCCGGCGCCGGAGCGAACCGCTTCCGTCTGGCCGATGGCGGTGGAGATCTCGAAGGAGGCATCCCAGCTGCGCATGATCTCGCCGGAAAAATTGAGCGAAGCCGTAAAGATCAGGTCCTCGACATAGCCGACACGCGGATGCAGCTTCAGCGCCTCGACGCTGTCGGGTAATCCCGCCTGCTCCAGATAGGCTTTCGAGGCATAAAGCCCAAGCGTGTAATCTGTCAGCTTCGAGGAGACCAAACGGCCCTGTTCCGGGCGTTCGAGCGTGATGGCGATATCGGCCTCGCGCTGCGACAGTGAAAAGGAGCGGGGAACGGGTACGAGCTGAATGCGCAGCTCAGGATAGCGGGCGATCAGCCGCCCGAGCCGTGGCGCGAGAAAGGAAACCCCGAAGCCGTCGGGCGCGCCGATGCGAACCGTGCCTGTGATCGCGCTGTCGAGATGACCGACGCTGGCCTGCGCACGCAGCATCTCCGTTTCCATGCGCTCTGCCGCGTGCAGGAAGATCTCCCCTTCCGCCGTCAGGTCGCAGCCATTGGTGCGGCGCACGAGTAACCGTGTCTTCAGCCGTTCCTCCAGCGTCGTCACGCGGCGGGAGAGGGTGGCGTGGTTGACGCCCAGCCGTTTCGAGGCGGCCAGGATCTGCCCGGTGCGCGCCACGGCCAGAAACATACGGACATCATCCCAATCCATCTGCATATCCTCTCTTGCACTTAAGTCTTTGGTCTTCCTCATGTCGTTATCGCAAAAACCGCCATACACTTTTGCGCGACATGCTTTCGGACTTCAATTTTTGCACAACGGTTGCTTATAGCAGCTCATTGATTTGTGCAAATTGAAGTGCCATCCTGTCAGCATCCAAGAAAACGAGGAGGCACATCCATGCGTGAGATCGGTCATTTCATCGGCGGCAAGCACGTCGCCGGCACGAGCGGGCGCACGAGCAACGTCTACAATCCGGCAACCGGCGAAGTGCAGGCAACCGTCGCGCTCGCCAGCGTCGAAGAACTGCGCGCAGCCGTCGCAAACGCCAAGGCTGCGCAGCCGAAATGGGCCGCCACCAACCCGCAGCGCCGCGCCCGCGTCTTCTTCAAATTCGTCGAACTTCTGAACCAGAACATGGATGAACTGGCGACGCTTCTTTCCAAGGAGCACGGCAAGACGGTCGAGGATTCCAAGGGTGATATCATCCGCGGCCTCGAAGTCTGCGAATTCGTCTGCGGCATTCCACATCTGCAGAAGGGCGAGTTCACCGAAGGCGCCGGCCCGGCGATCGACATGTATTCCATCCGCCAGGCTGTCGGGGTCGGCGCGGGCATCACGCCGTTCAACTTCCCGGCCATGATCCCGATGTGGATGTTCGCCCCGGCAATCGCCTGCGGCAATGCCTTCATCCTTAAGCCGTCTGAGCGCGATCCCTCCGTGCCGCTTCGTTTGGCCGAACTGATGATCGAAGCCGGCCTGCCTGCCGGCATCCTCAACGTCGTCAATGGCGACAAGGCCGCCGTCGACGCCATCCTGACCGATCCGGATATCGCTGCCGTTTCCTTCGTCGGCTCCACGCCGATCGCCCGATACGTCTATGGCACGGCCGCGATGAACGGCAAGCGCGCCCAGTGCTTCGGCGGCGCCAAGAACCACATGATCATCATGCCCGATGCCGATATGGACCAGGCCGTCAACGCCCTGATGGGTGCAGGCTACGGCTCGGCCGGCGAGCGCTGCATGGCGGTATCGGTCGCCGTCCCGGTGGGCGAGGAGACTGCCAACCGGCTCGTCGAAAAGCTGGTTCCGAAGATCGAATCCCTGCGCATCGGCCCCTACACCGATGATAAGGCCGACATGGGCCCGCTCGTCACCAATGATGCCTATAACCGCGTCAATGGCCTGATCGACCGCGGCGTCGAAGAAGGCGCCAAGCTGGTCGTCGACGGCCGCGGCTTCAAGCTTCAGGGCTATGAGGACGGCTATTTCGTCGGCGGCACGCTGTTCGACCATGTCAAGCCCGACATGGACATCTACAAGACCGAGATCTTCGGACCGGTCCTCTCGGTCGTCCGCGCGAAGAACTACGAGGAAGCGCTCGACCTGCCGATGAAGCACGAATACGGCAACGGCGTCGCCATCTACACCCGTGACGGCGATGCGGCCCGCGATTTCGCTTCACGCATCAATATCGGCATGATCGGCGTCAACGTTCCGATCCCGGTTCCGCTCGCCTACCACTCTTTCGGCGGCTGGAAAGCTTCGAGCTTCGGTGACCTCAACCAGCACGGCACGGACTCCATCAAGTTCTGGACGCGCACGAAGACGATCACCGCCCGCTGGCCGTCCGGTATCAAGGATGGCGCCGAGTTCGTCATGCCGACGATGAAATAAGCATCGCAATCATTGGCTTCCATCGGCCGTCGTCCGACACCTTTCGGACGGCGGCTTTTCTATTGCGTTTGTTTTCGACGGAGTCATCTTGTCATTGCCGCTGTTTTCATTTAGAACAAAACAAGAACAACGGGAGGGCCGAGCGATGGCCATAACCTATCAGATCGACTATCTCGAATTTCCGTCGAAAGACGGCCTAAAGACCCGCCGCTTCTTCGAAGAAGCCTTCGACTGGAGCTTTGTCAGCTATGGACCGACCTACCATGTCATCGAGGCGGCCGGGATAGATGCCGGCATTGACGGAGATGCGGGAGAGGCGGCCGGCACGCCGCTGCCCGTCGTGCGTACCACCGATCTGGAGGCTGCCCAGCGCGCCGTCGAATTCGCCGGCGGCGTCATCACCCGTCCCGCCTTCGATTTTCCCGGCGGCCGGCGGTTTCATTTCCGCGAGCCGGGCGGCTGCGAAATGGCGGTCTGGATTTCCGTGCCATAAGTTTGGACATGGCCGGTTGGAGATCGGCACGGGCTGGACGGCCGGCTTTCTAAATAAGCTGAATATGAATTTCATATTTTGGAATTGTTCAAAACTAAGAAAGCCACTATATACGGGATCAGCCCCTAAGCAGCCTCGATTCCAGGAGATCGGCATGCGTTTGACCAAGCAGACCAATTACGCAGTGCGCATGCTGATGTATTGCGCCGCCAATGAAGGCCATCTGAGCCGAATTCCGGAAATCGCCAAGGCATACAGCGTGTCCGAACTGTTCCTCTTCAAGATTCTGCAGCCGTTGACGAAGGCAGGCCTCGTCGAAACGGTGCGTGGCCGCAATGGCGGCGTACGCCTTGGCAAACCCGCGACCGATATCAGCCTGTTCGATGTCGTCCGCGTCACCGAGGACAGTTTCGCCATGGCGGAATGCTTCGAGGACGGCGTGGTGGAATGCCCGTTGGTCGATAGCTGCGGCCTCAACTCGGCGTTGCGCAAGGCGCTCAACGCCTTCTTCGACGTTCTGACCGAATATTCCATCGACGACCTCGTCAAGGCCCGCCCCCAGATCAATTTCCTCCTTGGCCTCACCGACAAGGATCACAAGGCGATCGCGAAGAAGCCGGTGATCGCAGCCCCGGCCGCCTGATCAGTCGTCTGAAATTCGAACAGGTTTCGGTCCGCAGTTACCGCCGGTAGCTGCGGATTTTCGTTTGTATTGCCTCCCATCCGGGGCAATAGGTGGTTGGCGGATTGAAAGAGGAAAACGGCAATTCGTTCCGAATCCACTAAAAGCATGCAGTTTTTTGCCAGAAAATTATCAATCCAGTGGTTTTTTCATCCAAAAATTTCCAAACTCTAGAAATTGGAAAAATTTTAGGCGGCGCTTGTTGCTTTCAAACTTAAAATAAAGTTCCATCGGCGCGATCCGGATGGGAACCTCTGGTGGTGTCCACGGCTTCAAAAGAATAACAAATCTGGGAAACGATATCATGAAAAAGATTTCTGTCCTGCTGGCAGTGACAGCCTTGGCTTCGGTCATGGCGACGTCCGCCTGGTCAAAAACGCTTGTCTATTGCTCGGAAAGCTCGCCGGAAGGTTTTGACCCGGGTCTCTACACCGGAGGCAATACTTTCGACGCCGCGTCGCGCACAGTCTATAGCCGCCTTGTCGAATTTAAGCATGGCAGCACCGAAATCGAGCCGGGTCTCGCGGAAAGCTGGACCGTGTCTCCGGACGGCAAGGAATACACCTTCAAGCTCCGCAAGGGCGTGAAGTTCCAAACGAACGACTATTTCACGCCGACGCGCGATTTTAACGCCGATGACGTTATCTTCTCGATCAGCCGTCAGCTGGGCACGGACAGCCCCTGGGCAAAGTATGTCGCCGGCGGCTCTTATGAATATGCCGATGGTATGGGTTTCCCGAAGCTCATCAAGTCGATCGACAAGGTTGACGACCTCACTGTCAAATTCGTCCTGAACCGTCCGGAAGCTCCCTTCCTCGCTGACCTTGCCATGGACTTCGCTTCGATCCTCTCGAAGGAATATGCAGACAAGCTGCAGGCCGACAAGAAGATGGAGCAGATGAACCAGCAGCCGCTCGGCACCGGTCCATTCGCCTTCGTCGCCTATCAGCCGGATGCCGTCATCCGCTACAAGGCAAACGAAACCTACTTCAAGGGCAAGGAAAAGATCGACGATCTCGTCTTCGCGATCACGCCCGACGCCTCCGTCCGCGCGCAGAAGCTGAAGTCGGGCGAGTGCAACATCATGCCTTACCCGAATGCGGCCGATATCAAGGACCTCAAGGCCGACAAGAACCTCAAGGTTCTTGAGCAGGCCGGCCTGAACGTCTCCTACCTCGCCTACAATACGCTGGTCGCTCCGTTCGACAAGGTCGAAGTGCGCAAGGCGATCAACATGGCTGTCAACAAGCAGGCCATTGTCGACGCCGTCTTCCAGGGCTCCGGTAAGGTTGCGACCAACCCGATCCCGCCGACCATGTGGTCCTACAACAAGGACATCAAGGACGACGCCTTCAATCCGGAAGAAGCCAAGAAGCTGCTCGAAAAGGCCGGCGTCAAGGATCTCAGCATGAAGATCTGGGCGATGCCGGTGTCGCGCCCGTACATGCTGAACGCCCGCCGCGCTGCCGAGCTGATGCAGGCGGACCTTGCGAAGATCGGCGTCAAGGTCGAGATCGTCACCTATGACTGGGCCCAGTACCTGAAGCTCTCCTCCGCCAAGGACCGTGACGGCGCAGCCATCCTCGGCTGGACCGGTGACAACGGCGATCCGGACAACTTCCTTGACACGCTGCTCGGCTGCGACGCTGTCGGCGGCAACAACCGTGCGCAGTGGTGCAACAAGGAATTCGACGATCTAGTGAAGAAGGCCAAGCAGACGGCTGACGTCAAGGAGCGCACCAAGCTCTACGAACAGGCCCAGGTCGTCTTCAAGCGCGAAGCACCGTGGATGACCATCGACCATTCGGAAGAGTTCGTCCCGATGACGAAGAATGTCTCCGGTTATCATCAGGATCCGGTTGGCGTTCACCGCTTCGACGGCGTGGATATCGCCGAATAACGAAAAATCTGTGAGAATGCCCGGCTAGGACCGGGCGACCCGGCGGTCAGACACTCTGTCTGACCGCCGGAAAAATTTGGACATCTGCCATGTTGCGATTTCTTCTCAGCCGGCTAGCGGTGCTGATACCGACATTCCTCGGCGTATCGATCGTCGCCTTCTCTTTCATCCGCCTGCTTCCCGGCGATCCTGTCATGCTGCTGTCGGGCGAACGCGTCATGTCGCCGGAACGCCATGCGCAGATCACCCACGATCTCGGCTACGACCAGCCGATGGTCGTGCAGTACGGTCGATATATCTGGAATGCCCTTCATGGCGATCTCGGCACCTCGATCACCACAAAGCGTGACGTGCTGACTGACTTTTTGACCTTCTTCCCGGCCACGCTCGAGCTGTCGATCTGTGCCATGATCCTCGCGATCTGTCTTGGCATACCGGCCGGCGTTTTTGCCGCCGTGAAGCGGGGCACATGGTTCGACCAGAGCGTCATGGGTGTCGCCCTCGTCGGCTATTCCATGCCGATCTTCTGGTGGGGCTTGCTGCTTATCATCGTCTTCAACGGCTATCTGCACTGGACGCCGGTTTCGGGCCGTATCGGTCTCATCTATTTCTTCAAGCCGATCACCGGCTTCATGCTGATCGATAGCCTTCTGTCCGGCCAAAAGGGCGCCTTCTGGTCCGCTTTTAATTCGCTGATCCTGCCGACCATCGTGCTTGGCACGATCCCGCTCGCCGTTATCGCCCGCCAAACGCGCTCGGCGATGCTCGAAGTGCTCGGCGAGGATTATGTGCGTACGGCCCGCTCCAAGGGCCTCTCGCCGCTGCGCGTCGTTTCCGTGCATGCACTGCGCAATGCGATGATCCCCGTCGTCACCACGATTGGCCTGCAGGTCGGCGTGCTGCTCGGCGGCGCCATCCTGACGGAAAGCATCTTCTCCTGGCCGGGTATCGGCAAATGGATGATCGATGCGGTCTTCAAGCGCGATTATCCGGTGGTGCAGGGCGGCTTGTTGCTGATCGCCGGCATCGTCATGCTCGTCAATCTCGTCGTCGACCTGCTCTACGGCTTCGTCAATCCACGCATTCGTCACTAGGAGCGGCCCATGAGCACGGTTAGCGTCAAAACGGTTAGTGTCAAATCCGACCGTCCTTCCGCTCTTGCGGAGTTCTGGTATTATTTCTCTCGCAACAAGGGCGCCGTCATCGGCCTTGCGATCTTCCTCTTCGTCCTGTTTCTGGCAATCTTTGCCGGCGTCGTGGCGCCGCATAATCCCGATATTGCCTACGGCAGCGATATGCAGCGCCTGCCGCCCGCCTGGGCGGAGGGCAGCAACAGCAGTTTCCTGCTCGGCACCGATGCCAACGGTCGCGATCTCCTGTCGCGCCTCATTTACGGCACGCGCTTCTCGCTGTTCATCGGCCTCGTCGTCGCCTCGCTTTCGGCGATAGTCGGCATTTTGATCGGACTTGTCGCCGGCTATGCCCGTGGTCGTATCGACACGATCATCATGCGTGTCATGGACATCATTCTTGCGGTTCCGTCGCTGCTGCTCGCCCTGGTGCTCGTGGCAATCCTCGGCCCGGGTCTGATCAATGCGATGATCGCAATCTCGATCGTCAACCAGCCGCATTTCGTCCGTCTGACGCGCGCCTCCGTCATGGCCGAGCGGGACAAGGAATATGTCATCGCCTCGCGGGTTGCCGGCGCGGGCCATCTGCGGCTGATGTTCAAGACCATACTTCCGAACTGTCTGGGTCCGCTGATCGTGCAGGCGACACTCGCCTTCTCGGCCGCCATTCTCGAAGCCGCCGCGCTCGGCTTTCTCGGCCAAGGCGCCCAGCCGCCGACGCCGGAATGGGGCACGATGCTCGCCGACTCGCGCGAATTCTTCCAGAGCAACCCCTGGCTCGTTACTTTCCCCGGTCTCTGCATCCTGATCACGGTGCTCGCCATCAACCTGATGGGCGACGGCCTGCGCGATGCCTTCGACCCGAAGCTGAAGAGGTCGTAATGGCACTCCTCGATATTGAAAACCTCTCCGTCGAATTCCAGACCTCGTCCGGCTTGTTCCGGGCGGTCGATGGCGTCTCGCTGACATGCGACAAGGGAGAAATCCTGTCGATCGTCGGCGAATCTGGTTCCGGCAAATCCGTATCCATGCTTGCCATGATGGGCCTTCTGCCCTGGACGGCGAAGATCACCGCCGACCGCATGATGTTCGATGGCAAGGACCTGCGCGGTATCTCCTCGCGTCAGCGCCGCAAGATCATCGGCAAGGACATGGCCATGATCTTCCAGGAGCCGATGTCGAGCCTCAACCCGTGCTTCACGGTCGGCTTCCAGCTCGGCGAGACGCTCCGCATCCATATGGGCCTCGACCGCAAGGCGCGCCGTGAACGCTCGATCGAGCTGTTGAATCTCGTCGGCATTCCAGCCCCTGCGGATCGCCTGTCGAACTTCCCGCATCAGATGTCCGGTGGTATGAGCCAGCGCGTCATGATCGCCATGGCTCTCGCCTGCAATCCGAAGCTGCTGATCGCAGACGAGCCCACGACCGCCCTCGACGTGACGATCCAGGCGCAGATCCTCGACCTGCTCGTGCGCTTGCAGCGGGAGCAGGGCATGGCGCTCGTGCTCATTACCCACGACATGGGCGTCGTCGCCGAAACGGCGGAGCGCGTGCAGGTGCAATATGCCGGCCAGAAGGTCGAGGAGCAGCCGGTCAAGGAACTGTTCCGCGATCCGCATCATCCCTATACCGCAGCCCTTCTTTCGGCTCTGCCGGAGCGCGCCGAGGTCGGCGAGCGCCTGCCATCGATCGCCGGCGTCGTTCCCGGTCAGCACGATCGGCCGACTGGCTGTCTCTTTGCGCCGCGCTGCTCCTTTGCAACGCTGGAATGCGACAAGGGCGTCAAGCGTCAGGGGCCCGAACTGGGCGTAGCCCTATGCAATTATCCGCTGCAACATGGCAAGCCGCTCGGCCATCCCGGCATTGCCACCACGCAAAAAGCAGGAGGTGCCGCATGACCGGCGCTGTTCTCGAAGGGCGCGACCTCGCCCGCTTCTACACCGTCAAGCGCGGCACCTTCAAACCGGAAGCGACCGTCAAGGCGCTGAACGGCGTCAGTTTCAGCCTGCAGTCGGGCCGCACGCTTGCCGTGGTCGGTGAATCCGGCTGCGGCAAGTCGACGCTCGCTCGCCTCGTGACGATGATCGAAAACCCGACGGCCGGCGAATTGCTGATCGACGGCAAGCCCGCCAGGCTGGGCGATCGCAGCCTGCGCAGCGCGGTGCAGATCGTGTTCCAGAACCCCTATGGCTCGCTGAACCCGCGCCAGAAGGTCGGCTCGATCCTGGAAGAGCCGCTGAAGATCAACACGGATGACGATGCTGCCACCCGCCGCCGCAAGGTGGAGGAGATGATGGCACGCGTCGGTCTGCGCCCAGAGCACTATGATCGTTATCCGCATATGTTTTCGGGCGGCCAGCGCCAGCGCATCGCCATTGCGCGCGCCCTGATGCTGCGGCCGAAGGTGCTGGTGCTCGATGAGCCGGTGTCCGCACTCGATCTGTCGATTCAGGCGCAAGTCCTGAACCTTTTGATGGACCTGCAGAAAGAGATGGGGCTTGCCTATCTCTTCATCTCGCATGGCCTCTCCGTCGTGCGTCATATCGCAGACGATGTGATGGTCATGTATCTCGGACGTCCGGTGGAAACCGGCACGGCCGAAGAGGTCTTCAGCCGGCCGCGCCATCCCTATACTGCTGCCCTTCTGTCGGCGACGCCGATCGCCGATCCGGATCGCGAGAAGAACCGCATCCGCCTGCAGGGCGAGCTGCCGTCGCCGCTCAATCCGCCGAAGGGATGCCACTTCAATCCGCGCTGCTGGCGCGCCCAGGACAAGTGCCGGCAGGTCGAACCGGAACTGGCGGGCGAGGGAACGCATAAATTTTCCTGTTTCTTTCCGCTGGATTGATCCAAGTTGCGAATCGGGCAGGTTCGACTTTCGCCTCTTGTTGCTTGCCCCTCACCCCAACCCTCTCCCCGTAAACGGGGCGAGGGGGCTGATCTTGCCTAGCGCTGCTTGTCCTAGGCGCGGTGACCGATTGGCTTGCTCCGTCGTTCCCTCGCCCCGTTTACGGGGAGAGGGCTAGGGTGAGGGGCCAGGCAATCGGATGCGTCGACGGCAGACCCGCCTGACGATCATTGGCATCCGTCATTCAAGGCAGAAGACAACATGAGTGAAACATCCAAAATCCCGTTTGCCATCATCGTCATGGGTGTGAGCGGCAGCGGTAAATCCTCGATCGGAGAGGGTATCGCGGCCAAGCTCGGCATCCATTTCATCGAAGGCGATGCCCTGCATCCGGCCGCCAACGTCGAGAAGATGAGCAAGGGCATCCCCCTGACGGACGAGGATCGCTGGCCCTGGCTGGAAAAGATCGGCCAGGAAATATCGGCAAGTCTTGCGAAAGGCGAAGGCGTTGCCGTTACCTGCTCGGCGCTGAAGCGCGTCTATCGCGAACGGCTGCGGGCGTCTGCCGGTGGCCACCTCTATTTCATCTATCTCGAAGGCTCGAAAGAGCTGCTGACGAAGCGTATGGGCGAGCGCAAGGGGCATTTCATGCCGACGTCGCTGCTCGAAAGCCAATTGCAGACTTTGGAAGTGCCGACCGGCGAGCCCGGCGTCGTCACGGTCGACATTGACGCCACGATCGAAGAGATCGTCGATGCCTCTGTCAAAAGCTTGAAAGCAATTCTCTAAATCATAAGCTTACGGTGCAAACCGGCCCGGAGCATAAGCCGAAATATCGATAAAGGGCTTTTCGCCGGTAATGAGCTCGGCGAGCACGCGGCCGGTCACGGGCCCGAGCGTCAGCCCGTGATGAGCGTGGCCGAAAGCAAACCATAGGCCGTTGTGCCGTGGCGCCTTGCCGATGATCGGCATCATGTCTGGCGTGCAAGGCCGCGCGCCCATCCAGGGTTCCGGGTCGAGCCGCTCGCCGAGCGGGAAGGTGGTACGCGCGACGGCCTCGGCACGGTCGAGCTGGACCGGTGTCTTGGGAGCATCGCGCAGGGCGAATTCGGCGCCCGTTGTCAGACGAATGCCGCGGCTCATCGGTGCCAGCAGGTAGCCGCGCTCGGCATCCAGCGTCCAGTTGTTGAGGATGGCATTGCCCTCGGCGGCGTAATGCATGTGATAGCCGCGCTTGACCCCGAGCGGAAAGGCATAGCCGAAGCGTTTCGTCACGATATCGGCCCAGGGGCCGAGTGCGACGACGACATCCTCCGCCTCGATCGACCCTTCCGCCGTCACCATTCTCCAGGCCGAGCCGGCCATGCCGAGCGAGACGGCATCCCCGGTCGTCACACGGCCGCCAATGCTTTCGAAATAGCGGCGATAGGTCGCCGTCAGCCCATGCGGGTCGAGCACAGACCAGGGGTCGCGCCAGCGAAGCGCGCCGGAAAAATTGCCTCTGAGATGCGGCTCCATGGTTGTGATCTCCGCGTTGCTCAGTGCGTCGTAGCCGATCCCGAATTCGCGGTTGAGGCGCTCGGCCTCGGCAAACTCGGCGTCGCGCTTCTCGTTCGAACGGAACAGTTCCACCCATCCGTTCTTGCGAATGAGCTCTTCGGCATGCGAGGCTTCGATGAGATCGTTGTGCTCGCTGACGGAATGTTCGATCAGCGGCGCATAGGCGCGCGAAATCATCTCGTGACGCTTGGTGTTGGAGTTCCACCAATAGCGGGCGAGGAAGGCGATCTGCGCCGGCAGGGCGCGCAGATGATAATGCGCGTCGATGCGGTTGTTGAAGGCATAGCGCAGCAGCAGGCCGAACTGTTGCGGAAAGCCGTAGGGCACGACACCTTCGCGCTGGATCAGGCCGGCATTGCCGAAGGATGTTCCCTGGCCTGGTGGCTGGCGGTCGACGAGGACGACTTGCCGCCCCCGCCGCTGCAGATGGATTGCCGTCGAAACGCCGACGATGCCTGCGCCGAGAACGATTGCGTCCTTTGTCATCTTATCCTGCTATCCGCATGCCTATTGCATTGCCGCCCGGTCGTTCCGCATGGCCTGACCGTGCTCTAAGCATCGAAAATGCCTGCCAAATTTGAGCGGCGCAATTGAAAAATGCGGATCAGTTTGCAGTCTGTCGCAGGCCGGTGTTTTCGGCGCGGATTCGGATTGCGAGAATGATGCCGTTGAGCACAGAAAAGATTGCGGCATAAAGCGGCAGCCCGAAAGCAAGCGGCAGCACGGCGATCTCGCCGACGACGACGGCATAGTTGGGATGGCTGAGGAAACGATAGGGACCTTTGGTCACCAGAGCGGCGCCGGGCAATATGATGATGCGCGTCGTCCAGCGTTCCCCAAGCGTCGCCAGCACCCAGAGGCGCGTCGCCTGCAGCACCATGAACAGCACGAACCAGAAGGGATCGACCGGCCGGCCGATGGCTAAGAACCATAATCCGATCAGCCAGGCCGCATGCATCGCCACCATGAAGGGATAGTGCTCCGCTGCATGTTCATGGGCTCCGCGGGCAAGGAGTGCTGCGGTGTTATGCCTTGCATAGATGAGCTCCGCCAGTCGCTGCAGCGTCACGAAGGCCAGAAGCGTGATCGAAGGCCACAGCATCAGGCGACCCTCTTCAAGGTGATGCAGCTTGCCGAAAATCCCGGCCCCATGGCAAGCAGGGCGGAACGTTCCGGCAAGCCAGCCGTGATCGCGCGCTCGAGCACGAACATTACGGTGGGCGAGGACATGTTGCCGTAGTCGCGGATCACCTCGCGTTCGATATCGAGCGAGCCTTCTTCAAGGCCGAGCGCGCTTTCGAGAGCCGCCAGTACCTTGGCGCCGCCGGGATGACAGATGAAGCGGTCGATATCCGAGAGTAATAGCCGGGATCGCTCCAGGATGCCGGCAACGGCGCTCTTGAGATGCGTTTCGGCAAAGATTGGCAGCGATTGTTCGAGGATGATGCCGAAGCCGGTATCGTCGATTTTCCAGCCCATGATGCTGAGGCTGTCGGGGAAAAGATGTTCGCCCGTCGATTCGATCTCTGCAATTCCGCCTTCGCCGGCCCGCAGCACGCAGGCTGCTGCTCCATCGCCAAACAGCGCGGTGGCAATGATGTTGGGCCGTGTCAGTTCGTCGAGCCGAAAGGCAAGGGAGCAGAGTTCGATCGAGATAAAAAGGACAACAGCGCCCGGACGGCTTCGTGCCATCTTCGTCGCGACCGCAAGACCGGATACGCCGGCTGCACAGCCGAGCCCGAAGACCGGCACGCGCTCGATATCGCTGCGAAAACCCATCAAGCCGGCGAGCCGAGCGTCGAGGCTCGGCGTCGTAAGTCCGGTGGATGAGACGGTAACAACGCAGTCCACATGCCGGGCCTCAAGACCGGCGCGTTGCAGCGCTGCAGCCGCCGTCCGGCGGAAAAGCTCCGAGGCCACCTCTGTATAGGCGGCCATGCGATCCTGCCAGCCATGCGGCTCTTTGAACCAGCAAAGCGGCCGCGCCACATGGCGCTTGCGGATGCCGGTGCTTTCGAACACGCGGGCGAGATATTTGAAGTCCTGAAAGCGGTCCGAGAACAGACGGCCAGCCGTCTCGGCAGCGTCGGTCTGGAGAATGATATTGTCGGGCGTTGCGACGGCAAGGCTTAGAAGTTTGACGGTATCGGTCACGAGTTTCTCCTGCGCCCTTGAGGGGCATGTCGGCTGAAACACGTGATAGAGGTGGTCTATTCGATGCCGGAGCAGTCACGAAAGAGTGACGGCGTCTCGACATAGGATATGTCGAAAAAATTCCGGGGTCGTTCGAATAAAATATGCAGACGGTGTGTTCTCCCCTCGCAACGTTCATTTTGCCAAGGAGACATTCCATGACGACCAAAGCATTTCGCCTGGCTTCCATCGCCCTCGGTGCAAGCCTGACCCTCGGCGCTTTCGCCGTTCCCACCTTCGCCGCAGGCGACGATTCCAGTACGACGCCGACCTGCAAGAAGGGCGAGATCTACGATCAGAAGGCGAAGAAGTGCGTCAAGCAGCAGAGCGCCAACGTCACCGACGAAAACCGCGCCGACTACGCCTATTCGCTCGCCAAGAAGGATCATCGCTACGAGGAAGCCCTGGCCGTTCTCGACACGATGAAGAACCCGAACACGGCGGAAGCGCTGAACTATCGCGGCTATGTTACCCGCAAGCTAGGCCGCACGGACGAAGGCATTTCCTATTACCAGAAGTCCGTCGCCATGGATCCGAAGTACACGCTGGTTCGTGAATATCTCGGCGAAGCCTACGTCATCAAGGGCCAGATGGACCTCGCCAAGGACCAGCTGAACACGATCAAGACGCTCTGCGGCAACACGAGCTGTGAGGAATATCGCGATCTCCACGCCGCGATCATGAATCCGTCCAGCTTGTGATCGCAGGTCAGCGCCGGGGATAAAGACGAGAAGCAGGGAGCTTTGCGAGGGATATGGGAGTGATGCCGGTCGCTCGTGGCGCAATTTCTGCTTATAGTCTGACGGCAACGGAGCCGCCAAAAAGATCGGCGGCTCCCGGACATGCGAAAGCGGCGGAGGATGCCATAGCGAGCGAAGAGGATATCAGGGCAGGCCTGTCCCAACATCTGACGCGGCTGTGGCGCTATGGTGTCGTGCTGTCGCGTCAGCGCGACGTGGCCGACGATCTTGTACAGGCGACCTGTGTCAGGGCTCTGGAACGGGCGGCGCAGTTTACCGCCGGCACGAGGCTCGACCGCTGGCTCTTTGCCATCCTGCATTCGATCTGGCTGAACGAGGTCCGATCGCGCCGAGTGCGTATGGGGCAGGGCTTTGTCGATGCCGATGAGACCCTCGTATTTGATGGTGCTCGCGAAACCGAAACGCATGTTCTGGCCGGGCAGGTGTTGCAGCGCGTTCAGGCCCTGCCGGAAGCGCAGCGCACCGCGGTGTTCCTGGCCTATGTCGAAGGGCTTTCTTATCGCGAGGTGGCCGACGTTCTTGATGTGCCGATCGGCACGGTCATGAGCCGGTTGGCGGCGGCGCGGGCGAAACTCGCCGAAGGCATGGGGATAGCGGCGGACGGAAAATCATCCGGAGGTGAGCGACTGGGGAATGGAAATGAGTGAATCGCATAAAGGACAGATGCCCTCGGACGAGCAGCTCACCGCCTTCATCGATGGCGAGCTGAATGCTGCCGAGCGCGAGCGGATCGAACGATTGATCGCCGACGACGAGCAGGTGGCGGAACGATTCGATTTTCTGTCGCGCAGCACCTTGCCCTTCGCAGAGGCATTCCAGCCGATGCTTGATGAGGCACCGGCTGCGAAGCTGGATGCCATGCTTGCCGCCATTCCCTCGTCCAAGGAGGACAAGGTCCGCGCCGCTGGCATCGGCCGCCGCGGTTTCCTGGCCGCAATGGCCGCGAGTTTCGTCGCCGCCATTGCTGTCGACCGTGCAGTGATTGGTATCGGCCGTAAGCGTTCGCAGCCGGACGAGGATGCCGAATGGCGTGCAGTGGTGGCCGAATATCTCTCGCTTTACACGGTGGATACGCTGAGTGCTCCGGCCGGCGATCGCGCGCAGCAGGTTGCGCAATTGAATGAAGTCGGTGCCAAATTGAATCTGTCGCTGGCGCCCGAAGCCGTCGCCATGCCGGGTGTCGAGTTCAAGCGTGCTCAGATCCTGAATTATGACAGCAAGCCGCTGGCTCAGATCGCCTATCTCGATCCGGAAAGCGGTCCCATGGCGCTCTGCATCGTCCGATCCGCCAAGGGTGCGGCGGCGCCGGACATGGAAAATCGCAAGGGCATGAATGTCGTCTATTGGTCGAGCGCCAGCCACGCCTTCATGCTGATCGGGCATGCGCCGATCGACCGGATGGAGCAACTTGCGGCTGATGTCAGGGCGCATCTGATCGCCTGAGGGCTGTTTGGCGCGCGACTAAAATGGCGTGATTCAAAAAGAATTTGGCGAAAACCCATCCTGCTGGTATTCTTTGCCCAACGAAAATCGAACGAGTGCCAGCAGCATACCTTCAGGGACCTTGCGCGGCGCGGTGGAAAAGATACGTGAGTGACCCCGACAGCGGCCTAGCGCCGCAGGCAGACGGGGCGTCGGCAGCAGAGCGCAGGAAGGGTAAATCCTCCCGGCGCGCGAAGCGTAAGCGCGGTCATGGCCGTCCGAACGCTCATTCTGCGGAGGCCGCCCAGGCAGGCAAGTCCAGCCAGGTGGCGCAACGCCCAGCAGAGGATGAGGCTGGCTTACCGGCCAAAAAGCGCAAGCGCCGGCGCCGTGCACGCGCAGCCCAAGGTGGCGCGCAGTCTGCTTCCCAGATACAGCAGCTTTCGGCACCGGCTGAGCATCGTGCCTCGCCGGATCATGGCCATCCGTCTTCGCATAAAAGCGGCAAGAACCGGCGCAAGCATCGCAGCAAGCGTGGCCTGCAGGGCCGGCCTCTGGTGCATGAGAAAGTGGCGCAGATCGTCGCGCCTGCCAATGCACCTTCGAACGCGCATGCGTCAGTGGCCCATGACGAGCATCGCCAGATCAGGCAATCGCCGCCGCGCCGTGAAGGGCAGGGCCAACATCACCACTATGCCGACGCCGATTCCCGGCCACTCGACCTCTATGCGGCCCTCGACCTCGGCACCAACAATTGCCGTCTGCTGATTGCACAGCCGACACGTCCGGGCCAGTTCCGGGTGGTTGATGCCTTTTCGCGCATCGTGCGTCTTGGTGAAGGGCTCGGTGCCAGCGGACGTCTGTCGAGCGAGGCCATGGATCGGGCCGTGGAGGCGCTGCGCATCTGCGCCGCCAAGCTGAAAACGCGTGAAATCCGGCGTATGCGGCTGATCGCGACCGAGGCCTGCCGCGCCGCCGACAATGGGGAAGCGTTTCTGTCTCGCGTGACCGAAGAAACCGGTCTGCAGCTCGAAATCATCGACCGCGAAACCGAGGCGCGGCTTGCCGTGTCGGGCTGCTCGTCGCTCGTGGGGCCGGAGGCGCGCTCTGTCGTTCTGTTCGATATCGGCGGCGGCTCCTCCGAGATTGCCGTCATCCGTATCGGCGAGAACCGATCCAGCCGGCTGGCCAATCACATCACCCATTGGACCTCGCTGCCCGTCGGTGTCGTCACACTCTCCGAGCGGCATGGCGGCCGCGATGTAACGCCTGAACTGTTCGAGACCATGGTCACCGAAGTTCAGCGCATGCTCGAGCGTTTCGATTGCCCGCCGGTGCATGGCGCCGCGCGCGACAGCGGCGATTTCCACCTGATCGGGACTTCGGGCACGGTGACGACGCTTGCCGGCGTCCATCTCGACTTGCCGCGCTACGATCGCCGCAGGGTCGACGGCGTCTGGCTGTCGGATGATGAAGTGAGCGCGATGCAGGCCAAGCTCCTGTCCTGGGATTTTGCCGGCCGCGCCGCCAATCCCTGCATCGGGCCGGATCGCGCCGATCTGGTGCTGGCAGGCTGTGCCATTCTGGAGGCGATCCGCCGCCGTTGGCCGAGCCCGCGCATGCGCGTTGCCGATCGCGGCCTGCGCGAGGGATTGCT
This sequence comes from Rhizobium centroccidentale, assembly GCF_030182565.1. Taxonomy (NCBI): domain Bacteria; kingdom Pseudomonadati; phylum Pseudomonadota; class Alphaproteobacteria; order Hyphomicrobiales; family Rhizobiaceae; genus Rhizobium; species Rhizobium centroccidentale. The sequence continues at coordinate 107,070 of NZ_JAQJCG010000013.1, read as the reverse complement.
GACCGACATGATGGCAGACGATGGCGTTTGGCGGCGGGGTCGCTCGCGCCGGGGTCATCGACCGAGGGATATGAAGGGGCCGCAGACGTGACCAAGCCAACCATCGCCGGCAACCGCACGGGCCGCAAGCTCGGCCAGCGCGTCAAGAAAAAGAAGCTGAAGGCTTCGTCGCGCCAATGGCTGCAGCGCCATATCAACGATCCCTATGTGCAGCGCGCCCAGCTTGAAGGTTACCGCGCCCGCGCCGCCTTCAAGCTGCTGGAGATCGACGAGAAGCATCAGATCCTCAAGGGCGCTCGACGCATCATCGATCTGGGTGCCGCTCCGGGCAGTTGGTCGCAAATCGCCGCCAAAGTGACCGACTCGACCGAGGAGGATATCCGCGTCGCCGCGATCGACTTCCTAGAAATGGCCCCGATTCCAGGCGTCAGCATCCTGCAGCTCGACTTTCTGGAGCCGGATGCGCCGCAGCGGCTGATCGATGCGGTCGGAGGTACGCCCGATCTGGTGCTGTCGGATATGGCCGCGCCGACGACGGGCCATCACCGCACCGACCACCTGCGAACCATGCATCTCTGCGAAGTGGCAGCCCATTTCGCCGTCGAGGTGCTGGCCGAAGGCGGACACTTCCTTGCCAAGACCTTCCAGGGCGGTACGGAGCGCGACCTCTTGACCTTCCTCAAGCAGAATTTCCGTCAGGTCATCCATGTAAAGCCCGGCGCATCCAGAGCCGAGTCGGTGGAAATGTTCCTGCTGGCGAAAGGCTTCAAGGGCCGGAAGCCGGAAGGCGAGACGGAAGAAGAGCAAGCCGCCGCCGAGCGCTAAATTCGGCGACCCTCGATCGCTAAACTGACGAAACCCTCATTGCGCTGCCGTTTGGCTGAAGCGCAATGAGGGCTGGACCGTCACTTTGCGACCGTCTGCTCTACCTGCGGCTGTACCGCTGCGACACGCTTGAGGCCAGCCTTGTGGCCGGAAACCATGGCGCCGGCGCTGCGATCCATTCGGATGAAGGGGATGGTGGCGACCACGGTCAGGATCGAAATGCAGAAGAACGCGATGTGGAAATCGCGGACCTGTAGCTGCGTGCCGCTGAAGAAGGTCGAGGTTTCCAGGATCATGGCGGCGACGGCAACGCCGAGCGCCAGGCTGATTTGCTGCATGACCGAGCTCATCGATGTCGCCTGGCTCGCCTGCTTGTCGGTGATATCGGCAAAGGCGAGCGCATTGATGCCGGTGAAGAAGAACGAGCGCGAGAAGCCGCCGACCAGCAGGATGCCGACGATGATGAGATGCGGCGTCCACGGCTGGAAAAGACCGGTGCAGATCGTCGTGACTGTCGTAACGGCGGCAGCCGAAAGCAACGCCGTCTTGAAGCCGACGGCGGTGAAGACGCGCCGCGCGATGAACTTGGTAGAGATCGCGCCGATCGCGCCGGCAAAGGTGATGAGGCCGGACTGGAACGGATTGAGGCCGAAGCCGAGCTGGAGCATCAGCGGTGTCAGAAAGGGCATGGCGCCGATGCAGATGCGGAACAGCGTGCCGCCCGTCACCGAGGCGCGGAAGGTGGCGTTCTTCAGCAGCGTGAAATCGAGGATCGGCGCCGGATGCCGGCGCGCATGGCCGATATAGAGGAAGCCGCAGACGAAGCCGATAACGGCGGCCGAGATGCCGATATAGGGCGGCAGGGCCGGCAGGCTGATGACGGACATGCCGAAGACGACGCCGGAGGCTGCAAAAGATGTCAGCAGGAAGCCGATGACATCCAGTTTCGGCGGCATGGTTGCTTCCACATCGGGCAGGAAGATCGATGACAGGATGACACCGAGAATGCCGACGGGCACGTTGATCAGGAAGATCCAGTGCCAGGAGGCATAGGTGGTGATGAAGCCGCCGAGCGGCGGGCCGGCAAGCGGGCCGACGAGCGCCGGGATGGAAAGCAGCGCCATGGCTGAAACAAGGTCGCTCTTCTGCGTGGTGCGCACCAGCACGAGGCGCCCGACGGGCGTCATCATCGAGCCGCCGACACCCTGCAGGAAGCGGGCGAAGACGAATTCCAGCAGGCCGCCCGAAAAGGCGCACATGATGGAGCCGATGACGAAGACGCAGATGGCGACGCGGAAAATGTTCTTCGCGCCGAAGCGATCCGCCATCCAGCCGCTGATCGGGATGAAGACGGCGAGCGACACCATGTAGGAGGTCAGGGCCAGCTTCAGCGTGATCGGGCCGACATGGAGGTCGTTGGCGATGGCCGGCAACGCTGTCGCGATGACGGTGGAATCCATCTGTTCCATGAAGAGTGCGACGGCGAGGATCAATGGAACGATGCGATTCATGGGCATCCGCCTTGATAGGTCTGTCTCGGTAAGGCTATCGCTGTTGGCGCGATCAGCCGCTCTGTAGTCCTATGCGAGGTCGCTGCCAATCCTGGATTTCGCTCCATGGACCACAGGGGATCACGTCTTCGTGATTCCGCCACCGCAGGGCATGGAAAGCAGGATCTAACATATGCTAAGAGCATGTAAATGCTGAGCGCATAAAACGTCGGCGGTGTATTAGCGGAATTGGATTGTCTTGTCATGACCAAATTTTCGGTTGTAGACGCGCAACTTCCGGTCCGCTGTCGCCGGCGATGACGATAGGCGCGGCTTACGCTGCGCATCAACATAAGGAGTGAGTTCATGACAGCCGTCCTGCCCCCGGATACGCATCGGTTCAAATTGGGATCCTGCACCGTCACCGTCGTCAAGGACGGCGCCAGCATCATGGGCAATCCCTGGGAGACCTTCGGCTCGAACCAGGCGCCCGACACCGTTCGCAAATTACTGGAGCAGAATTTCCTGCCGACGGAAAAGCTCGTGAACAGCTACGCGCCCGCCATCATCGACACCGGCTCCGACGTGATCGTCGTCGATACCGGCTTTGGTGCAGCCGGACGCGCTCGTGGCCTGGGCCGTTTTCGCGAGGGGCTGAAGGCTGCCGGCTACACGCCGGAGCAGATCACGGTCGTCGCTCTCACGCATTTGCATGGCGATCATATCAACGGGCTGATGGAGGAGGGCGGTCCTGCTTTTCCGAATGCTCGCTATGTCGCAGGCGAAATCGAATACGGGTTCTGGACAGACAAGGCGCGCGAGGGAACGCCGGCCGAGGGCGGCCACAAGGCAGTCCTCGCCAACGTCGTGCCCTTCGCCGAGAAGATGACCTTCCTTAGGGATGGCGATCAGATCGTCCGCGGCATGACCGCGATGCTGGCACCAGGTCACACACCCGGCCATCTCGTTTTCCACCTGGAATCCGACGGCAGGCAGCTCGTCATGACCGGCGACACCGCCAACCATTATGTCCTGTCGCTCGGCCGTCCGGACTGGGACGTGCGTTTCGATCTGGACAAGCCGCAGGCGGCCAAAACCCGCCGCCGCATCTTCGACATGATCGCCGCCGACCGCATCCCCTTCCTCGGCTTCCACATGCCTTTCCCCGCCGTCGGTTTCGTCGAAAAGCAGCCGGAAGGTTTTCGCTATGTTCCGAAGAGCTACCAGTTCGATCTGTGAGCCAATTGGGGGCGTCGGCATCGCACATGCCAAACGTGCGATGCCGGCTTCAATTCTGGGCCGCTGCGCTCTGCCCAAGGCGAGGCTCTGTCCCCGCCAGCAGCCGCTGAATGTTGGTGCGATGGCGTATTATGACGTAAACACCGCCCACAATGACCAGCAATCGATAGGGCAACGGCTGCTCCAGGCTGCAGATAAGGGCAATCGCCGTCAATGCGGCCAGGATCGATCCCAGGGAAACAATCCGGAACACTGCCAGCAAAATCCCAAACATCGTCACCGCGCCCAAGCCGACCGGCCAGGTTATCGCCAGCAATAGGCCCAATCCAGTTGCGACGGACTTGCCGCCTCGAAAATTCAACCAGATCGGACGGCTATGCCCCAGCAGTGCGGCGAGCCCGGCCAAGCAAACCGCCCAAGGCACCAAGACCTGTTGATTGTTCGGGTCAAGCGCCGTCGGCGAAGCGACCGGTGTGAGTGTGTCGAGCCAAGGATAGAGCCAACGGGCAAAGAGGATCGCCCCTGCGCCTTTCAGTACATCGACCAGGAGCACCACCAAAGCGGGCCATTTTCCGAGGATGCGTAATACATTAGTTGCACCGGTGGACTTGGAGCCATGCTCGCGAAGATCGATGCCCTTGAGCAGTTTTCCCGCCAGATAGCCCGTGGGAATGGAGCCGAGCAGATAAGCGATCGCCAATCCAATGATGTTCGCTATCCAGAACGTCATAGGTGCCACCTTGTCTGAATCCTCAATAGTCATTTGCATGAAATTATCACAGCGTAGAGGTTGGATCCCTTACTGAAACCAAGGCTTAGCATAGCTGCCCATCGCTTTTTGCTATTCCCTTCCTGTCATAGACGTGTTACCAGCCCTCGCCAACTTCCAAGCAACACTTGCAAGATCGCCCGGTAGACGATTCGTTCCGGGCTTTCCTGTTTTTCACAGACGAAGGAATTGGCCATGGCACGCATTATTGAAACGCCAACCGGGTTGGATGCTCTGACATTCGATGACGTGCTCCTGCAGCCGGGACACTCCGAGGTCATGCCCGGCCAGACGAATGTCGCCACCCGCATCGCCCAGGATATCGATCTCAACCTGCCGATTATTTCAGCGGCGATGGATACGGTGACCGAAAGCCGTTTGGCGATTGCCATGGCCCAGGCCGGCGGTATCGGCGTTATCCACCGCAACCTGACGCCGGTGCAGCAGGCCGAAGAAGTCCGTCAGGTCAAGAAGTTCGAAAGCGGCATGGTGGTCAATCCGGTCACCATCGGTCCGGACGCTACGCTTGCCGAGGCGCTCGCCTTGATGAAGGCGCACGGCATTTCCGGCATTCCGGTCGTCGAGAAATCGCATCGCCTCGTCGGCATCCTCACCAATCGTGACGTGCGCTTCGCGTCTGACCCCTCGCAAAAGATCTACGAACTGATGACCCGCGAGAATCTCGTCACGGTCAAGGATGGCGTGCAGCAGCAGGAAGCCAAGCGCCTGCTCCACACGCATCGTATCGAAAAGCTGCTCGTCGTCGACGGCGATAGCCGTCTGGTCGGCCTGATCACTGTTAAGGACATCGAGAAGTCGCAGCTTAACCCGAACGCTTCCAAGGATGCGCAGGGCCGCCTGCGCGCCGCCGCGGCCATCAATGTCGGCGACGATGGTTTCGAGCGCGCCGAACGCCTGATCGAGGCTGGCGTCGACCTTCTGGTCGTCGACACCGCCCACGGCCATTCGCAACGTGTTCTCGATGCCGTCACCCGCGTCAAGAAGCTGTCCAACTCCGTCCGTATCATGGCCGGCAATGTTGCCACCTATGACGGCACGCGGGCGCTGATCGATGCCGGCGCCGATGCAGTCAAGGTCGGTATCGGCCCCGGCTCCATCTGCACGACCCGTATCGTCGCCGGCGTCGGCGTGCCGCAGCTTGCCGCTATCATGTCGGCTGTCGAAGCGGCGCGGGAACAGAATATTCCTGTCATCGCCGATGGCGGCATCAAATTCTCCGGCGATCTTGCCAAGGCGATCGCCGCCGGAGCATCGGCTGTCATGATCGGCTCGCTGCTTGCCGGCACGGACGAAAGCCCCGGCGAAGTCTTTCTTTACCAAGGCCGGTCCTTCAAGGCCTATCGCGGCATGGGCTCCGTCGGCGCCATGGCGCGGGGCTCGGCGGACCGCTACTTCCAGGCCGAGGTCCGTGACACGCTGAAGCTCGTGCCGGAAGGCATTGAAGGCCAGGTTCCTTATAAGGGGCCTGTCTCCGGCGTGCTGCATCAGCTCGCAGGCGGTCTCAAGGCAGCCATGGGCTATGTCGGCGGTGCCGATCTCAAGGATTTCCAGGAGCGCGCCACCTTCGTGCGCATCTCCGGCGCGGGCCTGCGCGAAAGCCATGCCCATGACGTCACGATCACCCGCGAAAGCCCGAACTATCCTGGCGCAGGCGGCTGATCGATGGCAGATCGCGCTTCGGACAGTGCCAGGTCCTTACAGGGTCTGGCGGCGATCCTTGCGGCTCTTTCCCTGGCACTTTTTGCCTGGATTCAGGCCGGCTTCGTCCGGGCGTTCAGTGATGCAGCAGCCGGTCAGTCGATGCTCGATGCGCGGATCGGCGGCTATGAGCGCGACGACGTGATCGCCATGATCCGTTACCTCAAGGATCACCCCGATCCGGCGACCATCCTGCATTCGATGTATCTCGGGCCTGAGCTGATCTTCCCGCTGGTGCTGGGCGGGTTGCTGTTTTGCCTAATGCGGCTGGTCGGCCCCGGCGGCTTTTTCTTCGGCCGGCAGATCCCACCTGGCGCGACCGCAGTCATCTTCTGCCTGCCGATCTTCTATACGCTCGTCGACTATGCCGAGAATATCGCCGGCCTGATGCTCTATCCGCCCGCAATGCCATCCGATGCCACGATATCGCTGCTGGCAGGCCTGCTGCCGATCATCGTGCGGCTGAAATTCCTGACACTGGTTGTGACGGTTATTCTACTGGCCCGCTTCGCGATTTTTCGCTACCTGTCGCCAGACGGCACGCGGCCGTCCTGATTGACTACAGCGCCGCGCGTCATACGTGACGCGCAAAGGTCGCTGTAGCATTTTAGATCTACTGTATAGCTTTGTCCTTAAATCGGAATCGATTTAAGGACAAAGCTATACAGTGGTTCGGCTTTCGGAAGTTCCAAAGGAGTTGGCGGCGTGACCGGCTATGAAATGTTTTGGCCCATGGTGGCGCATGCGATACTGGTCTTCATCCTCTATGCGCTCCTCGGATGGCGCCGCCGCGTGTTGGTGAAGGCCGGCCGCATCCAGCCAGCGCAATTCCGCGAAAACCATACAGCCGACGAACCGGCGGAAAGCCTGGTGGTGCGAAACAGCCTCGCCAATCAGTTCGAGCTTCCCTTGCTTTTCTACGTCGGCTGTATCGTCCTCTACACCGCTCAGGCGGATAATCTGCCGGCCGTAATCCTCGCCTGGATTTTCGTCGCCACGCGCTACGCGCATGCCTTCGTGCATGTGACCAGCAATAATCTGCGCTATCGCAGCCCGCTCTTCACTCTCGGCTTTGCAGCCCTGGTCTGTATGTGGGGCTGGCTTGGCATTTGGCTCGTCTTCTCCTGAGGCTGCCCGCATTGCCGCAAGCCGCAACCTGCGGTAACGCTTTTGTGTTTTTCCTTTACCGTTACGGCGACATCGGTTGACCTATCTTGTCAGCGGGTGGCCGGTCGTTTGTTGCCTGCTGCCGGGGAAACAGGGAGAAGAGGATTATGAGCACGGAAAAGCCGGTCGTGACGCAGGCGATGATCAACGCCTATGACGAATACACGCATCTGACGCTCGACCGTCGGAGTTTCATGGAAAAGCTGACCAAGCTCGCAGGCTCGGCCGGCGCCGCCGCTGCCATCGCGCCGCTGCTTGCCGCCAACAAGGCAAGCGCCGAGGTCATTGCCGCGGATGACAACAGGCTGGAAACCAAGGATGTGACTTTTGCCGGTAGCAAGGGCGAGATGAAGGGGTATCTCGCCCGCCCGAAAAATGCGGCCGGCAACCTCGGCGGTGTCATCGTCATCCACGAGAACCGCGGCCTCAACCCGCATATCCGCGATGTCGCCCGTCGGGTGGCGCTGGAGGGTTTTGTGGTGCTGGCGCCCGATTTCCTGTCTCCGCTCGGCGGCACGCCCGAGGACGAGGACAAGGCCCGCGACATGTTCACCAATCTCGATCCGGCATTAACGGCCGCCAATGCCGAGGCGAGCCTCACCTATCTCGCCAAAACGGATGGCGCCAACGGCAAGGTCGGTGCCGTCGGCTTCTGCTGGGGTGGCGGCCTCGTCAACCGTTTCGCGACTATCTCACCGGAGCTGAAGGCTGGCGTTGCCTACTACGGCGCGCAGCCGTCGGCAGGCGAGGTTCCGAAGATCAAGGCGGCCCTGTTGCTGCATTACGCCGGCCTCGACGATCGCATCAATGCCGGCATCGATGCCTACCGCAAGGAGCTGCAGGCCGGCGGCAAGACCTTCGAGATCTTCGTCTATGACGGCGTCAATCACGCTTTCAACAACGATACCTCGGCTGCCCGATACGACAAGAAGGCGGCCGATCTTGCCTGGGGCAGGACAGTCGATTTCCTGAGGAAATACCTGTCCTAGAACGGCACAGGTTCAGGATGCGGGCTTACCGATTACGAGGGCCGAAACCATGTTTTGGCCCTCGTTCCGGAGTTCGCGCCTGCTCCTAAGTTATGATTAAAATTGGACTTTTCCCGTTTACGCGCATTGAACGCGTCGGATGTCATAGCGTCTGCGCGCTTGAGCGTCGTTCAGTGCTAGAATGAAACGGGAAGAGCATGAATCCGGATAATCCCGACCGCATTACGTTTCGAAAGAGGCCACAGCAGGAGCGAAGCATCCAGCGTGTTGATGCCATCCTGTCGGTTGCGGCCGCGCTGATCGCCGAGAAGGGGGTGAGCGCAATGAAGATGACAGAGCTGGCTACGGTTGCGGCAATCCCGATCGGCTCTGTCTATCAGTATTTTCCGGACAAGGCGGCGATTGTCCGCGCCTTGCTCGAACGGCATTCCAGCCGCATCCGGCAAAAGGTCGGAGAGGCTTTTGCCTTCGTGACATCACTCGATCACGCCATCGAGCTCGTCTGCACTATGATCGATTGGTATTATCGCGAGTTTCGCAGCGATCCCGCCTATATCGGCGTCTGGCTCGGTACCGATATCGACAGGGATATCCTCCGGCTCAACATACAGCACAGCAAGCGTGTCGCCGAAATTTTCCTGGAAAGCATTCGGCCTTTCCTTCCGGCTGAAAGCCGCATCGACCTCGAGGCGCGCACGCAGCTGTTCAGCCATTTGATCGGCGCATCCGTCCGCTTTGCCATCATGAGCGAGGAGGAAATGGCGCATCGCATGCTGCATGAATGGAAGCAGGTGATCCGCGCCACCCTGCTGGCGGAGCCGGAGCAGTAACCATCGACGAAGCTAACCGGCTGGTGCGCTTCGATTTCACCAGCCCGGCAGAATGTGCCCTGCGCGCAGTCGCGGATAGAAGCGCGTATAGGTTTTCACCTCGCCATCGAGATCGTCATCCACCGCAGCCGGCGTGATGTTGTCCAGGCAGGCCGAAATATGGGCGGTGATGGCGTTCATCAGTGATACGGACAGGCCGGCCCGCTTCATGATGCCGATCTGCACCGGCGGCAGCGGCGGAAAGCCATCGGCCTGGGTCAGCACTTTCATGCCGGTCCTGAGCGCCGATTCCGGCATGACCGAAACCGCCATGCCGGCAAGCACGGCCGCGGCAACGACGGTGCAGGACCAGCTGGTGAACAGGATCTGATAGTCGCGGCCGCCGGCATCGAGCGCCGAGCAGGCGAGCTGGCGCCATTGACAGTCGCGACGGCCGACGGCGAGCGGAATGGGCGCATCGTCGCGCAGCGGATGATTGGCCGAGCCGACCCAGCAGAGCGGTTCCGTTCGAACCACGTCCGACATGCGTTCGCGCGGATTGTGGGTGACGAGCGCAATATCGAGCTCGCCGCGATGCATGCGCTCGGCAAGGTCGACCGAGGGTTCGCAGACGATGTAAAGCTCGACATTCGGATGCGTCTTGGCGAAGCGGCCGATGATTTCGGGCATATAGCGGTCGGCATAATCGTCCGGTGTGCCGATGCGCAGCGTGCCTTCGAGACGATTGTCATCGAAAGCTGCCATCGCCTCGTTGTTCAGGCGAATGATGCGGCGGGCGTAATTCAGCAGCTTGTCGCCTTCCGCCGTCAGGCGGTTGCCGCGGCCATCCTTGATAAAGAGTTGCTTGCCAATGCGCTCTTCCAGCCGCCGCATCTGCATGGAGACGGCCGATTGCGTCTTGAACACGCGGTCGGCCGCCTTGGTGAAGCTTCCTGAATCCACGATTGCGATGAAGGTCTGCAACTGATCGATGTCAAGCGGCGCGGACATGGGTTTACCTATAAAGGAGTTTGATAGTTATCATTAGAAACATTCGTTGGACTGATCAATAGGGCTTTGGCATCTTCTGAATGCAATTCAGCATACCAATCGAACAGAACTCTTGTCGAACTCCTCCCGGCCTATGCCCTTTTCCGGATGATCGGGAAGGGGCCTGGCTGATGCGCGTGCCCCAAGGAAAGGAATATGGAAATGCGCACGATAGATCGGACACTCGGACTCGGTTTGCCAACGCCATCGCTGTCGCTGACGGCACGCGTGGGGCTTGCTTTGAGCAATGTCTCATCGATCTGGCGCGCAATCCGAAATCGTAAGGAAATCGAATATCTGAATGAACTGAACGACACTCAGTTGAGCGACATCGGCCTCACCAGGCAGGATTTGAACGCCGCGCTGACCACCTCGACCTTCTTCGGGGATCCGTCCGGTCATCTCACCAATTCCGCGCGCCGCCGCGTGCGCCTCTCCGCCTTCAGCGGCTTTAGAGGCTGATGGCGGACGATAGTTTCCCCGCAGGGTGATAGCCAATAAGCCCTGCCTCTTTCCCGGTGTTCGGCCCAAGGGCCAACACCGGGTTTTTTCTTTCTGAAGATCGGGTTTTCGTCATGGATCACGCGCGGGCAAGTTGCCTCCTGCGGCAACTGTCTTATCTAACGACCTGATCCGAATAGTAGGAAAGCGATGATGGCAACAGTGATCTTCTTCCACTCCGTCTATGGTCTGCGCTCGCTCGAGCATGAGGCGGTCGAGCGTGTGCAGGCGGCCGGGCACAAGGCTTTCGCGCCGGATCTCTATGACGGGCTGATTGCGCGATCCATCGAAGAAGGTTTCGAATTCAAGGACGAGATCGGCTGGGAAACGATCTGCGAGCGCGCCGAATGGGCGCTGGCAGGGCTGCCGGCCTCGACCGTATTGGCCGGCTTTTCAATGGGGGCCGGCGTTATCTCCAGCCTCTGGCCCAAGCGGGAAAAGGCGGCCGGCATCCTTTTACTGCATGGCGTCGCCCCGATCGCCGAGAACGCGCGCAAGGGTCTGCCCTTGCAGCTGCATTTGGCCGAACCGGACCCGTTCGAACCGGAGGAAGATGTTGCCGCCTGGCGGCGGGCCGTCGAGCGCTCCGGGACAGCTGCAGAGATTTTTCGGTATCCGGGTGGCGGCCATCTCTATACCGATGCCAGCCTGCCCGATTATGACGCCAAGGCCGCCGATCTCACCTGGAAACGTGTCATCGACTTCCTTGACGCCATCGATGCCAATGCGTGAAACGCCTGCATCTTTACTCGCAGGACTTGAACTGAAGATGCCGCTCGCTTAGTTTATGAGCATCGTTGATACCAACAGGATGTGTGCAGCAATGGATTCCACCTCGACCGCAATGCCGTTCAGCCTTGCCATCGAGGACATTCTTGCTCATGCCCATATCCATCGTTCTATCCAATCTTTCGTGGTCCACGCCTGACGGCCGGCCGCTTCTTTCAAATCTCGATCTGAGCTTCGGCGCCGAGCGCACCGGCCTTGTCGGACGCAACGGCGTCGGCAAGACGACGCTGATCAAGCTCATCTCCGGCGAACTGCAGCCGCAATCCGGCAGCATCTCGTTCAACGGCCGATTGGGGATCCTGCGCCAGAGCGTGCAGGTGGAAGCGGACGAGACCGTTGCCGATCTTTTTGGCGCAAGCGAAGCCCTTGCCGTCCTGAAGCGGGCGGAAGCCGGGGAGGCGACCAACGATGAACTCGCCCTGGCCGACTGGACGCTCGAGTCGCGCATCGCCGCAGCCCTTGATCGTGTCGGGCTCGACGTCACGCCGGAAACGCCTCTCGTGACCCTGTCGGGAGGACAGCGCACCCGTTGCGGGCTTGCGGCCCTTATCGTCGACGATCCTGATTTCTTGATCCTCGACGAACCCACAAACAATCTGGATCGCGACGGCCGCGCTGCTGTCATCGATCTGCTTGCGGGCTGGAGGGCAGGCGCCATCGTCATAAGCCACGACCGTGAGCTGCTCGATACCATGGATGCGATCGTCGAACTGACATCGCTCAGCGCCTCGCGCTATGGCGGCAACTGGAGCCAATATCGCGAACGCAAGGCGCTGGAGCTTTCCGCAGCTGAGCGTGATTTCGCCGAGGCGGAGAAGCGTGTCGCCGAAGTGGAGAGAAGCGCCCAGGCAGCCGTCGAGCGGCAGGCGAGGCGGGACAAGGTCGGCCGGAAGATGGCGGCCAAGGGCGGCATACCACGCATCATGCTTGGCGGTTTGAGGGAGCGAGCCGAGATAACGAGCGCGGAAAATACGCGGCTTGCCGAACGACGCCGCTCCCAAGCCCTGCAGGATGCTGCCGCGGCTCGCGAAAAGATCGAAATCCTGCAGCCGCTGACCGTCAAGCTGCCGACATCAGGATTGCCGGCAAACAGGATCGTCCTCAAGATGGAAGGCGTCACCGCCGGCTACGAGCCAGAACGGCCGATCCTGCGCGACTTCAATTTCATCATGACGGGGCCGGAACGTGTTGCCGTCACCGGGCCGAACGGCTCGGGCAAGACGACACTGCTGGCGCTGGTCTCCGGCGCGCTAAAACCCTGGAGCGGAACGGTGCGGGTTGTCCGTTCCGCTCTGTTGGACCAAAGGGTCAGCCTTCTCGACCCATCGATTTCGATCCGCGACAATTTCCGAAGGATCAACCCGGATGCGGACGAAAACGTCTGCCGGGCCGCGCTTGCGCGCTTCATGTTCCGGGCTGATGCCGCGCTGCAGATCGTCTCCAGCCTGAGCGGAGGCCAGCTTCTGCGCGCCGGGCTTGCCTGCGTGCTCGGGGGCGCGGCGCCACCATCGCTGCTGATCCTGGACGAACCGACCAACCATCTCGATATCGACTCCATCGCTGCGGTTGAAGCCGGGCTGCGTGCCTATGAGGGCGCGCTTCTGGTCGTCAGCCACGACGAAGTGTTTCTCGAGAATATCGGGATAGAGAGGCGGCTCGAAATGCCTGCTCGAGGCGCCTTGGATCGTTGAGGGATCGTGTCAGGCATGGTCGTCGCCGCCGATGCGATTGAGTTCGGCGATCGCATCCTCCGGCAGCTTGAGTTCAGCGGCCGCGATATTCTCCCTGAGATGGGCACGCGACGAGGTACCTGGAATGAGTAGGATGTTCGGCGCACGCTGCAGCAGCCAGGCAAGAGCCACCTGCATCGGCGTGGCGTTCAGGCGCGCCGCTACATCCGAGAGTGAAGAGGATTGCAGCGGTGTAAAGCCGCCAAGCGGGAAGAAGGGCACATAGGCGATGCCGTCGTGTTCCAGCTCATCGACCAGTGCATCATCCGTGCGCTGTGCCAGATTGTAGAGGTTCTGCACGCAGACGATCTCGGTGATCTTACGCCCTTCGGCGATCTGGTTTCGCGTGACATTGCTCAACCCGATATGGCGCACCAGACCCTGCCGTTTAAGTTCGGCAAGGGCGGTCAGCGGCGCCTCGATCGAGCCCTCTGTCGGGTGATGCGGGTTGATCATGACGCGAAAATTGACGACATCGAGCACGTCGAGCCTCAGATTGCGCAGATTGTCATGAACCGCCTGCGTCAGCTCCTCGCGCGAAAAGGCCGGCAGCCAGGAGGCATCCGCGCCGCGCCGTGCGCCGATTTTTGTAACGATGACGAGATCATCGCGATAGGGATGGAGCGCTTCCCGGATCAGCTGGTTGATCACATGCGGACCGTAGAAATCGCTGGTGTCGATGTGGTTGATGCCGGATGCGATTGCTTCGCGCAAGACTGCGAGCGCGGTGTCGTGGTCCTTCGGCGGGCCGAATACGCCGGGGCCTGCAAGCTGCATGGCGCCGTAGCCGAGCCGTTTGACCTTGCGGTCCCCAAGGGTAAAGCTGCCGGATTGATCGATGCTGGACATGGCTATCTCCTTTTCAAGATGAAATAAGAAATAGGCGCAGTCGTAGTGTGTGATAATCGGGTGCAATCCGCACGGCCTGTGCGGAATTACGAACAGTGGATGGAACGGAATAAGACTACTCGAGCGTCACTTCTGTTTCGGCGCCGGCTTGTCCCCACTCTGCATGTAGCTGTCGAAGATCGCTTCCATGTTCTTTTGGTAATTCTTCTGCACTTCGAGGCCGCTGTCGAACATGGCGTTGAACATCTCGGTATAGGCCGCCATGTCGATGCCGGCGGCAGGCTTGGCCTTCGGTTCTTCCTTCGGCGGCTCCGCCGGCATCGGGAAGTTCTTCATCATGTCCTGAAAGGCCTTGGCGAAGGGATTGTCGAGGAAAGGATTGGTCGGCGCCGGCTTTTCGCGCTTGACCGCATCGGCGCCGAACATCAGCTCCATCGCCTGGGTGAAGGGATTGTCGAAGATGCTTGCCTGCGGCGTCGGCTGCTGCTTGGGCGCAAAGCCGATGCTCTGCAGCCAGTCCTGCATCATCTCGCCCATATCGGTATTGAGGAAGGGATTGGCCATCTGTGGGATCTGGCCGCTGGTTTCCTTGAACAGACCGCCCATCAGCGTATCGGCCATGGCAGGCAGCATGCGCTTGTAGATTTCCTGACCGATGCCGGTCATCTGTGCGGCCTGTGCGGCAATCGCACGCGACACGTCCTTCGAACCGAACAGCCGTCCGAGCACCGCATTGCCGTCGGCAACGCCCTCGGGCGTAAAGGCCCTGGTCATGTCTTCGAAATATTTGGCGTAGTTGCCGGAGCTGATGTCCTGCATCACGCCTATGAAATTATAGGGATCGGTGGCGCTGCGCTTAAAGCCGGAGGAAAAGGCCGGCATCAGCGCGGCCATCGCTTTCGTCGCCTGCTCCTGCGCCAGATTGAACTGCTTGGCCATGGCCTCCGTGGCGGCGCCATTCTGTGCCTGCATCATCATGTCGAAGAGTGGCAGCATCGAAGTCCCTTTCCCCGCTATGAGGCCGCTTCGGAATCACGCGGCGCTTGCTTGCAGCAGTATAGCGGGAAAAAAGGGTGCGCCTACCGGTTTCTGTTCCGGCTTGACCGGCTAATGACAGCAGCCAATCGCCTATCAGTACTGATATTCCTCGAAGATCGGCTCGACCGACTGGTTCCAGCGGCCATTGTAGAGCATCAGCAGATCGTCAGCGAGCGTGCCCTTCTTGGCAAGCAGCTCGTCGAGCGGCGAAAGGAAGACGGTTTCGTCCTGGCCGTCGCCATTCAGGCGATTGCGGTTCTTCAGGCCAAGGCGGGAAATGCCGATCACTTCGCGTGCAATATCAAGCAGACCGTGGCCCTTGATCGAAGCCTTCAAGCCCAGTGCCGGAACGACATCACGCAGCGCGTTGACCTCCTGGAAGTTCCAGTCCTTGGTCAGCTCGTCCGCCGCCGTCAGCGCCTCGTCGTCATAGAGCAGGCCAACCCAGAAGGCCGGCAACGCACAGATGCGGCGCCACGGGCCACCATCTGCGCCGCGCATTTCGAGGAAGCGCTTGAGGCGAACATCCGGGAAGAGGGTGGAGAGATGGTTCGTCCAATCGCCCATCGTCGGTTGCCAATCGGTGATTTCGCCCTTCAGCGCTCCATCCATGAACTGACGGAAAGTGACATGGGTACAGTCGTGATAACGGCCGTCGCGAACGACGAAATACATGGGAACGTCGAGCGCCCACTTCACATAGTCTTCGAAGCCGAAATCGTCGCGGAAGGTGAAGTCGAGCAGGCCCCCGCGGCGGTTGTCGGTATCTTTCCAGATCTCGCCACGCCAGGAGGAAAGCCCGTTCGGCTTGCCCTCGGTGAAGGGAGAGGAGGCGAAAAGCGCCGTTGCCAGCGACTGCAGCTTCATCGAAACGCGCATCTTGCGGCGCATGTCGGCTTCCGACGAGAAGTCGAGGTTCACCTGGATCGTGCACGTGCGGTACATCATGTCGAGACCCATGGTGCCGACCTTCGGCATGTAGCGGGTCATGATCTCGTAGCGCGATTTCGGCATGCGCGGCGTTTCGGCAAGGGTCCACTTCGGGCTGCCGCCGACACCGAGGAAGCGGATACCCATCGGCTCGGCGATCTCGCGCACCGCCGCCAGGTGATTGTTCGATTCCTTGCAGGTCTGATGGATGGTTTCGAGCGGCGCGCCGGAAAGTTCGAATTGGCCGCCCGGCTCGATCGAGATCGCGCCCATGCCGGAGGGTTCGCCGAGCCCGATGATGTTGTCGCCGTCCATGATCGGATCCCAGCCGCTCTTCTTCTGCAGTCCCGTGAGGAGCGCGGAAATGCTGGCTTCGCCGAAATAGGGGACCGGGCTGTTGTCGGCGCGGAAAAACACGAATTTCTCGTGCTCGGTGCCGATGCGGAATTTCTCCTTCGGCTTGTTGCCGGCGGCCAGATAGGCCGTCATTTCCGAGACCGAGGAGAGCGGGGTCTGGTCGGTGGTGTCGCGCGCCATGGTATTACCTTAGATCTCGGAGAAGAACCCGCGCCAGCCGCAGGTCAACAGGAGGGTGATTGACGCGGATTGACGTACGGCGCAAGTGAATTTCTTTCAAGGGTCGTTCAAAAAAATAGGATTTTATGTCTCGCAAGTGCATCACGCCAGTGGCAGGCACAAGCATATTTGCACAAGCGTTCAAGACGCCTCTCTATTCACGCCGCTAGTTTTGCTTCCATTGACATCAAGCGGAGCATATCGATGAACGGTCCCAATGCCCTTTACTATTCCATACTGACACTGCTGCTTGCTTCGGTGGTCATCATGGGCAGCCCAGGCCCGTCCACGATCAGCGCGACAGCAATGGGCGCCGCCTATGGTTTCAGGCGGTCGCTCGCTTACGTCTCCGGTCTCATCGCAGGCACCGTGTCGGTTTTGCTGACCGTCGCCGCCGGCGTCGTTGCGATCCTGCTGTCCGTGCCGCACGGCGCATTGCTGCTGACGGTGGTTTCCGCCGTCTATATCCTCTATCTCGCCTTCAAGATCGCCACGGCGCCGCCGCTGTCCCGCCGCGACGATCAGGTCGCGGCGCCTGCCTTTTCCGGCGGGTTCCTGCTTGCCGTCGCCAATCCCAAGGCCTACCTGGCGATCGCCGCCGTCTTTGCCGGCGTCAGCCTGTTTCAGGATCAGAGGCTGCTCGACGCTACCGCCAAGATTGCGCTGCTGACGGTCATGATCGTCGCCATCCACATGGTGTGGCTTCTCGTCGGCGCTTCGCTGTCCCGTTTTCTTCAAGATCCGAAGATCTCGCGGATCGTCAACATCTCGCTGGCGATCCTGCTGGTCGTTGCGACCGTCGTCGCCGTGCTGGAGTGAAGCCTCAGTTCCAGTCGCCGATCGCGGCCTGGATAACGGCCATCGCGGCTACAGCCGCCGTATCGGCACGCAGGATGCGCGGACCGAGCGGAATAGCGGTGACGAAATCGAGGCTGCGCAAGAGGGAGCGCTCTTCTTCGGAAAAGCCGCCTTCTGGGCCGACCAGCAGCGCCAGATGCTTCTCCTTTACCTGCGTCAAAAGCGGCAGCGGATTTTGGCCGGCATCGCCCTCGTCGCAATAGATGATGCGGCGCTCGCGCGGCCAGCTTGCCAACAGATCGGTAAGCCTCACCGGCTCGGCGACATCGGGAATGCCAAGGATGCCGCATTGCTCGGCAGCCTCGATGACATTGGCCCTGACCTTGTCGAGATTGGTGATCTTGCCTTGCACATGCTGCGTCATGACCGGCTGCAGGAGGCCGGCGCCCATTTCGACCGCCTTCTGTACGAGATAATCCAGTCGCCCGACCTTTAACGGCGCAAAGAGATAATGCAGGTCCGACGGGGCCGGCTGCGGGCGTGTCTCCTCGACCGGCGTCAGCAGGAGGCGCTTGCGGGTGGGGAAGGAAACGCCGGCTTTCCACTCGCCGTCGCGGCCGTTGAAGATCAGGAGTTCGGCGCCATCCTCCATGCGCAGCACGTTGGCGAGATAGTTGAACTGGTCATGGTCCGCCTCGATGGGTGCACCTGCCTTGATGTTTGATGTCACAAACAGCCGCTGCATGCGGAAATTGGCGCGCATGGATGATCCCCGGAATTACTTAGAACAATGAGATAGAGCGGTTCGGAGACTCGGTGGGAACCGAACCGCTCTAAATGAAGAGCGCGACCATAACCCAATAAACGATGGCGGCAAGCAGGGCTGCGACCGGCACCGTGATCGCCCATGCGGCGATGATGGTCATGAAATGCGAACGGCGCACGAGCCGGCGGCGATGAACCTCATCGGGATTGCGCTCATCGGTGGCTTCCGGCTCACTCCAGGGTATGCCCGCCGCCTCGGCCTTTTTGCGCATGTACTCAAATCGCCGCTTGGAACGGACGGTGGACCACTCGCGAAAGAAGCCGACGCCGAAGACCGCGCCAACGGTAATGTGGGTCGAACTCACCGGGAAACCGAACCAGGCGGCCACGATGACGGTGAGGGCCGCAGACACCGCGACGCAATAGGCCCGCATCGGATTGAGTTTGGTGATCTGCTCACCCAGAAGACGAATGAGCCGTGGCCCGTAGAGCAGAACGCCGACGGAAATGCCGCAGCCGCCGATCATGACCACCCAGAAGGGAGCCGTCTGGGTGGTCGTTTCAGCGAAGACGTTCAGCGAGCCGCCAAGCCCGATATCGCGGACGATCGCGGCCAGCGGCCCGATGGCGTTGGCAACGTCGTTGGCGCCATGCGCGAAGGACATCAGGGCTGCCGAACAGATCAGCGGCAGGCGGAAAAGCTTGCGCAGCGAGCTGTTCTTGTTTTCCAACCCGACCGATTGCGCCTTTACCAGCGGCCGCGCGGCTAGCCAGGCGATGATGCCGACCGCGAGGCCGATCGTCAGATTGAGGATACTGGGTATTGCGCCTTTGGGTTCGAGCTGGACCACGAGGTAGCCCGAGAAGGCGCCGGCCATCAGCCCGATCAGGATGGGAATCCAGTATCTGGCGGCGGCAATCTTGTCGTCGCGATAGATGATGCATGTCTCGATGAAATAGAGGATGCCGGCGGCGATGGTGCCGCCGAGAAAGGGCGTTACAACCCAGCCTGCGGAAATGGCTGCCAGCGTGTTCCAGTTCACCAGTTCCGGGCCGACGGCAGCTGCACCTGCGCCGACAACGGCGCCGACGATCGTATGCGTGGTTGAAACGGGCGCCTTCCGCCATGTGGCGAAATTGATCCAGAGCGCTGCTGCGAGAAGGGCTGCCATCATCAGCCAGGCAAGCTTGCCGATGCTGATGATGCGGTTGGTGTCGACGATATGTGTCGAGATCGTGTTGATGACCGGGCCGCCGGCGATCGTCGCCCCGAGAATCTCGAAAATTGCCGCCATGGCGAGGGCCTGCGCCATGGTGATCGCCCGCGCACCGACGGCCGCGCCGACATTGTTGGCGACGTCCTTGGCGCCGATGTTCATGGCCATGTAGCCGGCAAGCGCCACCGCAGCAAAGATCAGGGTCGCCCCCGGCTGGTCGAGCACGTAGATCCCGGCAAAGACCATGGCGAGACCGAGGAAGATCAGGCCGATGCCCGGCGCCACCAGACGCCTCGTGACGTGATGAGTCGCGTCCTCGACATAGGTGAATTTGTCGAGGTCCTTGTCGAGCGTCCTTTTTGAAGGCGTGGCCGGTCGGTCGGGCATGCAATTCTCTGGGTCAAAACTCTCGTATTGCGCTGACCGATGAGGCGCGCAATATCCGCCATGCACACTGGCACAGTTTTTTGTGACGAATGTGGCTTATTTCGCCTGGATTGCAGGGGGAGCTGCCGTCATCCGCTGAGCGAAGGCAAGAATGAGGTCGTGCAGCTCCGGTTCGCGAACACGTTCCGCGGCTTCCTCGAAGGAGACCCACTCCATGGAGCGCTCACCCTTTTCCTTGAAGTTCTTGACGAGTTCACTGACTTCGAGGGCGTAGACCTGCACCCTGCACGGCACCTGAATGCCGTCCTTCAGCACCTTGTCGTAGCCGAATGAGCCTAGCGGCTCGGTTTCCACCACGCCGCGCACGCCTGCCTCTTCATAGGCTTCGCGGGCAGCGACCTCGTGGGAGAGCTTGCCGGGCATCGGCCATCCCTTGGGGATGACCCAGCGACCGGTGTCGCGGCTGGTCAGCAACAACATCTCAAAATGACCGGTTTTCTTTTTCACCCGATAACAAAGCGCAGCATATTGCTGTCGCGGCGGACGCCGAAACATGAGTTGCACATCATTTGCTATGCGGCTGAGAAAGGCCAATTGTCGGTTCACCTTTGAGAGTTGGAGTGAAGGCTGGAATCTATATTATCATGGTGTGGAAAAAATTTGCGCGTCATATAAGGCTATATGGTATTTCCCCACAAAATTATTGAGTGTTGCATAGATAAAAATGCGAGGATTTGTCTTCTGATATTCGCCGGCGATTGTGCTGAAAGCGACATTCAACAGCATTTTCGTGCCGCAGATGGCGCAATTGCTTGGATGTGGCTGCTATCGTTTTGGAAAGAGAGAAAAAATTTATTATGTCCGGACGCACCCCGCCTCGACGCCTGCCGCCTTTGAACGCGCTGCGTGCCTTCGATGCGGTGGCGCGCTGCGGTAGCATTTTGAAGGCGGCTGACGAGCTTGGCGTCGTGCGCGGGGCTATCAGGCAGCAGCTGAACCTGCTGGAGGCACATTTTGGCGTACCCCTGTTCGACCGGGAGAATGGCCGGCTGGTGCTGACAGCGAAGGGCCGGGCATTCGCCGATTCCGTTGGCGTCGCCTTTGGCATCCTGACGCGGGCCTCCGCCGAACTTTCCGGCGGCGAACGGCGGTCGATCCGGCTCGGCGTTCCCTCGGCCTTTGCCGTCTGGTGGCTGATGCCGCGCCTCGCCGCGCTTCAGACGGTCCTTCAGGATATCGATATCGATATCGTACCGATGGCAATCGTTGAGCCGCTTGCCAAGCGCCCCGACCTGGAAGCGGTCATCATGGGGGGCGAATACCGGCCGATGCGCGATATCACGGCCATTCGTTTCATGGAGGATGAGTTCGGTCCCGTCACAACGCCAGATATCGCCGATCGTCTCGGGCTTGCCGATGGTGTACCGACGCTTGCCGGAGCCGTTGCCCTTGCAAGCCGTTCCGCCCCGAGCCTGTGGGAGGATTGGTTTGCCGAAAGCGGTCACGCCCCCATCCGCTTTGCCGGCAATCGCGAATTCGAAGACCTGCTGCTTGCGATCGGCGCCGCCCGCTCGGGCCTCGGGGTCGCCATCGCCCCACGTACCGCCATTGGCGAGGAAATCGATCGCGGTATTTTGGTCGCGCCCTTCGGCTTCATCCGTAGGCCGGCAGGCTACAGCCTCAGCATTCGCAGCAGCGACGTGAAGGACCCGGCGTTGGTACGATTGGCGGATTGGCTAAGCGAGGCAGGGGCCGAACCGGCTTAGCAAAACACCAAAACGAAGCGCACCGACATGGCAGATTTTCTGCCATGCAGCGCATTGCAATGTCCATCGACACCTCCTTTGCGATCGTGACAGATCGCGGCATCGAACCAACCGGCAAGAGCGCATCATGGATCAGTCTTCTTCTCTTTCGCGTATCGACTGGGTGGCGCGCAGCTGCCGGCTCCTGACCGCCACGGCAGCGGAATTTCGTAACACAAAACCCTTTGCCGGCCTCACCATCGGCACCGGCATTCACCTCGAGCCGAAGACGGTTGCGCTGCTGATGACGCTGCGTGCCGGCGGCGCCGATCTCGTCTGCACCGGCAATCTCAACAGCACCCAGCCGGAAACGGTGGACTATCTGCGCGCTCAGGGCATCAAGGTTTTTGCGACGCAGACCCGCGACGCAGAGGAGCATGGTGCGAGCCTCGACGCGATCCTGGCGGAAAAGCCGGACCTGCTGCTCGACAATGGCGGCGATCTCTTCGCTCGCGCGGCCGACAGGGCCTATGCCAATCTGCTTGGCGGCACCGAGGAAACCACATCCGGCCGCACCCGGCTGCTGCCGATGCGCGACAAGCTCAACATGCCGATCCTCGTCATCAACGACAGCCCGATCAAGCAGTTCGCCGAAAACCGGCATGCCGTCGGGCAAAGCATGTTCGAAAGCTATCTGCGCTTCACCAACCGCTCCACCAATGGTAAGCGTGTGACCGTCTTCGGCTACGGCGCCTGCGGCAAGGGCACGGCGGCGTGCTTCCGCAACGCATTCTCCGCCGTCAGCGTCGTCGATATCGATCCGGTGACGACACTCGAAGCTCATCTCGATGGCTTCACAACGCCGCTGCGTGAACTAGCGATCCGCTCTGCCGATGTGTTGATCACTGTGACGGGCTATCCGAACATCATCACGGTTGCCGATCTGCCCTTGATCAAGGATGGTGCGATCCTGATGAACGGCGGCCACTTCCCGCATGAGATCGATGTCGAAGGCTTCCGCAGCAGTCCCGATGTCGTCGGCGTCGATCGCTACGAAGTTGAGCAGATCGAGTCCGTCCACATGCGCGATGGCCGAGCCTTCCACATTCTCGGCGGCGGTCACATGGCCAATCTGGCCGGCCCGCGTCCGCTGGGGAATACTGTCGAATCCATGGATCTCGGCTTCGCCCTGCAGGCGCGATGCCTGGAGCGGGTCGCCAAGGGCGGCCTCGGCAAGGAGGCCTGCGTCATCCCCGTTCCCACCGATATAGATGCCCTGGTCGCCTCCGCCTATCTCGATCTGGCGCGATAGGCATCAGGCTCCGAACAGCGCCTGCGGCAGCAATCGGTCGTAGAGTGCCGCCATCTCGTCGCCGAAGCAGCAGAAGATGATCTCCTCGAAGGCGCCATCCTTGCTTTCGGCAAGGGTGGTGCGGATCGCAATCTCCGCCGCCGGCTCGGCGGGAAAGCGATAAACGCCGGTGGAGATTGCCGGGAAGGCAATGGTTTTGAGCCCGCGTTCCCGGGCAAGGCCGAGGCTGTTGCGATAACAGCTGGCGAGCAGTTCTTCCTCGTCACGATCGCCACCGTTCCAGACAGGGCCGACGGTGTGGATCACATGCCGTGCCGGCAGGCGGTATCCCATGGTGATCTTCGCTTGACCGGTTCTGCAGCCGTTCAGGCTCCGGCATTCGGCGAGGAGATCCGGTCCGGCAGCACGATGGATCGCGCCATCGACGCCCCCGCCGCCGAGCAGGCTGCTGTTGGCTGCATTGACGATGGCATCGACCGGAAGCTTGGTAATATCGCCGAGAGCCACGGTGAAGCGCGTCTTCGCGGTGGAGGTGACATCGGAACGAATGATCTCAGGCGCGGACATGATGATCTCCTCGATCCCAGAAAGGGTTCTCACCGCTCCCAATAGGGAAGGGGGCCATAAAGTTCCGCGAGAAAATCGATGAAGACGCGCACTTTTGCCGGCAGGAATTGCCGGCTGGGGTAAACAGCCGACAGCGTGACGTTGTGCGAGCCTTCATAGGCCGGCAGCACCTGCACGAGGCGGCCGTCGCGCAGTTCCGGCCCGATATCCCAGGTCGAGCGCAGCGCAATGCCGAGGCCCGCAATGACGGCTTCGCGCACGACTTCACTGGAATTGGTAATGAGCCTGCCCTCGGGCCGAAAGATCAGGCTGCCTTTCGGCCCCTCCAGCCGCCACGGGTCGAGATTGTGCGCGGGCAGGCAGATATGTCGGCGCAGATCGTCGATATCCTCGGGCATGCCATGAGCATCGATATAGGCAGGGGAGGCACAGAGCACGCGGCGTACGGGGGCCAGCCTGCGCGCGACGAGACTGGAATCCGTCAGTTCGGCAATGCGGATGGCAAGATCGAAGCCGCCGCCGACGATATCCACGAATTCGTCGCTGAGCACGAGGTTGAGTGCCAGTTCGGGATGGGCCTGCATGAAGGATTTCAGATGCGGCGCGATGTGCAGGCGGCCGAAGGAGGTTGGGGCCGAGATTTTCAGCGTGCCGTGCATCTGCGAGGAACGGCCGGCAATATAGGCTTCCGCCTCTTCCAGCCCGGCGAGAATGGCAAGCACGCGGTCGTAGAAGCCCTGGCCCGCTTCCGTCAGCGAAATCTGCCGCGTCGTGCGCTGCAGGAGCCGTGTGCCGAGCCTGTCTTCCAGGCGCTTGATGCGCTTCGAAATGACGGCGGGCGAAAAACCGAGAGCACGGCCCGTCAGCGACATGCTACCGGTCGCGACGACGCTGGCGAAGATCTCGAGATCTCCTAAATTGGTCATGCAGAATTGTTCCTGTTTTGGAATAAGTGCTTATCATTTGCTCCAAACTTGGGAAAGCGCTAAGCCTGTAATGCGCTAAAAGGGGCTGTATCCGCAAAGGGATGCAGGAGGAGGACGGCATGGCCGAGGCCATTTCATTTCTGGAGCCGCGTGCGGATGTTCTGGCTCGCCGCAGCGCGATCGTTGCCGATCTAGCCGATCTTCTCGCGCCGGAATGCCTGATCCATGAGCCGCGCGAACTCGTACCCTTCGAAACCGATGCCTTCGTCTCCTATCGCCGCCTGCCGCTTGCCGTCGCCCTGCCGCGCTCGACGGCGGAAGTGGCAGCCGTCATGAAATATTGCCATCGCTACGGCATTCCCGTCGTGCCGCGCGGCGCCGGCACTTCGCTCTCCGGCGGCGCGATACCGCAGGAAGATGCCGTCGTCCTCGGCCTCTCCAAGATGAACCGCATCCTCGATATCGATTATGCCAACCGCACCGCGACCGTGCAGGCGGGTGTGACGAACCTCCATGTCTCCGAAAGTGTTTCGGCCGACGGCTTCTTTTATGCACCCGACCCGAGTTCGCAGCTTGCCTGCACCATCGGCGGCAATATCGGCATGAATTCTGGCGGCGCCCACTGTCTGAAATACGGTGTCACGACGAACAATCTGCTCGGCGTCAAGCTTGTCCTCACCGACGGCACCATCATCGATCTCGGCGGCAAGGCACTGGATGCGGCGGGCTACGATCTGCTCGGTCTCGTCTGCGGCTCCGAAGGTCAGCTCGGCATCGTTACCGAGGCGACGGTGCGGCTCATCGCCAAGCCGGAAGGCGCCCGGCCGGTGCTCTTCGGCTTCGACAGTTCCGAGGAGGCCGGCGCCTGTGTGGCCGATGTGATTGCCGCCGGCATCGTGCCCGTCGCGATCGAATTCATGGACAAGCCGGCAATCGGAATCTGTGAAGCTTTTGCCAAAGCCGGCTATCCCCTCGATGTAGGGGCCCTGCTGATCGTCGAGGTTGAAGGTTCGGAGGCGGAAATGGATGATATGCTGGCTAGCATCGTCGCCATCGCCCGTACTCATAAGGTCAAGACGGTGCGCGAATGCCAGTCGGCAACCGAGGCGGCCCTGATCTGGAAGGGCCGGAAATCCGCCTTCGGCGCCACCGGCCGCATCGCCGATTATATTTGCATGGACGGCACCGTGCCGCTCAGCCAGCTTTCCTATGTGCTGCAGAAGACGACGGAGATCGTCGATCGCTATGGCCTGCGCGTCGCCAATGTTTTCCATGCAGGCGATGGCAACATGCATCCACTGATCCTCTTCAATGCCAACGACCCCGACGAGGCAGCCAAGGCGGAAGCGGCCGGCAATGATATCCTGCGGCTCTGTGTCGATGCCGGCGGTTGCCTCACAGGCGAGCACGGTGTGGGCATCGAGAAGCGCGACCTGATGCGGCACCAATATGCCGATGTCGATCTCGCCCAGATGATGTCGGTGCGCGCGGCCTTCGATCCCGGCTGGATCCTCAATCCTTCCAAAGTCTTCCCGCTCGACGGACGCAACGCCGCATGACCGAATTTCGTCCCAGGACCGAGGAGGAAGCCGCCTCAATCATCGGCGATCATGCGACACGCGGCGCGGCTCTCGCGATCGTCGGCGGCAATACGCGATCCGGCTTCGGCAACGCGGTGGCGTCCGAAGCGGTGCTCTCGTCACGTGGCCTGACCGGCATCGTCGCCTACAATCCGGGTGAGATGGTGATGACGGCCCGCGCCGGCACGCCGGCCGCCGAGATCGAGGCGGCTCTTGCCGAGGCCGGCCAGATGATGGCGTTCGAGCCGATGGATCACAGGCCGCTGATGGCAACCGAAGGTGAGCCGACGATCGGCGGCATTTTCGCAGCCAACGTCTCCGGCCCACGCCGTTTCGTCAGTGGCGCGGCGCGCGATAGCCTGCTCGGCGTCCGTTTCGTCAATGGCAAGGGCGAGATCGTCAAGGCCGGGGGGAGGGTGATGAAGAATGTCACCGGTCTCGATCTGGTCAAGCTGATGGCCGGCTCACACGGTACGCTCGGCCTTCTGGCCGAAGTAACGTTCCGTGTGCCGCCGAAGCCGAAGACCGAGGAGACGATTGTCCTCTCCGGTCTCAACGATGCCGAAGCTGCCAATGCGATGGCCGCCGCCATGGCCCTGCCGCTCGAAGTATCGGGCGCCGCCCATCTACCGCTAACGGTCGCCTGGTCCTTTCTCGACGGCAAGCTGCCGCAAGGCGAGGCGACGGTGCTGCGCATTGAGGGTCTTCCGGGCTCTGTCTCGGTCCGCGGCCAAAAGCTTGCCGCCGCCATGAGCCGGCTCGGCTCGGTGAAACGTCTTGAGAGGGATGACAGCCGCAGGCTCTGGCGTGAGATCCGCAATGTGAAGCCCTATGCCGATGGCACTTCGCGTCCGGTCTGGCGCGTCTCGGTCGCCCCCGGCACCGGCCATCAGCTCGTTGCGGCTCTTCGCCTGGAGGAAGGTGTCGATGCCTATTACGATTGGCAGGGCGGGCTCGTCTGGATGCGAATGGAAGCGGCGCCGGAAGGTGAGATGCTTAGGCGCTACATTCACGCGCTTGGTGGCGGGCATGCGACATTGATGCGCGCCACCCCAGCCCACCGTGCGACGACACCGGCCTTCCAGCCGCAACCTGAAGCAGTGGCGCTGCTTTCGGCGCGCGTGAAGGAAAAATTCGATCCGGCGGGGATTTTCAATCCGGGGAAGATGGGGTGATGCAGATGGCGTCTTATCTACGATTGCCCCTCACCCTAACCCTCTCCCCGCGGGCGGGGAGAGGGGACGACGTCTTTTACTCGGCAGCATCGGATGTAACTAAGCTGAGGGACGACGGAGGCTGCGTCTATCCCCTTCTCCCCGTTAAAACGGGGAGAAGGTGGCCGATAGGCCGGATGAGGGGCACGGTCTTGCTCGAACGGGGACATGTGTAAATGCAAACCAATTTCACGCCCGAACAGCTCGCCGATCCGCATGTGGCCGAATCCGAGGCAATCCTGCGCAAATGCGTGCATTGCGGTTTCTGCACCGCCACCTGCCCGACCTATGTGACGCTCGGCAATGAGCTCGACAGCCCGCGCGGCCGCATTTATCTCATCAAGGATATGCTGGAAAACGGCCGGCAGGCCGATGCCGAAGTGGTGACGCATATCGACCGCTGCCTTTCCTGCCTTGCCTGCACCACGACCTGTCCCTCAGGCGTCGATTACATGCACCTGATCGACCATGCGCGCGTCCATGTCGAGAATACCTATAAGCGTCCGCTGATGGATCGGCTGACTCGCAATGTGCTGGCAGCCGTGCTGCCCTATCCCAGCCGTTTCCGGCTGGCCTTGCGGCTCGCAAACCTCGGCCGGCCATTCAAGGGTCTGTTGAGGCGCGTTCCGGCTCTGAAGGCTTTCGCCGCCATGCTCGATCTTGCGCCGCGCAGCATTCCCGCGCCGTCGCCTTTTGCAAAGCCGATGCTGCACGCACCGCAGGCGGAGCGGCGCGGTCGTGTGGCGATCCTGACGGGCTGCGCTCAGCCGGTGCTCGATCCCGAAATCAACGCAGCCACCATCCGCCTGCTGAGTCGCCTCGGTGTCGAGGTTGTCGTACCGGAAGGGGAGGTCTGCTGCGGCTCGCTGGTTCATCATATGGGGCGCGAGGAACAGGCGCTTGCCGCCGCCCGCGCCAATGTCGATGTGTGGCTGCGTGAGGTCGAGGCCGGAGGGCTGGACGCCATCATCATCACGGCGTCGGGCTGCGGCACGACCATCAAGGATTACGGGCACATGCTGCGCCTCGATCCAGCCTATGCCGACAAGGCGGCAAGGGTGTCAGCGCTCGCCAAGGACATCACCGAATATCTCGCAAGTCTCGACCTTCCCTCGCATATGCCGCGCGGCATCACGGTCGCCTATCATTCCGCCTGCTCCATGCAGCATGGGCAGAAGATCACCATGTTGCCGAAGCTGCTTTTGAAGGCGGCCGGCTTCACGGTGCGCGATCCGGCGGAGGGACATCTCTGTTGCGGCTCGGCCGGCACCTACAACATCATGCAGCCGGAAATTTCGGCGGAGCTGAAGGCGCGCAAGGTCAGGAACATCGAAGCGACGAAAGCCGATATCATCGCCACGGGCAATATCGGCTGCATCACGCAGATCGCCACGGGAACGGCTATCCCAATCCTGCATACGGTGGAGCTGCTGGACTGGGCCTATGGCGGCGAAATGCCCGCGAAACTGAAGGGTCTGCAGCCGGCCGCTGCTTAGAGGAATTCCAGGAAAAGTGCAGAGCGGTTTTCCGTCCGGAATTGCGTACTAATGCAACTTGTCCGGCGTGGGCAGGCGATGAGCCTGCCATTCGACTTCGAACCGATCGGCGGCAATGCGTGTCATGCTGATGCGCTCTTGGCCCTCTTCGAAGAAGATGCCGTCTACCAAGCCGGCAATACTATCGTAAAACGAGCCTTCGACCAGGCTGGCGATCCGCGGCATTTCACGTCCGACTGGAGTAAAATCGACAATCGACATGCATTGCCGGCGACCATCGGCAAACACGTCGATCAGTCGCGGAACATCGCCGGCGACATCGACCTCGTAATAAACCATGACTGGCTCCTCGCTTTCCGGATGGATCCAGTCACATCGGTAGTAGAAAAAGCTCATGGCTGAAACATAGCACAAGATCCCCCAAGTCTGAACCGGTTTGAGGGGTCGATTGCGACTTCAGCGTGAATGACGTCAGAAGTTGAACGAGACGCCGAAGTCGAGAGCGTGGGTGAAAACCCTGGTCTTCAGCGTGTCGCCGCTATCGATCGAGACGTTGTTCACGAAGTTGTAGTTGCCCTTGTATTCGATAAAGGTCGACCAGTGCTTGGCGAATTGATAGCTGACGCCCGCCTGCGCCTGCAGCGAAGCACCGCCGAACTGATAGTCGAAGGTCGTACCGGAAGCGCGGGTGACTTCGACGTGCGGCACGTTGATACCGGCGCCGAGGCCGACATAGGGCGTCCAGTTTCGGCTAGGGTCCTGGAAGCGGTAGAGCGCGTTCAGCGTCAGCATGTTCAGGCCGTCTGTGAACTCGAAATGCGACCAGCCGGGCGTATTGCCGAGATCGCCATAGACTTTCGCATGGGTATAATCGAGCGACACGCCCCAGTTCGGCTTGTCGAACTCGTCAAGCCACCAGATGCCGCGGAAGCCGAAATAGGGCGGCATCTTGAAGGATTTGCCGGACCAGTTAGGGTCGAAATCAGCGCCGTCCGACGTGGTCACATTGCTGCCTGTCGCGCCCTGTATGCCGCCGTAAGCTGAAAATTGCATCTCTGCCGAGGCAGAGCTTGCGGCAAATATGAATGCGGAAGTCGCAAGCGCGGCGAATGCCGGCTGCTTGATGCGAAATGCACGATGCATATGAAATCCTCGGATGCCAAAGTGCCGCTATCTAAACGCGCTTCCATGACACTTCTATTGCAGTCATGGATAGTCAAGCACGGCTTAGGCGGGAAAACTGACGGCAAACTGAAGGCAGCGGGCCGCTTTTCGGCGATGCGGCACGATAAGTGCCGAGTTGTAACACTGGCGCAACAGCGTCCTTACTCCAGCCTGCAGGCAATAAGCTGTTGCAAGTGATGCGAGCGCTCCGATCTCGCATAAATGGTCATGCCATCGTTCGGAGCGCCCGTTATGCCGCTGCCTGATTCGGGTAAGACAGAGAGGCGGCTTTTTCAGCCGCCGAACAGGGTCCTCAGCACATCGACGCCGCGATCTTGATAGCTGACCTCGCCCTGCTTATTGCCGGGGCCAACGACGATGACCTTGGTGCCCACAGGAACGCGGTCGTAGAGATCGATCACGTCCTTGTTCATCATGCGGATGCAGCCGGAGGACATGTTGAGGCCGATGCTCCATGGCTGGTTGGTGCCGTGGATGCGGAAGGCGGTGTCGTCGCCGTTGCGATAGAGATACATGGCGCGCGCGCCGAGCGGATTGTCCTCGCCGCCTTCCTGATAGGCCGGCAGCTTGTGGCCCTTCTTGCCTTCGCGCACGATCATTTCCGGCGGCGGCGTCCAGCCGGGCCATTCCGCCTTGCGGCCGACCTTGACGACGCCGGACCAGCCGAAACCATCGCGACCGACGCCGATGCCATAGCGTCTTGCGCGGTTATTGCCTTCGACGAGGTAGAGATACTTGTTGTTGGTGTCGACGATAACGGTGCCCGGCTCCTCGTTCGTCGCCAGCCGCACCATGCGCCGCTGGAACTGCGGCTTCACCTGGCCCTGCGGGTCCATCGCGACCCGGATCACATCGCCGCGCGTGGCTGGCGTCGCATAGGGTGCTGAGGCGGTAAAGGCCGCTGCGTTCGATGCTGTAAGAAGACACGCCGCGACGACACCTGCCGTCACGATCGACAATGCTGCTTTCATAATTGGCATTCCCCTCGTTGAATCCGGTAGGAAATTACCGGAACCAACGAAGGGATCAAGATCAAAATACCCGATAAGGAGAATGGTCTGGAAGAACCAGCCTCTCTTCTATCGCGGATCAGACTATAGTCTGAACTATAGTGGCGGGCCGTCCGGTGCGCCGAATACTGCTCCCTCGATGGGATAGTATCGCCGCACAGGTCCAGCGGTCATTAGAAATTACATGACGGTGACGCGGGTGCCGACCTTCACGCGGTTGTAGAGGTCGATGACATCTTCGTTGCGAAGGCGGATGCAGCCGGACGAGACGGCACTGCCGATCGTCCAGGGGGCGTTGGTGCCATGGATGCGATAGAGGGTGGAGCCCAGATACATGGCGCGGGCGCCGAGCGGATTGCCTTCGCCGCCTTCCATGTGCGCCGGCAGATAGTGGCCCTTGGCGGCTTCGCGCGAGATCATCTCGGCGGGCGGCGTCCAGTCCGGCCATTCCTGCTTGCGGGTCACGGTATGGGCGCCCGCCCATTCGAAGCCGGGCTTGCCGACGCCGACGCCATAGCGCCGTGCCTTGCCGCCATCCATCACCAGATAGAGAAAGCGGTTATTGGTGTCGATGATGATGCTGCCGGGCTTTTCCTTGGTCTGGTAGTCGACGATCTGCGGCAGGAACTGCGGATCGATCTGGCCTCGGACTGCCGGATATTGAGGGTGGGCCATGGCGACCTGCTGCACGATCGGGCGCGCAAACAGCCCGCGCGGCTGCACGACTTGGCGCACCTGCGGATTGGCCTGCTGCTCCATTCTGGGATCGGCGGCGCGGCGCGCCATCGGGCGGGGATAGACGACCGGCTGCACGTTGCCGCCGCCAAGCTGCATCACCCACGGGGCTGTTAGATCGGGACTGACGATGACGGGCGGGCGCGACTGATAGCGATCGTCGGCAAAGGCGTTGGCAGCAAGCAGGCTCAGAGCGCCCGCGGCAAACAGGACGGCATGTTTCATCATCGGACAAACTCTCTACACATGGGCCGAGGATGGGCGCGAAAGCGCCCGGTCGAAACAATGGTGCCACTTGCACGCGAGCGAATGGTAAACATCTATTCATCAAAATGCCGCGAAGCCGATAAAGCTTTGTCAGGGTTACCGCTTGGTTTGGAAAGATGGTTTGCAAGTGGTAAATCATGAATCGGAATGCGCGATCGTCGAAGTCAGCCTATGAATTTAAGCATTTGATTGATCTCAATTTATCCGATAGTGGCTTACCGGTTTCCGGTGGCGCGTGCTGAAATAGGGGACGAATCGCGAAAATGGCCGAAACGGGCATCATCACCGGCGAAGATGGCAAGGACCGCTGCTTCTGGCACGGCAATCTGCCGGAATATCAGCGCTATCACGACGAGGAATGGGGTCGGCCTGTTGTCAACGACATCAGGCTGTTCGAGAAGATCTGCCTCGAAGGCTTCCAGTCGGGCCTGTCCTGGCTGACGATCCTGCGCAAGCGCGAGAATTTCCGTGCCGCTTTTGCGGGCTTCGATTTCGAGAAAGTCGCCAAGTTTGGCGAAGCGGATATCGAACGCTGCCTCGCCGATGCCGGCATCATCCGCCATCGCGGCAAAATCGTTTCCACCATCAACAATGCCAACCGCGCCATCGAGCTGCGCGACGAATTCGGTTCGCTCGCCCGCTATTTCTGGAGCCATGAGCCGAGCGTTGCCGAGCGCCCGGAGATCTTCGATCTTGCCCATCTTCGCGCCAATCCGACGACGGCGGCTTCGGTGCGGATTTCGAAGGATCTGAAAAAGCGCGGCTGGACCTTTGTCGGCCCGACCACAGTTTATGCATTCATGCAGGCCATGGGCCTCGTCAACGATCACATCGAGGGCTGCTATTGCCGGAAAGAGGTGGAGGCGATGCGATGTGCATTGGTGCGGCCATGAGAGCTGCGCTTCTCGGTCTTTCGCTGACGATCTTTGCGCTGTTCAGCGCCACAGCCCATGCGCAAAGTGATACTCAGCAACAACAGCTGCCGCAGCTCGACCGTGGTGAAAAGCTTGAGAAGATCGCTCTGCCGGCCGTTCTCGAGAGGCTGACGGGCTGGACGAAGTTCGGCAAGGGCAAGGTCTACACACTGCCGCTGAAGAAGGGCCAGCATGTACGGATCACCTTCAGCTCGAAGAGCAAATATGCCTACATGGCGATCTTCGACCTCTCGTCGAGCGAGGACGAATCCTTCTTCGGCACGGATGAAGACGGCAACACCGCCGACGTCACCGTCAATGAGGATACGACCTGGCTGATCAAGCCCTATTACTCGCGCGTCACGCGCCGGCGCGGTCTCGGTGCGCCATACGAGATCCTCATCGACCCCAATCCGCCGGCCGTGCAGCAGGCGCCGGCCGATCAGCAGAAAGATCAGGGACCGATACTGTTTCCGCCGCGTTCGAAGCAGGGACAGTAAGGGTCACTGCAACGTTTCGATCACGCCATGCAGCTCGCCGAGATGACCGATCTTGCGAAAACGCGGCGCTTCGGTCGGCTCCTCGACATGCTCGAACGACCATGTAAGCTCGTGCGGCACGAAGACGCCGTAGCTGCCGGCGGCAAGCGCCGGCACGATGTCCGATTTCAGCGAATTGCCGATCATCATCGCCCGTTCCGGCCCGTCGCCGACCTTGGAGAAGATGCGGCGATAGGTCGACGCGTTCTTGTCCGAGACGATCTCGACCGCATCGAAAAGGTCGCCGAGCCCGGATTGGGCGAGCTTGCGCTCCTGATCGAAAAGATCGCCCTTGGTGATCAGCACCAGCAGATACTTTCCCGACAGCGCTTCCAACGTCTCGCGCACATGCGGCAGCGTTTCGACGGGATGGGCGAGGAGATCGCGGCCAATATCGAGGATCTGCGCGATGACGGTCGCTGGCACTTCGCCCTCCGTGATCTCTATAGCCGTTTCGATCATCGAGAGGGTGAAACCTTTGATGCCGAAACCGTAATGGCGGAGGTTGCGCTTTTCAGCCTCCAGTAGCCGCGCGGCAATGACATCGCTTGCGGCGTGATCGGCGAGAAGTTCGGTAAATTGCAGCTCCGTCAGCCGGTAGAATTGCTCGTTCTGCCAGAGCGTGTCGTCGGCGTCGAAGCCGATCGTGGTCAAAGGGCGTTGCGTCATCGGTATGTCCGTTCTGCGCATGATATGAAGGCTGGAGTCTAATCCGCGCCCAGCCGGACGCAAGAGCCAGTCGGACGCAAGAGCATGCGTCGGTCACCGCATCGTGATCGGTCCGAGGTCTCGTGTTGAAATCGATTTCCGGTGCATTATGTGCTTGTTGTCTCGATCGCCGCGGAGCCAGAGCCCGGCCTCGACGACCGTCTTATGATCTCCCCAGGGCAGCCCCGACTGCGGCTGTCGTGCCGAGGCCAATTCAGCGAAAAGATAGCGTTCACCGGCGGGAAGAGTCTTCCGGCTGACCACAAGGGAATTTCTCCTATGCGTTACAATCAACTCGGCAATACCGGCCTGTTCGTCTCCGAACTTTGCCTGGGCACGATGACCTTCGGCGAAGCCAATCCCAACAACAGCCTCTGGGGCTCCATTGCCGACGTCGACCAGGCGCTGGCGGATAAGATCGTCGAAGGCTCGCTCGCGGCCGGCGTCAATTTCATCGACACCGCCGACGTCTATTCCTTCGGCAATTCCGAAAAGCTGCTCGGTCAGGCCCTGAAGAATCTCGGCGTTCCCCGCAAGGATGTCGTCGTCGCCACCAAGGTCTATGGCGTCATGGGCGACAAGCCGAACGATCGCGGCGCCTCGCGCGGCCATATCATGGACTCCGTGCAGGCGAGCCTCGATCGCCTGCAGACCGACCACATCGACCTCTATCAGATCCACGCCACGGATACGGTAACCCCGATCGACGAGACGCTGCGGGCGCTGGACGATCTCGTTTCGCGTGGCCTGGTCCGCTATGTCGGCGTCTCCAACTGGCAGGCCTGGCGCATTGCCAAAGCGCTCGGCATTTCGGAACGCCGCGGCTTTGCTCGCTTCGAGACGGTGCAGGCCTATTATTCCATCGCCGGCCGGGATCTCGAGCGGGAGATCGTGCCTGTCATGGCTGAGGAAAAGCTGGGGCTGATGGTCTGGTCGCCGCTGGCAGGCGGCCTGCTCTCTGGCAAGTATGGTCCGGGCGCTCCCGGCAATGGCGAGGGGCGGCGTGCGAGCTTCGATTTCCCGCCCGTCGACAAGGACCGCGCCTGGGCCTGCGTCGCCGCCATGCGCGAAGTGGCGGAGAAGCACGGCTCCAGTGTGGCTACTGTGGCGCTTGCCTGGATCCTGGCGAAGCCCTTCGTCACCAGCATCATCATCGGAGCCAAGCGTCTCGATCAGCTCGATCAGAATCTGGCGGCCGTCAAGCTGAAGCTCGATGCCGAAGATATGGCCAAGCTCGATGAAGTCAGCGCGCTAGCGCCCGAATATCCCGGCTGGATGCTGACCCGCCAGGGCGCCCAGCGCGTACCGCAGCCCTTCGAGCCGAAGGTTTGATATCATGCAAAGCCGGGCCGCAGCCTTTCGCGGCGGCCCGGCTTTACGTCAAAGCTCGATGACGATCTTGCCGAAGGGGCCGCGATCGAGATGATCGAAGGCGGCAGCTGCCTCGCCGAGTGCATAGCGATGATCGATGACGGGCTTCAGGCCGATGCTGTCGACCGCGTGCACGAAATCTTCGAGCGAGCGGCGATGGCCGACGCCGATGCCCTGCACGGTGGGGGACTTCAGCAGCAGCGGTGCCACCGGACCGGAGATGTCGAAGCCTTCGAGGACACCGATGACGGAAATCCGGCCATGAGGCGCCACCGCCTTCAGGGACTGGCCGAAGTTCGGCCCGCCGGCAATTTCGATGATATGGTCGATGCCCCGATCGTTGGTGAGACGATAGACTTCCTCCACCCAATCGCTTTTGCTGCGGTCGATGCCGTGATGAGCGCCCAAAGCCTTGGCCCGCTCGAGCTTTTCCCGTCCCGATGAGGTCACGAAGACCTCGGCGCCCTGGGCCGCGGCGATCTGCAGCCCGAACAGTGCCACGCCGCCCGTTCCCTGCACCAGCACGCTGTCACCCGGTTTGACCTTGCCGCGTTCCACCAGCGCAAACCATGCCGTGAGACCGGCACAAGGCAAGGTGCTCGCCTCGGCATAATCGAGGCTCTTCGGTGCCGATACGAACCAGTCCTCCGGCATGGCGATATATTCCGAGAGCACGCCGGGATAGAACCCGCCAAGCGTCTTGTAGGGAGGTGTGCGGGCATCGCCGAGCGGCTTGCCGTCGATCCAGCCGGGGTGGAAGGTCGAGATGACCCGATCTCCTGTGGCAAATCTGGTCACGCCGTCTCCCACCGCTTCGATGACGCCCGCCATATCGGAAGCCGGCACGAAGGGAAATTGGATCGGAAGACCCATGCCGGTCTCGCGCACGAGCTTGTCGCGATAATTCAGAGAAACGGCCTTGACCCGCACAAGAACCTCGCCGCGCGCGGGCGAGGGAATTGCGGTTTCCGTCAGATTCAAAGGCGCGCCGACGGCAATCTTATCGAGAGTCCAACGCTTCATGGTCTTCGTCATCATGATCTCCTGAGAGGAATTGAAAGCAATGGATAGAGCATATCGTTGCTTTCTGGTCGCCAGTGGCGATATTATTTCCGCTAACTGGTTCCCCAAAGGAAGCAATCGTCATGAATGACATGCTCAACGGCATTCCCGAATTCGTGCAGGCGGTCGAAGCCGGCGGCTTTTCGGCCGCGGCGACGCGCATGAATCTCTCCCGCTCGGCGATCGGCAAGACCATCGCCAAATTGGAGCGGCGCCTGAATGTGCGCCTGTTTCACCGCACCACCCGCATGCAGAGCCTCACCGACGAGGGGCAAGCTTTTTACGAGCGCTGCCGCCGGGCGCTGGACGAGATACAGTCCGGCGAAGCCATGCTGGAATCGGGTAAGCGCGAGGTTACCGGACGTCTGCGCATCTCGATGCCTGTCCTTTTCGGCCGCCGCTGCGCTGCTCCGCTGCTGCTGGAATTGGCGCGTATCCACCCCAAGCTTGAACTCGACCTTTCCTTCAGCGATCGCGTGGTCGATCTCTTCGACGAGGGCTTCGATCTCGCCATTCGCAACGGCGTGTTGCGGGACGAAGCCGGCCTTGCCGCCCGCAAGATCGCCCTCCATCGCATGACGCTATGCGCCTCGCCGGATTATCTCGCTGCCAGAGGTACGCCCCAGACCATTGCCGATCTCGATAGCCACGATCTCGTGATCTATGCGAGATCGGGGGAAGCCAAAAGGTGGACCTTCCTGCAGGGCGACGGTGCAGCCGTCGACTATTTTCCGCAGACGCGGTTGCGTCTTGATGACCTGGAGGTCATTGCGGATGCGGCCGCCGCCGGAATGGGCATTGCGTGGCTGCCCTGCTGGCTGGTGCGGGGCTATGTGCACGCGGGCAAGCTCATGCCGGTGCTCAATGTCTCCAGCCGGCCCGTCAACATCTATGCCGTCTGGCCGCAGGTGCCGCAGCTTTCGCTGAAGATGCGCATGGTCATCGACCTGCTCGCCGCGCGCCTGCCTGACGTCATGGACTGAGCATGTGATGATGCCTCCGGTTAAAGGAGCGCGCCCTCCGCAAATACCTGGTTCCATCTGAAGACCTGCACGGATTTGCGCAGGCCTGCCGCCCAGAACGGATCTTCCTTCACCAGACGATCGACGGTATCGGCTGTCTCCGCTTCGACAAGCCAGAGGCCGCCGGCAAAAGCGTCGACCTCCCGGCTGAGTGGTCCAGCCGTCCTGATGGAAGCGGCATTCGCCTCTAGGAAGGCGAAGTGACGCGGCAGATATTCCTTGCGGATCGTGGCGGCGTTTTGTTGATCGTCCTCGAACAGGACTGCGAATAGGGGCATCGTCATCTCCTTGCTGGATATTCCCAGTCTAAAGCTGCAATAATACCGATACATGTGGTAAGTTTGCCGTCAGGAGCTGCAAAATTGCACGATATCGATTGGAACGATCTGCGCCATGTTCTGGCGTTCGCGCGGGGTGGATCCCTTGCCGCTGCCGGCAGGGTGCTCGGGACGGATGCGACGACGGTCGGTCGCCGCCTGCGCATTCTAGAGAAACGCCTCGGCACGACGCTGTTCTCGCGCGATGGAGGTGGTGCCCTATTGCCCACGCCAGCGGGCGAGATTGCGGTGGCGAAGGCCGAGACGATTGAGGCCGAAGTCATGGCGCTGTCGGGCGCGTTGGATGCGACCGATCCCATGGCACTCGGCAAGGTACGCCTCACGGCGGCGCCATCCTTCATCAGCCGGCTGTTGATCCCCTCGCTGCCCAGTCTGCTGGCGCAACATTCCGGCCTGCAATTGGAACTCATCGGCGATTCCAGAAATTTCAATCTGACCCGACGCGAGGCGGACATGGCACTGCGCCTCGCAAGACCTGCCGATATGACAAACGGCAAAGTCGTCGCCAGGCGGATCGCGACGCTGGACTATGCCGTCTATGTCGCTGCCGGGCAGGAGAGGCATGCGGAAGATTTGCCCTGGATCATCTATGAAGAGGCAATGGCGCATCTGCCGCATGCCCGCTGGATTGCCGCACAGGCGGAAAAGTCAGGTCGTTCCAGCCAGCTTGTAGTCAACGATGCCGAGGCTCTGCTGCAGGCCGCGGCTGCAGGATTAGGTCGCGCGCTGCTGCCGAAAATCCTGGCCGAGAATGTGGGAGGTCTTTGCCGCATCGATAGCGGTGACAGCAATCTGCCGGTGCGAGAGATGTGGCTGCTGAAGCATGCCGAGCTTCGTCCGCTCGTGCGCATACGCGCCGTTTCCAGTTGGTTGGATGGGATCTTCCGCCGTCCGCATCCGGAACGGTGAGAGAGGCGGCATGGATACCGCCCCTCATTATGGGGTGAATTACTTGCCGTGCTTCTGCAGCCAGGCTTTCATTTCCTTGATCTCGGCTTCCTGCGCGGTAACAACGGCCTCCGCCAGTTTGCGCAGCTCGGGATCTTTTCCGTATTTCAGCTCGATCTTCGCCATGTCGATCGCGCCCTGATGATGCGGGATCATGCCGCGGACGAAATCCGCATCGGCGTCGCCGCTGTAGTGGATCATCATGTCCTTGTGCATCTTGCCCATGGCATCGTTGAACGCCTTGCTGGAGGCGCTCTGGTCGCCCATCGGCTTGCTCATGTCCATGCCCTTCATGTCGTCGGCAAAGGTGGGAAGGGTGAGGGCAAAAGCAAATACGCTGGCGAGGATCAGCGATCTTGAAGTAGTCATAGATATTCTCTCCGTTTCAGGACGGTATCAGATTTGAGCGGCAACGCTCGTCGATTGAATGCAGGATATCGTCAGATGAAACGGGGAGGAGGTGCTGCCGGCTGCGGCAGGGAACCAGCAAGACGCTGTCCGGGCTCTGGCGCCGGATAGGAGAAGGCGTGTTTGCCACCTTCGACCGCAAGGGTCGGCATCAAGGCAATGCAGGCGGCACAGGACGCCACATGCGCCATGCCACCGGCGCAAGGGTTTTGCGGCTTCTTTTGCTGGGGCTCGGCCATGTTGGCATGGCCCGCCATGTCAGGCATATCGGTTATGCCATCATGTATGCTCATGGTTGATGCGGCGGGAATTGCGGTGACGGAATCGCAGATAGAACAGTTCGCCAGCGCCGGCATGGCACCGTAGAACAGCCAGGCAATCACCATTGTCAGGATCGCAAAGAAACGCATGCAATCAACATAGGATGAAGCGAGTCCGGCGCCAACCCGCCATTTTCCGGTATTGTTCCAAATCCAAAATTACGCCTAACGATAGACGTCGCGACGGTTTCCGATTTCGATAACAAGCACAACCAAGCGGCTATCCTGCAGGTCGCAGATAATTCGGTAATCGCCGACTCGATAACGCCAGTAATTCCCCAACCGCGCACCCTGCAGAGCATCGCCAACCTGACGGGGATCATGCAAAGTGGCGAGACGTTCCTCGAGAAAGCTCCTTATTCTCTTGCGTGTCTCTGGATTGAGTTTTTCGACAAATTTGCGAGCAGATCGCGCATACTCAATCGTCCATGCCACGCCAGAATTCCTCGGAGCTTACGACCTCGTCTTCACCGTTCTTAATCCGCTCCATGGCGCGTTCTGCTAAGTATACGTCTTCCATTTCGTCCAAGTGCGCCTCAACGGCTTGACGAATGTAGAAGGTTGCGGTCCGGCCCGTTCGCGTGGCCAGAGCCTGCAGGCGCTCATAGGTTTCATCTGGCAGACGGATGGCGGTTTGTTTGCTCATCAAGATGGCCTTGATAGGAATTGGGATGCGCGTATCCCAAAGATACATCTTTCTTGTCCGTCTGTCATCCGTCATTTGTCGGTTTTGTCGGCCGCTAACTTATAACAATCCTTGCCGCATTCGGCCCAATCCGCTAGTTAACCGCGACTGTTTCCATACCGGATTACCCTAGAGATGAGCGACAAACAAAAGAAACCGCAGAAGCTCAAGGCCCGCCTGCCGCGCGGCTTTGTCGATCGTTCGGCCAGCGACATTCGCGCCGTCAACGAGATGACCTCCAAGATCCGTAGGGTATATGAGCATTATGGTTTCGATCCTGTCGAAACGCCGCTGTTCGAATATACCGATGCGCTCGGCAAGTTCCTGCCCGATAGCGACCGGCCGAATGAAGGTGTTTTCTCGCTTCAGGATGACGACGAGCAGTGGATGTCGCTGCGCTATGACCTGACGGCGCCGCTTGCCCGGCACGTCGCGGAGAATTTCAACGAGATCCAGCTTCCCTATCGCACCTATCGCGCCGGCTACGTCTTCCGCAACGAGAAGCCGGGTCCGGGTCGCTTCCGCCAGTTCATGCAGTTCGACGCCGATACCGTCGGCGCGCCGGGCGTGCAGGCGGATGCCGAGATGTGCATGATGATGGCTGACACGCTGGAAGCCTTGGGCATAAAGCGCGGCGACTATGTGATCCGCGTCAACAACCGCAAAGTTCTCGACGGCGTGTTGGAAGCCATCGGCCTCGGCGGCGATGACAAGGCTGCCCAGCGGCTGAATGTGCTGCGCGCCATCGACAAGCTTGACAAGTTCGGCTCGGAAGGCGTGGCGCTGCTGCTCGGCCCCGGCCGCAAGGACGAGTCCGGCGACTTTACCAAGGGTGCGGGTCTCGACCAAAGCCAGATCGAGAAGGTGCTCTTCTTCGTCGGCATCAAGAACTATGCGGAAAGTGCGGGTCAGCTTGCCGAGCTCGTCGCCGGCACGTCCAAGGGCGGCGAAGGCGTCGAGGAGTTGAATTTCATCGGCAGCCTCGTGACCAGCGCCGGCTATCAGTCGGATCGTATCAAGATCGATCCCTCCGTCGTACGCGGCCTCGAATATTATACCGGCCCGGTCTACGAAGCCGAGCTGCTGTTCGACGTCACCAACGAGAAGGGCGAGAAGGTCGTCTTCGGTTCGGTCGGCGGCGGCGGCCGTTATGATGGGCTCGTCTCGCGCTTCATGGGTCAGCCGGTGCCTGCTACCGGCTTTTCCATCGGCGTGTCGCGCCTGATGACGGCGCTGAAGAACCTAGGCAAGCTCGGCACGGACGAAGTGATCGAGCCGGTGCTCGTCACCGTCATGGACGGCGATGTCGATGCCATGGGACGCTACCAGCGCTTCACGCAGCAACTGCGCGCCGCCGGCATCCGCGCCGAAATGTTCCAGGGCAATTGGAAGAAGTTCGGCAACCAGTTGAAATACGCCGACCGCCGCGGCTGCCCGATCGCCATCATCCAGGGCGGCGACGAGCGTGCCCAGGGCGTCGTGCAGATCAAGGATCTGATCGAGGGCAAGCGCCTTTCCGGCGAGATCGAGGACAATGCCAGCTGGCGCGAAGCCCGTGTTGCGCAGGAAACCGTGCCGGAGGCCGAAC
This sequence comes from Rhizobium centroccidentale, assembly GCF_030182565.1. Lineage (NCBI taxonomy): Bacteria > Pseudomonadati > Pseudomonadota > Alphaproteobacteria > Hyphomicrobiales > Rhizobiaceae > Rhizobium > Rhizobium centroccidentale. Next base: position 65,493 of record NZ_JAQJCG010000013.1, on the reverse strand, counting down.
TGATCGAGAAGGTCAAGGCTATCTTGGCGGCACAGGCGGAAGACCGGAAGAGGGCGCTCGGCAATGTCTGAGTGTGTCGAGCAGTCTCGTTTTCTCCTTCTCCCCTCGGGGAGAAGGTGGCCCGAAGGGCCGGATGAGGGGGGCTCTGGGCTCACGCGAGCTATTCGTACGTTGGCGCTCAGAATCCTCGTCCCTTCGTTCCTCGGCCCCCTCATCCGCCCTGTCGGGCACCTTCTCCCCGTCGGGGAGAAGGGGAGAATAGCCCCATGCCCCTGATTAACCTCCCGAATTTTGCCAGCGATCTGCTGGACGAATTCTCCGTCCGCGGGACGGAGCGGGTGGATACGCCCATCATCCAGCCGGCCGAACCGTTTCTCGATATGGCCGGCGAGGATCTTCGCCGGCGCATCTTCATGACCGAAAGCGAAACCGGCGCCAGCCTTTGCCTGCGCCCGGAATTCACCATTCCCGTCTGCCTGCGCCATATCGAGACCGCCACCGGCACGCCGAAGCGCTATTCCTATCTCGGCGAGATCTTCCGCCAGCGCCGCGAAGGCGGCCATGAATTTTACCAGGCCGGCATCGAGGATTTGGGTGATGGCAATACGGCGAACGCCGATGCCCGCGCCATCAGCGATGCCATCGGTATCCTGGATCGCGTGGTGCCCGGCAAGCCGTTCTCCGTGACACTTGGCGATCAGGCCGTGTTCGAGGCTGTCGTACAGGCGCTCGGCTTGCCATCCGGTTGGCAGAAGCGGCTGATCCACGCTTTCGGCAACATGATGCAGCTCGAAACCTTGCTGGCGCATCTTGCAAGCCCGCAGCCGGTCACAGGGCTCGATGCCCATGTGCTCGATTTCCTGAGCCGTGGCGACGAGCAGGGGCTGGTCAGGCATATCGACGCCACCATGCACGCGACCGGCTATTCGACCAACGCCAGCCGCTCGCCGCAGGAGATCGCCCGCCGCCTTCGCGAGAAGCTGGTCTTATCGGAAACGCGGCTCGACGATGCGGCCTTCCGCGTGCTGGAGGAGTTTTTGTCCCTGAGCGTGCCGCTTTCGGATGCCTCCGCCGCACTGGCGGGCTTCGCCGACGCGGCAGGTCTGAAGCTGGGCAGGGCCTTGGAAAGCTTCGATGCCCGCGTCGCGGCATTGGCCTACGCCGGTGTCGACGCTTCCAAGATCGACTATCGTGCTGCCTTTGGTCGCCCGCTCGACTACTATACCGGCCTCGTCTTCGAGGTGACGGTGGAAGGGTCGAGCGCGGTGCTCGCCGGCGGCGGCCGCTTCGACCGGCTGATGACCCTGCTCGGTGCCAAGAACCATATCCCGGCTGTCGGCTTCGCGCTTTGGCTCGACCGTATCGAAACCGCGAGGGCAGCCTGATGACCATCACGATAGCGCTTCCTTCCAAGGGCCGGATGAAGGACGATTGCGCCGCGATCTTCGAGCGTGCCGGAATGCCGATCGTCGCCGTCGGTAACGATCGTTCCTATCGCGGCCGTGTCGAGGGTTGGGACGGAGTCGAGATTGCCTTCCTGTCAGCCTCGGAAATCTCGCGAGAGATCGGCAATGGCAGCGTCGATTTCGGCATTACCGGTGAAGACCTCGTACGTGAGGGCATGGCGGAGGCCGATCGCCGGGTCGAATTCTGCGCTAGGCTCGGTTTCGGTCATGCCGATGTCGTCGTCGCGGTGCCGGAAATCTGGCTCGACGTCGATAGCATGGCCGATCTCGGTGATGTCGCAGCCGATTTTCGTGCCCGTCATGGTCACAGGCTGACAGTCGCGACGAAATATTGGCGGCTGACGCAGCAGTTCTTCTCCAGCCAGCACGGTATACAGCTCTATCGCATCGTCGAAAGTCTTGGTGCGACGGAGGGGGCACCTGCTGCCGGCTCGGCCGATATCATCGTCGACATCACCTCCACCGGCTCGACTCTGAGAGCGAACCATCTGAAGATCCTGTCTGATGGCATCATCCTGCGCTCGGAGGCTTGTCTGGTGCGCGCGCGCAAGCCGAGTCATGAAGGCGATCCGATGGTTGAGCGCATCATATCAGCCGTGCGCAGTGCACTCTGATTTCCCAAACATTTGACGTAAAAAGGCCCGCCGGAATTCCGGCGGGCCTTTTGTCTTGGGAGATAGGCAGCACTTAGGCGGCTGCGTAGGCACCGCGGCGAGCGTCGACCGAGTAGACGCCTGCGCCGTTGGTGGCGAGCATGATGTAGGCGCCGGCGAGCGTGATGTTCTTTAGGAAGTTCACGAAGTTCAGGCCATTGATCCACCCATTCGCCGCAGCCGGGAAGTCCGGAACATTGACGGTCGGCAGATGAAATACGATGCCGGTGAAGACGCAGAAGGCGGCGAGCAGCCAGCCGACGATGCGGATCTGGAAGCCGATGAGGACGCAGACGCCGGTGACGAATTCGAAGGCGCCGGCAAGATAGGTGAGCAGCGTTGCGGCTGGCATACCAGCGCCGGCAATCATGCCCGCGGTGCCGGCCGGATCCGTCAGCTTGCCGAAACCGGCGAAGATGAACATGAAGGCGAGCAGGATGCGCGCCACAAGAATGATGATGTTGTTGGTGTTGGACATGACAGTCTCCGGTAAATTCACTTGGGATCGGGTGGCGACAATTTCTGAAGAAAGATATTCGTGATTTTCGAGGAGTTGAAAAGATAAACAACTGCATACAATTAGTTCACAATCATTGAACAATGATCCGCTTAGATCGCTCTTCCCATACGAGCCGTATCGGCTATTGTGGCGCCAAATCAGTTGTCAAATCATGGTTTTCAGGAGCAGCCCATGGCCGATCTGTCGTCCTTTCCGATCACGAAGCGCTGGCCTGCCAGCAATCCGGATATCATCCAGCTCTATTCCCTGCCGACGCCGAACGGTGTCAAAGTCTCGATCGCTCTGGAGGAACTCGGTCTGGCCTATGAGCCGCATCTGATCTCCTTCGGCACCAACGATCAGAAATCCCCGGAATTCGTTTCGCTGAACCCGAACGGCCGCATTCCTGCAATCATCGATCCCAATGGCCCCGACGGCAAGCCGATCGGTCTTTTCGAATCCGGTGCGATCCTGGTCTATCTGGCGGAAAAGACTGGAAAACTCATTCCGAGCGACGCAGCCGGGCGCTACGAGACCCTTGAATGGGTCTTCTTCCAGATGGCAGGTGTCGGTCCCATGTTCGGCCAGTTTGGCCATTTTTTCAAATTTGCGGCCGAAAAGGTCGCCAATAACCCCTATCCGGTCGAGCGTTATCGCGATGAGGCCAAGCGCCTGCTCAGCGTTCTGGAGAACCGCCTGCAGGGGCGCGAATGGATCATGGGCGATGAATACACCATCGCCGACATCACCACGTTCCCCTGGGTTCGCGGCGTCGACGTCTTCTATGGTGGCCGCGAGGTTCTGGAGTTCGAAAGTTTCCCCTCGGTCATGGCCTGGCTGGACCGCGCGCTTGCGCGTCCGGCAAGCCAGCGCGGTCTCAGCATTCCGAAGCGGGATTGATCACGTTAGGCCCGATAGCTGGTTGGGTGAATTCACCCGACCAGCATCGACAGCTGTTTACTGCCGGGTGGCGAGCTGGCTGCCCGGTTCCAGCTTGAAGCGTGGAAACAGGAAAACGCCGACCATGCTGCCGGCATGCTGCTTGTCGGCAGCAACGGATTCGCCAACGCAAAAGACCGGCTGACGATGACCGCCTGCGCCGAGCATCGTCGTCGAATAGCAGAAGCACGAATTGGCCGTAGCCGCCTGCTCGAAAAGATCGAGGATACGGGCCCGATCCTGCAGGTCATAACAATACATGAGGCTCAGCAGGCCGCATTCCGAGGAACTCAGCCCATGCAGCATTGTGCCCCACTGCCCAAGTTTGATGATGCCGCTTGAAAGATCGCCCGTCCATCCCTCGGAAATACAGAACTGAGCCAAAAGATCGGGGTCATGGCCCTCGAACTCCAGCGAGCCCGGCGCAAACGGTGCGGAAAAATTGGCCTTGGCAATCTTGAACAAGATGATCCCCATTTGAGCGCCAGGTCCCCCCTCGCGCTGTATCCAAATTCCCAGGCGTCTTCCGGATGGAATGTCTTCCCGTATGCCGCATCCGATGAAAGGCAGGGCATTCGGTTCTGCTGCTTCCATTTTCTGTCATGCTTGTTCCGGCTTGGTGATCCAAGCTATGAAGTCATTTCAAGTAAAAAATCCAGACGCCTCTCGATCCTTAAGATCATAAACATGCGTGGGTGCCGATTAATCGTGCCGAATGTAAGTAAAATTTGCGTTCATTGCAGCTAACCCTCTAAAATCGCTGCGCTGCGATTTATAAGAGCTTTTTTGAAAACGGCAATGGGGCAATTTGCGTAAATTTGCGCTACCGCAAGACTTGGCGGCTTGGGACCGAAGTCATAAGGGCTAAAAACGAAAAGGGCGACCCGAGGGCCGCCCTTCGTCAATTCCGAATGTCGGATTGAACAAATGTACTAAGGCTGAGGCCTTATCACATCATGTCCATTCCACCCATGCCGCCCATACCGCCCGGCATGCCAGCAGGGGCATCCTTCTTCGGCAGTTCGGCGATCATGGCTTCGGTGGTGATCAGCAGCGAAGCAACCGAAGCTGCGTTCTGCAGAGCCGTGCGGACAACCTTGACCGGGTCGACGATGCCCATGGCGATCATGTCGCCATATTCAGACGTCTGGGCGTTGTAGCCATAGTTGTCTTCGTTCTTGTCGAGAACCTTGCCGACAACGATCGAAGCTTCATCACCAGCGTTTTCAGCGATCTGGCGAACCAGCGACTGCAGGGCGCGGCGAACGATGTTGACGCCGGCTTCCTGATCCTGATTTTCACCCTTGGCAGTGATCTTCGTGGAGGAGCGCAGGAGAGCGATACCGCCGCCCGGTACGATACCTTCCTGAACGGCAGCGCGCGTCGCGTTGAGAGCGTCGTCGATGCGGTCCTTCTTTTCCTTCACTTCGACTTCCGTCGAGCCGCCAACGCGGATCACGGCAACGCCGCCAGCGAGCTTGGCAAGACGTTCCTGCAGCTTCTCGCGGTCGTAGTCGGAGGTGGTTTCTTCGATCTGAGCCTTGATCTGGGCAACACGGCCTTCGATGTCGGACTTGGCGCCAGCGCCGTCGACGATCGTGGTGTTTTCCTTGGAGATCGAAACCTTCTTGGAACGGCCGAGCATGTCGAGGGTGACGGACTCGAGCTTGATGCCGAGGTCTTCGGAGATGACAGTGCCGCCCGTCAGGATGGCGATGTCTTCCAGCATGGCCTTGCGGCGGTCACCGAAGCCCGGAGCCTTGACAGCAGCGATCTTGAGGCCACCGCGCAGCTTGTTGACGACGAGGGTCGCGAGAGCTTCGCCTTCGACGTCTTCAGCGATGATGAGGAGCGGCTTGCCGGTCTGAACGACGGCTTCGAGAACCGGAAGCATGGCCTGCAGGTTCGAGAGCTTCTTCTCGTGGAGCAGGATGAACGCGTCTTCGAGGTCGGCGATCATCTTTTCCGGGTTGGTTACGAAGTAGGGGCTGAGGTAGCCGCGGTCGAACTGCATGCCTTCGACGACTTCGAGTTCGGTTTCGGCGGTCTTGGCTTCTTCAACCGTGATGACGCCTTCGTTGCCGACCTTCTGCATGGCTTCAGCAATATCGAGACCGATCTGCTTTTCGCCGTTTGCGGAGATCGTGCCGACCTGGGCAACTTCTTCCGAGGTGTTGATCTTCTTGGCCTTGGCCTGGAGATCCTTGACGACTTCTGCAACGGCGAGGTCGATACCGCGCTTCAGGTCCATCGGGTTCATGCCGGCCGCAACAGCCTTGGCGCCTTCGCGAACGATCGCCTGGGCGAGAACGGTTGCAGTGGTGGTGCCGTCACCGGCGACGTCGTTGGTCTTCGAAGCGACTTCGCGGACCATCTGGGCGCCCATGTTTTCGAACTTGTCTTCGAGTTCGATTTCCTTGGCGACGGAAACGCCGTCCTTGGTGATGCGCGGAGCGCCGAAGGACTTGTCGATAACGACGTTACGACCCTTCGGGCCGAGCGTGACCTTCACTGCGTCAGCGAGGATGTCGACGCCACGAAGCATCTTTTCGCGGGCGCCGCGGCCGAATTTTACTTCTTTAGCTGCCATGTTTGAAACTCCTGAATTCGCGTTTTCGGGGCTTTAAGGCCCGTCAGCTGTATCGGAAAAGGGAACCGGCTGAATTAGCCGATGATGCCCATGACGTCGGCTTCCTTCATGATCAGAAGGTCTTCGCCGTTGAGCTTGACTTCGGTGCCCGACCACTTGCCGAACAGAACGCGATCGCCAACCTTGACGTCGAGTGCTACGACCTTGCCGGATTCATCGCGAGCGCCGGAACCGACGGCGACGATTTCGCCTTCCTGCGGCTTTTCCTTGGCGGTATCGGGAATGATGATGCCACCCTTGGTCTTTTCTTCCGACTCGACGCGACGAACGACGACGCGGTCATGAAGGGGGCGGAAATTGGTGCTTGCCATTGTCTAATCCCTCGATCAAATGACATTCACGGATCAGCGGGGATCCGTATGGATTTTGTTAGCACTCATCCTCTGAGAGTGCTAGCGACGGTGATTTAGGGGTGGCTTCCGGACGAGTCAAGGACAGCCCTGTGAATTTTTTGCGGCGCGCCTCGGCTTGTTTTGAGGATGATTAACGCCCATGGCGGCGCCGCGTAGCATGTGGTTGCAAAGGTGCTCTCATTTTGCCCTCGTGAAGACAGGGTCGGATCACGCCTTTTCCAGACCGTCATCCCGTTGCTTCCGCTGCGCAATCTTGCCGCCCGCCGACCTTGCCCACGCTCGCTGCTCAGGCCTTGTGCGACGCAAAAACCTTGCATGCCGCTCTTGTAATTTGCCAGCCGGTTTGCGATGTCAGCCCGTGATTTATTTGATGCGAGGACGGCATGGGCAAACGGATCGAGAGCTTTCGCGACATCGGCGGACTTTATGATGTTGCGCTCTGCGATGTCTGGGGCGTGCTCCATAACGGCGTCACGGCCTACAAGGAGGCCTCCATCGCGCTCGAAGCTGCCCGCAGCGAAGGCCTTGCGGTCGTCCTCATCACGAATTCTCCGCGCGTCGCTCCGAAGGTCGTCGAGCAGCTGCGTGCGATCGGTGTTCCTGACAGCGTCTATGATCGCATCATCACGTCGGGCGACGTGACGCGCAAGCTGATTGCCGAGGGGCCGAAGAAGGTGTTCCTGCTCGGCCCCGAGCGCGATATCGGCATTCTGGAAGGTCTGGACGTGCAGCGCGTCGAGGCTAGCGAGGCGGAAAGCATCGTCTGCACCGGCTTCTTCGATGACGAGACTGAAACGCCTGACGATTACACCGAGATGCTGACGGCCTGGTCGGCCCGCAACGTGCCGCTGATCTGCGCCAATCCGGATCTCGTCGTCGAGCGCGGCCATCGCATGATCCCCTGCGCCGGCGCCATGGCCGCCTATTATGAGCGGCTCGGCGGCCAGACGCGCATCGCCGGCAAGCCGCATCAGCCGATCTACGATGCCGCGATCGCGGCGGCCCGCGAGGTGAAAAGCGAGTTTCCGCTGTCACGCGTGGTGGCGATCGGCGACGGCATGCCGACCGACGTACGCGGCGCACTCGATTACGGCCTCGATCTTCTTTATATCAGCCATGGCATCCACGCCCGCGAATATGTCGTCGAGGGGCATACGGATGAGGCCGCTCTCGGCGCCTTCTTGGCGCGTGAGCAGGCCTCGCCGAAGTGGTGGATGCCGCGCCTTGTCTGAGGAGAGTGGCAGTCGATGACCGTTTTCCATCGCAACGAAACCCGCGAGCCGCTTCCCGATGCCTTGAAGGGCGGTGTGGTCGCCATCGGCAATTTCGACGGCGTGCATCGCGGCCATCAATCGGTGCTGACGCGTGCGCTGGAGATCGCCAGGGAGCGCGGCATTCCCGCATTGGTGCTGACTTTCGAGCCGCATCCGCGCACCGTCTTCAGGCCGGATCATCCCGTCTTCCGCCTGACGCCTGCGCCTTTGCGAGCGCGGTTGCTGGAGGCGCTCGGCTTCAACGCCGTCATCGAATATCCTTTCGATCGTACTTTCTCGCAGCGTTCTGCGGATGAATTCGTGCATTCGATCCTGATCGACTGGCTGCACGCATCGGAAGTCGTCACTGGCTTCGATTTTCATTTCGGCCATGATCGCCAGGGAGGGCCTGCCTTCCTCATGAATGCCGGCAGCCATAACGGCTTCGGCGTGACGCTGATCGATGCCTTTCGCGACGAAAACACCGAGGTCATCTCCTCGAGCCGCATTCGTGCGCTGCTCGCGGAAGGCGACGTCGCTCAAGCTGCCGGTCTGCTCGGCTATCGTTATACCGTTCAGGCGTCTGTCATCGGCGGCGAGAAGCTCGGCCGCACGCTCGGCTTCCCTACGGCAAACATGCAGCTGCCGTCCGAGTCATCGCTGAGGGCTGGCATCTATGCAGTTCGCTTCCGGACGGCCGATGGCACCATCCGCGATGGCGTCGCCAGCTACGGCCGGCGTCCGACGGTGACGGACAATGGCGCGCCGCTGCTGGAAACCTTCGTCTTCGATTTCAGCGGCGATCTCTACGGACAGGTCTGTTCGGTCTCCTTCTTCGGCTATCTCCGCCCCGAGCTGAAGTTCGACGGCTTGGACCCGCTGGTCGCGCAAATCAGTAAAGACGAAGATGAGGCGAGGGCGCTGCTCGCCGGCGTCCAGCCGCTCAGCGAGCTCGATCGGGTCATCGCTTTCAGCTGATTTTACCTGCCAAATTGCGCGCGGGGATTGCGGCGCTGCAATATCTTTTTGCCTTGAGCGGGTGGGAAGGATGCTGCAATGCTCATATAGCCGGGTGCGAGTCGCCGCGCCCATTTTCCGAAAGGCGCACGAGATGGATAAACGTTTTGGGACAGCAGCCTGCTGGCTGCTCGTTATTCCCTATATTGGTTTGCTTTGGGTTCCCTTCTACAACAGCCATGACCCCGTTCTGCTGGGATTCCCCTTCTTCTACTGGTATCAGCTGGCGTGGGTGCCGATCACAGCTATCCTGACCTGGATCGCCTATCGGAGCATGCGCCATGATGACTGATATCGATCCGACCGCGCTTGCCGTCTTCATCTTCTTCCTGGCCCTTGTAACTGTCATGGGCTTTGTAGCCGCCCGCTGGCGTAGGCCGAAGACCTTGGCCCATATCGACGAATGGGGCCTTGGCGGCCGCACCTTCGGCACTTGGATCACCTGGTTCCTCGTTGGCGGCGACTTTTACACCGCCTATACGGTCATCGCAGTTCCAGCCCTGGTCTACACGGTCGGTGCCTATGGCTTCTTCGCGCTGCCGTATACGATCGTCGTCTATCCCTTTGTCTTCATGGTTATGCCGCTTCTCTGGAAGCGCGCGAAGGATCACGGCTATGTCACGGCGGGCGATGTTGTCCACGGGCAATATGGCTCGCGGGCGCTGGAACTGGCGGTCGCTCTGACGGGCGTTATCGCCACCATGCCCTATATCGCTCTGCAGCTCGTCGGCATGACGGCGGTGTTCAAGGCGCTCGGACTTCATGGCGAACTGCCGCTCGCAATCGCCTTCATCATCCTGGCGCTCTATACCTATTCGGCCGGCCTTCGCGCTCCGGCGCTGATCGCCTTCGTCAAGGACATCATGATCTATATCGTTGTGATCGCGGCCATTGCCCTTATCCCCGCCAAGCTTGGCGGCTATGCAAATGTCTTTGCGGCTGCCGACGCGGATTTCAAAGCCAAGGGGGCGGGTAGTCTGCTGCTCGGCGGCAACCAGTACGTCGCTTATGCAACACTGGCACTCGGTTCAGCACTCGCAGCCTTCATGTATCCTCATACGCTGACCGGCATCTTCGCCTCCAACAGCGGCAACACCATCCGCAAGAATGCGGTGCTGCTGCCGGCCTATACGTTGCTGCTCGGCCTGCTGGCACTGCTGGGCTATATGGGCCATGCTGCGCAGCTCAAGTTGGACAGCCCGAACGATGTCGTTCCGGCGCTATTCCAGACCCTGTTCTCCAGCTGGTTTGCAGGCTTCGCCTTCGCAGCCATCGCTATCGGGGCGTTGGTGCCTGCGGCCGTGATGAGCATTGGCGCTGCCAATCTCTTCACCCGCAACTTCTGGAAGGCCTATGTCGATCCGCAGGTTTCCGATGCCGACGAGGCAAAGGTCGCCAAGATGACCTCGCTTGTCGTCAAGGTCGGCGCGCTGTTGGTCATCATTTTCCTGCCGACGCAGTTCGCGCTCGATCTGCAGCTGCTCGGCGGCATCTGGATCCTGCAGACGCTGCCGGCCTTGGTTTTCGGTCTCTATACCAAATGGTTCCGTGCGCCCGGTCTGCTTGCCGGCTGGTTCGTCGGCTTCTTTGGCGGCACCTATCTGGTCTGGGATGCCGGCTGGAAGCCGCTGCACATGGTTCCGCTCGGCGAAACCGGCTTCACCGTCTATACGGGGTTGTTGGCGCTTCTCGCCAATATCGTCGTGGCCGTTATCGTCAATGCGGTCGTGCCAACACGGGCAGCAGTACGAGCCTGATTAGATAGACCTTCAAATTGGCCGCGGACGGAAACGTCCGCGGCCTTTCTGTGCGTTGCCGCGACTGTTTCCTCTTCCTTTCCCTGGAAAAAACGCCTATGAACCGGCGACCATGACCCAATTTCGGCTGAGCCACGCGATACGAATTATTGGCCCGGCCTTCCGCGCGCTGTAAGCTGCCGGAAGGTCCGGGTTTTTGGCGTCTCGTTCAAGAGGCGCTTTCCGCCGCCGAAAAATCCCCGTATGGCTGCGCCAGTTCAGGCGCAAGACGCCCGAGACACCGAGGCAATTGTCACGACTATGACCGATACCGCTGAAAAGATGGATTATTCCAAGACCCTTTACCTGCCGGAAACCGATTTTCCGATGCGCGCCGGACTGCCGCAGAAGGAGCCGGAGCTGGTGAAGCGCTGGGAGGAGATGAACCTCTATAAGAAGCTGCGCTCTTCCGCCGCTGGCCGCGAAAAGTTCGTGCTGCATGACGGCCCTCCCTACGCTAATGGCCATATTCACATCGGCCATGCGCTGAACAAGATCCTCAAGGACGTCATCACCCGCTCGTTCCAGATGCGCGGCTATGACAGCAATTACGTTCCGGGCTGGGATTGCCACGGCCTGCCGATCGAATGGAAGATCGAGGAAAAGTACCGCGAGAAGGGCAAGAACAAGGACGAGGTTCCGGTGAACGAGTTTCGCCAGGAATGCCGCGACTTTGCCGCCGGCTGGATCAAGATCCAGTCCGAGGAGTTCAAGCGCTTGGGCATCACGGGCGATTTCGACAATCCCTATCTGACCATGAACTTCCATGCGGAATCCCGCATCGCCGGCGAGCTTTTGAAGATCGCCCGTACCGGTCAGCTTTATCGTGGCTCCAAGCCGGTCATGTGGTCGGTGGTCGAGCGGACGGCGCTTGCCGAAGCCGAAGTCGAATATGCCGATGTCGAGAGCGACATGATCTGGGTAAAGTTCCCGGTGGCCGAAGGCCCGGCTAATCTCGCCGGCGCCTTCGTCGTCATCTGGACGACCACCCCCTGGACGATCCCCGGTAACCGGGCGATCGCATACTCCTCGCGCGTATCCTACGGACTCTATGAGGTCACGGAAGCGGCCAATGATTTCGGCCCGCGCCCCGGCGAGAAGTTGATCTTCGCCGACAAGCTCGCCGAGGAATCCTTCGCCAAGGCCAAGCTGCAGTACAAGCGTCTCGGCGATGTGACCGCTGTCGATCTGGCCGCGCTCACCTGCGCGCATCCGCTCGCCTCTCTCGGCTACGGCTTCAAGGTGCCGCTGCTCGATGGTGATCACGTTACCGACGATGCTGGTACGGGCTTCGTCCACACCGCGCCCAGCCACGGCCGCGAAGACTTTGACGCCTGGACGTCGCATGCCCGCGATCTCGAAAAGCGCGGCATCTCATCCGCCATCCCGTTCCCGGTCGACGACGCGGGCTTCTACACCGCCGATGCCCCCGGCTTCGAGGGTGGCCGTGTCATGGACGACAACGGCAAGAAGGGCAATGCCAACGATCTGGTCATCAAGGCCCTGATCGAGACGAACACGCTCTTCGCACGCGGCAGGCTGAAGCATTCTTATCCGCATTCCTGGCGGTCGAAGAAGCCGGTCATCTTCCGCAACACGCCGCAGTGGTTCGTCTATATGGACAAGGACTTTGCCGACGGTTCGACGCTGCGTTCGCGCGCCCTGAAGGCGATCGATGACACCCGCTTCGTGCCGGCCGCCGGCCAGAACCGCCTGCGTGCCATGATCGAACAGCGCCCGGATTGGGTGCTGTCGCGCCAGCGCGCCTGGGGTGTGCCGATCGCGATCTTCGTCGACGAGCAGGGCAACATCCTGCAGGACGATCGTGTGAACGCCCGTATCCTCGAGGCTTTCGAGCAGGAAGGTGCCGATGCCTGGTTCGCGGAAGGAGCGCGTGAGCGCTTCCTCGGCGAGAAGGCCAACGAGCCCTGGACACAGGTCATGGACATCCTCGATGTTTGGTTCGATTCAGGTTCGACCCACACCTTCACGCTGGAAGACCGCCCGGACCTGAAGTGGCCGGCCGACCTCTATCTCGAAGGCTCCGACCAGCATCGCGGCTGGTTCCATTCGTCGCTGCTCGAAAGTGCCGCGACGCGTGGCCGCGCGCCCTACGATGCCGTCCTTACCCATGGCTTCACCATGGACGAGAAGGGCGAGAAGATGTCGAAGTCCAAGGGCAACGTCACTTCGCCGCAAGAGGTGATGAAGGATGCGGGCGCCGACATCCTCCGCCTCTGGGTTATGACCTCGGACTATTCTGAGGACTTGCGCGTCGGCAAAGCCATCATCCAGACCAATGTCGATGCCTATCGCAAGTTGCGCAACACCATCCGCTGGATGCTCGGCACACTGGCGCACGATAAGGGCGAGGTGATCGCCTATGCCGACATGCCGGAGCTGGAGCGGCTGATGCTGCACCGTCTCGCCGAGCTCGACGACCTGGTGCGGGAAAGCTACGACGCCTTCGATTTCAAGCGCATCGCCCGCGCCCTGATCGATTTCGCCAATGTCGAGCTTTCGGCCTTCTACTTCGACGTTCGCAAGGATGCGCTCTACTGCGATGCCCCGTCGAGCCTGCGCCGCCGTGCCGCTCTCGCCGTCATCCGCATGATCTTCGACTGCATGGTGACGTGGCTGGCGCCGATGCTGCCCTTCACCGCGGAAGAGGCGTGGCTCTCGCGCAATCCCTCGGCAGTCTCGGTTCATCTCGAGCAGTTCGTCACCGTTCCGGCCGAGTGGAAGAACGAGGCGCTGGCCGAGAAGTGGAAGAAGATCCGCGCTGTACGCAGCGTCGTTACCGGCGCTCTGGAAATCGAACGCAAGGACAAGCGCATCGGCTCTTCGTTGGAAGCCGCGCCGGTCGTCTATGTCGCCGATCCCGAGCTGCTGAAGGTGCTCGAAGGTCAGGACTTCTCGGAAATCTGCATCACCTCCGGTATCACCATCCTGGGTGAGCAGGGCCCTGCGGATGCCTTCCGCCTCGACGACGATGCCAAGGTCAGTGTTGTGCCCAAACTTGCCGAAGGCCAAAAGTGCGCTCGTTCTTGGCGCATCACGACGGATGTCGGCTCCGATCCGGAATACCCGGATGTCTCGGCCCGTGACGCCGCAGCGCTGCGTGAGCTCGCGGCTATCAACTGAAGAAAATTGCCGGATGAATTGCCTTTGGGGCGTTCATCCGGTAAAAGCTGCCTGAAAATGGCCCGAATTTTACGGCAGTTGCCGTTGAATGGGGTCCTATTGCGTTTATTCCGGCATGGCTGGGAAGGGTTTTCATGAGAGCGATGCATAAGGTTCGTGTCGGCGTCAGCTTGGCGGCACTTGTGGTTGGCTGCGGCGCCATGTCCGGTTGCCTTAGCAGCCCGACTTACGGCACCGACAAGACGGCCGGCGTCCAGCTCCTGGATGACCTTGGCGACATCGCCTCCGTTTCGGCGGCGACGCCGAAGGACAAGGGCGTAAAATATCCCAACCGCCCAGGCCTGGTTGTTGCCGGAAGCAAAGACACTCTGACCGCTCCACAGCAGTCCCTGGCAAGCAAGGACAACCCGGCCTGGCTCGAATCGCCGGAAGACGCCCGCAAGCGCCTCGCCGCAGAAGCCGATCAGAAAAAGAACGACGTCAACTATCGTTCGCCGCTGGCTCAGGCCGACAGCGCCAAGAATCACATGAGCGAAGCGCAGCAGACGGCCGCTTATCGTGCCGCGCGCCAGGATCAGGCCGGCACCTATATCGATCAGCGTCGCTATCTGATCGACCCGCCGCAGCAATATCGCCAGGTTGCCGACCAGGCTGCCCTCAACGATCTCGGCACGCCCGAGTCGAAGAAGGAAAAGAAGCGCAAGAAGGACGCCGAGGCCGCGCAGCAGACCAGCAACAGCAGCTGGTGGAAGCCCTTCCAATAGTCTTTCTCAAAGCGGCGGTCCCAAACTGCCGCTTTTCAGTCTTCGGAGCGTTTTGCTTGAAAGAAACCTCTGAGGATGTCGGCGGATGCGGTCTCGCCGAGGCCGGAATAGACCTCTGGTGCATGATGGCAGGTCGGCTGGCGATAGAAGCGCACGCCATTGTCGACACCGCCGCCTTTGGGATCCTCGGCGCCATAGTAGAGACGTCGGATGCGCGCGAACGAAATGGCCGCCGCGCACATGGTGCAAGGTTCCAGCGTCACATAGAGATCGGCGCCTGTAAGACGTTCCTGGCCCAGCTCCTCGCAGGCTAGGCGGATGGCGACGATTTCGGCGTGGGCGGTGATGTCGTTGAACTCGCGGGTACGGTTGCCGGCAGTGGCGATGACCTTGTTGTCGAGCATGACTACGGCGCCGATCGGCACTTCGCCACGCTCTCCGGCACGGCGCGCTTCGGCCAAAGCAAGCTCCATGAATTGATTTGTAGCCGCCATTCAAGTTTTTCCACTTAACCGCAAGGGCGTGACCTGATAGGAACACGCGTTAAAAATTCAGGCAAACAACAAATGACGATGAATGACAAGCCCAAGCGGCCTGGGTCTAAACCCTTTGCTGGCGACAAGAAGACGATAAAACGAGATGGCGCGAAGCCCGCGAAGGCCGTAGCCGTCAAGGCTGCGGATGAGAGCGCAGTCGAGGATGGAAAGGCCGAGCGCATTTCCAAGGTGATGGCGCGCGCTGGTGTGGCCTCGCGCCGCGATATCGAGCGCATGATCCTGGATGGCCGCGTCAAGCTGAATGGCGTGCTCCTCGATACGCCGGTGGTCAACGTGACCCTTACCGACAAGATCGAGGTCGACGGCGTGCCGATCCGCGGCATCGAGCGCACGCGCTTGTGGCTCTATCACAAGCCGGCCGGCCTGGTGACCACCAATGCCGATCCGGAAGGACGCCCGACCGTTTTCGACAATCTGCCGGAAGAGCTGCCGCGCGTCATGTCGATCGGCCGTCTCGACATCAACACCGAAGGTTTGCTGCTACTGACCAATGATGGCGGTCTTGCCCGCGTTTTGGAACTGCCGACGACCGGCTGGCTGCGCCGTTATCGCGTGCGCGCTCATGGTGAGATCGATCAGGAAGCGCTGGACAAGCTGAAGGAAGGCATTGCCGTCGAGGGAGTGCTCTATGGCTCGATCGATGCCACGCTCGACCGCACGCAAGGATCCAACGTCTGGATCACTATGGGCCTGCGCGAAGGCAAGAACCGCGAAATCAAGAACGTGCTCGGCGCGCTCGGCCTCGAGGTCAACCGCCTGATCCGCATCTCCTATGGCCCGTTCCAGCTCGGCGAGCTGCCGGAAGGCCATGTGCTCGAGGTGCGCGGCCGCACGCTGCGCGACCAGCTCGGCCCGCGGCTGGTAGAGGATGCCAAGGCGAATTTCGATGCGCCGCTCTATAATGCCCCGGCGGTTGCCGAACCCGAAGAGGCGGAAGCCAAGCCGGCTCGGACGGCCCCAGTTCGCGCGGGCAAGGAAGAGCGCCCGCGTCGGGAGCGTCCCGAGGATAAGCGCGAACGTGCGCTGAGCCGCCTCGACACCAAACGCGATTCCAAGCGTGACGATCGCCGCGAAGGCGGCCGCGATGGTGGCCACAAGGATGATGATCGCGCGAAGCGCCAGCCGCTTGGCCCGCGCCGCAGCGCCAATGTCTGGATGGCGCCTGGTGCCCGCCCGCTCGGCGAAAAGGCAGCCGCGAAGGCGGCCAAGAATGCAAAGACCGCCTCCCGGCGCGGCGAGCCCGAACGCCCGCAGCGCAACGGCTTCGACCGTCCGGACGAAGGCCCGCGCGTCCGCATCAATCGTGTCGACGAGGGCGATGGCGAATGGATCCGTTCGAGCGAAGAAGCTCCGCGCAAGTCGCGCGGCGATGACGAGGGGTTTGATCGCAAGCGTTCGCGCGGCGACCGCCCGCAAGGTGATCGTCCCGCTCGTGGGGACCGTCCGTTCGGCGACCGCCCCCGCGGCGAACGTGGTTCGCGGTCGGAGGGTGGCGATCGTCCCCGCGCGAAATCCTTCCAAGGTGAAGCCCGCTCCGAGCGCTCCTTCGGAGATCGGCCCGCGCGTGGCGACCGGCCTTTTGGCGACAAGCCCCGTGGTGACCGGCGTCCGCGCGCCGAGGGAGACGAGCGTCCGCGCAGCAAGTCTTTCGGCAGCGAGCAGCGCTCCGAACGTCCCCGTGGCGCTCGCCCGCAGGGGGACCGTCCGTTTGGTGATCGCCCGCCGCGTGGTGACCGACCCTTCGGTGATCGCCCGCAAGGCGAGCGTTCCTTCGGCGATCGGCCGGCCGGCAAGCCCTTCGGCAAAAAGCCAGGCGGCGGCAAATCCTTTGGCGGCAAGCCGGGTGGAAAACCCGGTGGTTCGCGCGGCTTTGGCGGCAAGCCCGGCGGCGCAGGTCGCCCCTCTGGCGGTCCGCGCGGCGGCTCCGGTCGGGGTGGCCCCGGCAGGGGCGGTCCCAAGGGCGGCAGGGGCTGACGCGCGGTGAGGATCGTCGGCGGTGAGTTTCGCGGTCGCTCGCTTGCAACGCCGAAGTCGAACGACATTCGTCCGACGGCGGATCGCACGCGCGAAAGCCTGTTCAACATTCTGAACCACGCCTATCCGGAAGCCATCGACGGCACGCGGATGATGGATGTGTTTGCCGGCACTGGCGCCGTCGGGCTGGAAGCAGCTTCACGGGGCTGCCGCCACGTGCTCTTCGTGGAAAGCAGCGTCGAGGGCAGGGGCCTTCTCTGGGAAAACATCGATGCGCTCGGCCTGCACGGCCGCACGCGCATGCTGCGCCGTGATGCGACGGATCTCGGCGGTGTCGGCAATCTCGAGCCCTTCGATTTTCTCTTCGCCGACCCGCCATACGGCAAGGGGCTGGGCGAGAAGGCTTTCGCGGCCGCTGCCGCCGGTGGCTGGCTGGTGCCGGGCGCACTGGCGATCCTCGAGGAGCGCGCCGATGTCACAGTTGCAGCGCCGTCGGATTTCCTGTTTCTGGAGGAGCGAACCTTCGGCGACAGCAAGATGCATTTCTTCCGTTACCAGCCGCTGGCGGCCTGACGGAGGAAGGAGAACAATATGGGCGATTATGCTGATTTCGTCGGCAGCGACTATCCGCTCGCCGCTTCCGGCACGCCGAGCGTCGCAGTCGCCTTCGGCTGCGGCGGCGCGCGCGGTCTCGCCCATATTCATATCATAGAGGCGCTGGACGAGCTTGGCATTCGCCCCGTCGCCATAGCAGGCTCCTCTATCGGCTCGATCATGGGCGCGGCCATGGCCGTCGGCATGAGTGGCGCTGAGATCCGCGACTATACGCTGGCAACCGTCGGCAATCGCCCGGCCGTTCTCAACAAGATCTGGAGCCTGCGGCCGGTCAGCATGCGCAGCATCCGCTTCGGTCAGTTCAATCTCGAACGCATTCTGCGCACCTTCCTGCCGTCGGCCATCCCGGAAAGCTTTTCCGAGCTGCACATTCCGCTGAAGGTGGTCACGACCGATTATTACGACCAGGCGGAGGTCGTCATCGAGAAGGGCGAGCTCTTCCCCGTGCTCGCCGCCTCTGCCGCCATTCCCGCCGTGTTCATGCCGGTCAAGCTCGGAGACCGCGTGATGATCGACGGCGGCATCATGAATCCGGTTCCCTATGAACATCTGGCCGGTCTTGCCGATATCATTATCGGCATCGACGTCGTCGGCGGGCCGGAAGGCAGCGGCCGACAGGTTCCGAACCGCATCGAGAGCCTGTTCGGTGCCGGCCAGCTGACTATGCAGTCCAATATTGCCCTGAAGCTGCGCCTGCAGGCCCCGCAAATCTTCCTGCGTCCCGCCGTCGGCCGCACCGGCGTCCTCGATTTCCTGAAAGCGCGCGATATCCTCGCCATGTCGGCCGGCGTCAAGGACGAACTGAAATTCGCCCTCGACCGGGTGATAACCGCGAAGAATTAGTATCCGCCAATAAGCTGCTGGCTGTGCTTACGCTAGGACCGTGCAAACAAAGCGACTAAACCCGCTCCGGCTCCTCCTGCGGCAAGGCAACGAGATCGTCCGCATCGCTGTAGGTATCGGCTGCACGCTTCGGCTTGACCAGCGGTTCGGGCTTGACGGGGCGCGAATAGAGCATGTCGGTGCCGGCCTGCAGGCCTTCGCTGACCTGCAGCACGAGCCGCTGCTCATCGCGTTTGCGGATATCCTCGCCGATCTCATAGGCTTCCGCCTCGCTGACGCCGAGCGCCTCCAGCGTACGGCGGCCGAAGAGCAGGCCGGATTCCAGCGTCTCGCGCAGCTCATAATCCACGCCCTTGTGGCGCAGCTCGATCGAATGAACGCGGTCGTAGGAGCGCACGAAGAGACGCGCATGCGGATAATCCGTCTGCACGAGTTCGACGATCTTGTCGGTCACCTCGCGTAGATGCGTGCTGACGACGACGATCTTGGCGCGGTCGATGCCGGCGGAGCGCAGCACGTCCTTGCGGGTGCCGTCGCCGAAATAGATGCGAAAACCGAAGCTCGATGCCTGGCGGATGCGATCGGCGGAGAAATCGATGACGGTCACGTCGCGGCCGCTGGCAAGCAGGATCTGCGCGGCGATCTGGCCGAAGCGCGAAAAGCCGATCATCAGCACGTCGGAGCCGGCACCCTCGAAATCCTCGTCCAGCTCTTCCTGCGCGTCGCCCTTCACCAGCCGTTTCGCCAGCGCGGAGCTCAAGGGCGTCAGCGCCATCGACAGCGTCACGATGGCGATCAGCGTCGATGCGGTGTTGGCGGAAAACAGACCACCGCTGGCGCTGGCGGCGCTGAAGAGCACGAACCCGAATTCACCACCCTGCGGCAGCAGTCCGGCGATACGGATAGCGTCATTATGCGGCGAGCCTGCTATGCGGCAGAGCGCATAGATCACGGTCGCCTTGATGAGCATCATCACCGGAACCGCGAGCACGATCAGAACCCAGTTGTCGAGGATGACATCGAGTTTCAGCGACAGGCCGACGGCGATGAAGAAAATGGCGAGCAGCACGCCGCGGAAAGGCTCGATATCCGCTTCCAGCTCATGCCGATAGGAGGATTCCGCCAGCATCACGCCGGAAAGAAACGCACCCATCGCCATCGAAAGGCCGGCAAGCTGCATCAGCGTTGCCGATCCCATGACCACGAAGAGGGCTGCGGCAATCATCGCCTCGCGGGCGCCGGTGCGAGCGATCACCTGGAATAACGGCGTCAGCAGATAGCGGCCCGCAATGACCATCGCCGCGACCGCGCCGACGGCGATTGCCAGGCTCGGAAGGGGATTGGCGGTTTCCTGCGCGCCATCGAGAACGGTGATCAGCGCCAGCAACGGCACGATGGCGAGATCCTGCAGCAGCAGCATCGAGAAGGAGCGCTGACCGTATTTCGTGTTGACGTCGCCTTGCTGTTCTAGGATCTGCATCGCGAAGGCGGTCGAGGAAAGCGCCAGGCCGAAGCCGATGATGATGCTGCCCTTCCAGCCGGCAATGCCACCGAAATAGGCGGCCACCATCAGTGCAAGTCCGCTGAGAACAACCTGTGCCGTGCCGAGGCCGAAAATATCCCGGCGCATCTGCCAAAGGCGGGATGGCTTCAGTTCCAGCCCGATGATGAAGAGCAGGAAGACGACGCCGAGTTCGGCGACGGCCAGCACGGCCTCGCTGTCGCTGATGCTGTGCAAAATCGGCCCGATCACAACGCCTGCGGCGAGATAGCCGAGCACCGTGCCAAGCCCCAGTTTCTTGAAGATCGGCGCTGTGACGACGGCGCCTCCGAGCAGCAGCAGGGTTTCGGTGAAAAGCGTATTGGGGGCGGACATCGTCTGTTTCTTTCCGTGGGGCAGGCGGTGTTGCGACGCGCGGCCATCATAAACAACCATGCGTGAAGGGATTAGAACAAGAATCGGCTTTGCCGCCCTTGATGCTTTATGTAGTGCACAATAAATGGAACGCGAAGGAAAGGCCAAGTCATGACCTCAGAAATCGATTCCGCCACTCTGCTTTCCCGCGCCGGCCAGTTGATCGATCTTGCCCGGAAAGCCGGCGCGGATGCGGCCGATGCTGTCGTGGTGCGATCGCGTGCCCATTCCGTCAGCGTCCGCCTCGGCAAGGTCGAGGGCACCGAATCCTCCGAGAGCGACGACTTTTCGCTGAGGGTCTTCGTCGGCAACCGTGTCGCTAGCGTTTCGGCCAATCCCGGCTTCGATCTCAACGCTCTTGCCGAGCGCGCCGTGGCCATGGCCAAGGTTTCGCCGGAAGATCCCTTCGCCTGCCTTGCCGATGATGCCGATCTCGCCAAGAGCTACTCGGACCTCGAACTGTTCGATCCGACCGAGGTCTCCACAGAGCAGCTGCGCGAAGCGGCGCTTGCGACCGAAGCGGCAGCCCTTGCCGTTCCCGGCGTCACCAACTCCTCCGGCGCCGGCGCTTCGGCTGGCATGGGCGGGCTTGTGCTCGTCACCTCGCATGGTTTTGCCGGCCACTATATGGGCTCGCGCTTCGGGCGCTCCGTCAGCGTCATTGCTGGTGAAGGCACTGGCATGGAGCGCGACTATGATTTCGATAGCCGCCTCTATTTCGCCGATCTCGATGCGGCCGAGGAGATCGGCCGCCGCGCCGGCGAACGTGTGGTCAAACGCCTCAATCCGCGCCAGGTTCCGACGGACAAGAACGTCACCGTCGTTTTCGACCCGCGCGTAGCGCGCGGCTTCGTCGGCCATATCGCCGGTGCTATCAACGGCGCTTCCGTCGCCCGCAAGACCAGCTTCCTGCGCGACAAAATGGGCCAGCAGGTATTGAAGGCCGGGCTTTCGATCACGGACGATCCGCTGATCGTGCGCGGGCCATCCTCGCGCCCCTTCGACGGCGAAGGCGTGTCGGGCAAGCGGCTTGTTATGATCGAGGACGGCGTGCTGAAGTCCTGGTTCCTGTCCACGGCGACGGCGCGGGAAATCGGCGGCGGGCTGAAGACCAACGGCCGCGGTGTGCGCGGCGGCACGTCCGTATCGCCTGCTTCCACCAATCTGGCGCTGGAACCCGGCGATATTTCGCCCGAGGAGCTGATCCGCAACGTCGGTACGGGCTTCTATGTTACCGAGCTGATCGGCCAGGGCGTCAACATGATAACAGGCGAATACAGCCGTGGCGCCACCGGTTTCTGGATCGAGAATGGTGAATTGACCTTCGCGGTTTCGGAGGTGACGATCGCTTCCAACCTGAAGGACATGTTCATGCGTGTGACGCCGGCAAACGACATCGACCGCGATTTCGGTATCGCTGCTCCGACGCTTGCCATTGAGGGCTTGACGCTGGCGGGCCGCTGAGAAACGAGCGGAGATTGGAATTAGTCAATGATCGATAGCAAGGCCGGCCGATTGAGCGACGTGGACCTGATCGTGGGTGCCGCGCTCGAGGCGGGCAAGATCGCTCTCGGTTTCTTCCGGCAATCGCCGGAAGTCTGGTGGAAGAACAACGGCCAGTCCCCGGTCAGCGCCGCGGATTTTGCCGCGAACGAAAGCCTTGCTGCCACGCTTCGCACCGCAAGGCCCGATTATGGCTGGCTTTCCGAGGAAACCGATGACGATGCCGAGCGTCTGAAGCACGCGACCGTCTTCGTCGTCGATCCGATAGATGGCACCAGAGGTTTTCTCTCCGGCCTGGATCTATGGTGCGTCAGCGTTGCCGTCGTCACAGACGGCCGGCCGGTGGCGGGTGTCCTCTATGCGCCGGCGCTGGACGAGCTCTTCGTGGCGACGGCCGGCGGTGAGGCCCTTAAGAACGGCAAACCGATCCGCGTTTCGCAAAGGGTCTGCGATGATGTTCATCGGCTGGCGACCGGCGAGGACATGCTGAAGGGCTTCGACCCGGATTTTCGCAAGACGGTCGAGCGTGTGAAGCACGTGCCGTCGCTTGCCTATCGTCTCGCCATGGTGGCGGACGGCAGGCTGGAGGGAACGATCGTCAAGCGCAACTCGCATGACTGGGATCTCGCCGCCGCCGATCTCATTCTGGAGCGGGCCGGCGGCGCGCTTGTGGACCTTTCGGGCAATACCCTCAGCTACAACCGCGCCGAAGTATCGCATGAAGAGCTCTGCGGTGCATCGGCATCGCAATTACCTGAGTTTCTCCGCCAGCTTTCACATCGACGAGACGGTTGACCTTTCGGTCAAAATCCCGCAGATGAAGGGCGGAGGGGGACGACAGCAGAAAGAGACGAAAATGACTGATACCAGCGGCAAAAAGCAGCTCCTGCACCTTGTCTTCGGCGGTGAATTGGAAAGCCTCGAAGAGGTCCGGTTCCGCAACCTCAATGAGCTCGATATCGTCGGCATGTATCCCGATTATGCAAGCGCGTTGACGGCGTGGAAATCCAAGGCGCAGCAGACCGTTGACAACGCCCATATGCGTTATTTCATCGTCCACCTGCATCGCTTGCTCGATCCGCAGGAAAAAGCGGCATCCTGAGCTCGCCTCGCACCAAATTTTGCATTTGATATCTCTATCCGGTACAGCCTCGTCGCTTTAAATCCGGTCATGAAGCAGTATCTTTGACACAATAAGAACGAAAATTCGGCTGTTTATTCGGCCGTTTGATAATCGGGATTTGGCATTGATGGTGATCAGCTGGGGTAGGAGGCGAACGAAATGAGTAGCCTCAGGGCGCGTCTTGCCTTGAGCGCCTATCGCTTTGGTGGAATCGCCGTCTATCCGTTTATCGGGCCTTATCTCGCCGTCCGCGCGGCCAAGGGCAAGGAAGATAGTTCCCGCAAACTGGAGCGCTCGGGTTATGCGAGCGCCAACCGTCCGCAGGGGCCGCTGATCTGGTTCCATGCCGCAAGCGTGGGGGAAACCTCGGCCGTCATTCCGTTGATCCGCGAGATCCGTCGCCGCGACATTCACGTCATCCTGACGACGGGCACGATGACCTCGGCCAAGGTTGCGCACCAGCGCCTTGGCGAAGAAGTCATCCATCAATACGTGCCGCTCGATCTCAAGCCCGCTGTGAAGCGCTTCCTCGAATACTGGCAGCCCGATTGCGCCATTTTTGCCGAATCCGAGATCTGGCCGACGACGATCATGGAGCTTGGCCGCAAGCGAATCCCGCAGATCCTCGTCAATGCCCGCATGTCGGATCGATCCTTTGAACGCTGGAGCCGGCATCTCTCGCTTGCCGAGGCGTTGTTTGAAAATCTGGCGCTGGTCGTGGCCCAGTCCGACCTCGATGCCGAACGCTTCCGCGATCTCGGCGCTTTGCAGGTTCTGAAATCGGGCAATCTCAAGGTGGATACGGACGCGCCGTCCTACGATGCGCCGACGCTTGCCAGCTACACGAAGCAGATCGGCAACCGCAAGACCTGGGCCGCTGTCTCCACTTTCGAGGGCGAGGAGGGCGCTGCAGCCTCCGTCCATTCGATGCTCAAGGAGCATAATGGCCAACTCACCATCATCGTGCCGCGCCATCCCGAGCGCGGCGACGCGATCGAGGCGATGCTCGTGGAGCAAGGCCTGAAAGTGGCGCGCCGCACCCGCAACGACATCCTTTCGCCCGATGTCGATGTCTTTCTCGGCGATACGATCGGCGAGATGGGACTCTATCTGCGGATGACCGAAGTTGCCTTCATGGGCAAGTCGCTGTTCAACGAAGGCGGCCAGAACCCGCTCGAGCCGGCCATGCTCGGCTGCGCGATCCTGACGGGCGGTCATGTCCAGAATTTTCGCGACTCCTATCAGTTGCTCGCTCGCCGCGGCAGCGCCCGCATGGTGCGCGATACCGAGATGCTGGCGCGCGGCGTGCATTATTTGCTTACCAACGACACGGCACGACGCGGTATGATCGATGCCGGCTTCGCAGCCGTGCATGAAATGCGAGGCGCGCTGGCCGCAACGGTCAAGGGCCTTGAGCCCTATATCAATCCGCTTTCGGTCAAGGCGCGGCTGATGCCGAAGACGATGGCGAACGGATAAGAAGGGAAGGGTATGACAGCGGCGAAGCTGGGAGCGATTGCGGGCATTCTTTTCGACAAGGACGGCACGTTGCTCGACTATGACCAGAGCTGGCTGCCGGTCAATCGTGAGCTCGCCAGGATCGCTGCTCAGGATGACCCGATCTTGGCAGATCATCTTTTGTCCGCTTGTGGTATGGACCCGATCACAGGCCATATCGTGCCCGACAGCCTGCTCGCGGCCGGCAATACCAGGCAGATCTCCGAGGGGTTGGTGGCTGCCGGCTCGAAAGTAAGCGTCACGGAGCTCGTTGAAAAGCTCGACGCGCTTTTTGCGCATGCGGCCGATTTCTCCTCGCCCGTCACCGATCTCGCCGCCTTCTTCCAGCGCCTGCATGAGCGCGGATACAAGCTCGGTGTCGCCTCCAGCGACAATGAGCGCTCCATCCGCCAGACGGCGCGCCGCTTCGGCTTCATCGACTATATCGATTACATCGCCGGCTATGACAGCGGCTTCGGCACGAAGCCGGAGCCGGGCATGGTGCTCGGCTTCTACGCGGCGACTGGTCTTTCGCCCGCACAGGTCGCCGTCGTCGGCGACAACAATCACGATCTCCATATGGGCCGCAACGCCGGCGTCGGCCTGACCGTCGGCGTGCTGACGGGCACCGGCTCGCGCGAGACGCTGACGGCCGCTTCGGACTATTGCCTCAACGACATTACCGAGCTGGAAGGCCTGCTCATGCCTGTGGCGCAATCGGCCTGATCCTGGCAGTGGCTTGCTTTTTCACGCAATCTGGCCTTTCTTGCCGCTTTGTTGCAGGCACGAGAATAGGGCTGGACTAGACGCATGGTATCGGAAGCCCCACCCTTCTGGTGGCGAAAGCCGGATTGGCGTGCCTGGGGGCTCTCACCCTTTTCGTTCCTATACGGCCGTATCGCCGGGCATCGCATGGTGAATGGCAAACGGGCTTCCGTGCCGGTGCCTGTTATCTGCGTCGGTAATTTCACGGTCGGCGGCGCCGGCAAGACGCCGACGGCGCTTGCGCTCGCTCAGGCTGCCAAGGCAAAGGGGTTGAACCCGGGCTTTCTGAGCCGCGGCTATGGCGGTTCGCTTGATGTCACGACGATCGTCGATCCCTCGCATCATCATGCCACGGCCGTTGGCGACGAGCCGCTGCTGCTCGCCCGCGAGGCGCTGACGGTCATTGCCCGTCGCCGAGCCGATGGTGCGGAAAGGCTGGTGCGCGAGGGCGCCGACCTCATCATCATGGATGACGGCTTCCAGAGTGCGCAGCTTGCGATCGATTACGCGCTGGTGGTGATCGATGCCAGCAGAGGCATCGGTAATGGCCATCTCGTTCCCGGCGGTCCTGTGCGTGCGCCACTGCGCACGCAGCTCCTCTATGCGTCCGGCCTGCTGAAAGTCGGCGAGGGTACTGCCGCCGATCGTGTCGTTCGACTTGCGGCAAGGGCGGGGAAGCCCTTCTTTTCTGCAAGCGTCAGAGTGCGCGGGCAGGAGGATTTGCGCGGCCGCAAGGTGCTGGCCTTCGCCGGAATCGCTGACCCGGCGAAGTTCTTCCGAACCGTGGAAACGCTGGGAGCGGAGATCGCCGTCCGGCGCAGCTTCGGAGATCACGAACATCCCGGCGAGGACGAGGTCGCCGATATGCTCGACATCGCCTCGCGCGAAGGCCTGGAGATCGTCACCACCTCGAAGGACTACGTGCGCCTGATCGGCCATCATGGCCGGGCCGATGAACTCTTGCGGCGCTGCAGGGTGATCGAGATCGATATGGTCTTTGCCGATCCGCAGGCTCCAGCCCTGATTATCGACAGGGCCATTGCAGCCGCGCGAGAGCGGCGTTTGCGGGAAAAGCACGGCAAAACGGCTTAAAACTAGATCAGCTACTCAGCGAGAAATCAGCGCTTCTGATTGGGCAAGGCGCCGGCGCGCTTTTCGGCTTCGAGCGAGGTGATAACGTCGGCATAAGGCTCCTGCCGGGCAACGCTCCAATAGCGCAGTTCATCGAGCGCAATATGTTTGCCGGTCATGGCGCAGACCACGTAGGAGCCAGGCATCAGGATCTGGAAATCGCCGTCGAGATAGCGAACTTTCGCCTCGCGGTTTCCATGTCCTTCGAAAAGATTCATCTGATGCCGTCCTTGATCTCTGTCATCCATTTGCCATACCGCACTACAGCGCCGCGCGTCAAATATGATGCGCAAAGGTCGCTGCGGCACTTTAAAATTACGCAGCAGGCACAACTTTTCCAGACTATTTCCCGGAAAGTTCCTTTTGGAAACGGCTGAGGCTAGCTGCGCCCGAACAGCCGTTCGATGTCTGTTAGCTTCAACTCTATATAGGTCGGCCTGCCGTGATTGCATTGTCCGGAGCCGGGCGTGGCTTCCATCTGGCGCAAAAGCGCATTCATCTCTTCCGGGCGGAGGCGTCGGCCTGAGCGCACGGAGCCGTGGCAGGCCATGGTTGCCGCGACATATTCCAGCTTGGCGGCAAGCCCCGAGGCTGTATCCCATTCGGCGATCTCGTCCGCCAGCTGCCGAATCAGACCCTGCGCGTCGACCTCGCCGAGCATGGCCGGCGTTTCCCTAACGGCAACTGCGCCTGGCCCGAAGCGTTCGATCGCGAGCCCGAGCTCGCTCAGCTCTTCGGCAAACACCATCAGCCGGTCGCAATCCTCTTCAGGCAGGTCGACGATCTCGGGAATGAGCAGCACTTGCGAGGACAGCCGCTTCGAATGCAGGGCCTTGCGCATGGCTTCGAACACCAGCCGCTCATGCGCCGCATGCTGATCGACGATGACAAGCCCGTTCTCCGTCTGGGCGACGATATAGTTCTCATGCAATTGCGCCCGTGCGGCACCCAGCGGAAAGCGTGCCGGCTCTTCAACTCGCATAGGCTCCGGCGGGGGCGCCACGTCTGCGCGGGCGGTGGGCATGGCAAGGCCGTCGAAGGCGGCCTGCGGTCTTTCCGAGAAACCATGGCCCGTCGGCGTCGCCGGTCTTTCATAGGGGCGGAAGGGCGAGGCTTCGGCGGTCCACGGCGGCGCTGCGGGCGAGGGTCGCCAGCCCGATTGGAAGCCGGAGCGACCGGCGGTAAAGGCGCGCAGCATGCCATCCGCACCAGTCGTGGCCGCCCGGTCGCCCTCGCGCGCTAGCGCTTCGCGAACGGCGCCAACGATCAGCCCGCGCACCAGCCCCGGATCGCGGAAGCGCACGTCGGATTTCGCCGGATGCACGTTGACATCGACCAGCGCCGGATCGAGCCTTAGGGAAAGGACGGCGACGGGATAACGGCCGGAGGGAATGGTCTCGGCATAGGCGCCGCGGATTGCCGAGAGGATCAGCTTGTCCTGCACCGGCCGGCCATTGACGAAGGCATATTGATGAGCAGAGTTGCCGCGGTTGAAGGTCGGCACGCCGGCAAAACCGCTGAGGCTCACATCCTCGCGCACGGCATCGAGCGCGATGGCATTGTCCTTGAAATCGGCGCCCAGTATCTGCGCCATGCGGGCGAGATGATCATCACCGGTCGCTGGAAATTCCAGCGTCGAGCGGTCGCTGCCTGACAGGACGAAGCGCACGCGCGGAAAAGCGATCGCCATGCGCTTGACGACTTCGGTGATCGCCGCCGCTTCCGCCTTCTCCGTCTTCAGGAATTTGAGGCGTGCCGGCGTCGCGAAGAACAGGTCGCGTACCTCGACGATCGTGCCCGGATTGGCGGCGGCCGGGCGTAAATGCAGGACTTTGCCGCCGGCAACGGCGATTTCGGCGCCGCCAGCCGCACCCACCCTGCGGCTTGCGATCGAAAGCTTCGCCACCGAGCCGATGGAGGGCAGGGCCTCGCCGCGAAAACCGAGGGTGCGAATATCCTCCAACGTGTCGGAAATCTTCGAAGTGCAGTGGCGCCGCACCGCAAGCTCCAGATCCGCCTCTTCCATGCCCGAGCCGTTGTCAGTCACTCTCAGCAGTGCCTTGCCGCCGCCTGCGGTCGCGATCTCGATGCGGGTCGCACCGGCATCGAGCGCGTTTTCGATCAGTTCCTTGGCGGCGCTCGCCGGGCGCTCGATGACTTCGCCGGCGGCGATCTGATTGATCAGGGTCTCGGAAAGTTGCTTGATGGCCATGCCTGCATTCTCGTGGATTCGCGGCGGCGAGGGAAGAGGAAAGGCGATTTTGCGGCCTTGATCCACCCGTTTACCTGGGAGCTTTGTTAAGAAATTTAATCAATGTTTAAGGGAATGATGACAGGTTGCGGAGACAGAACTTGAAATGACCGCAGGTGGCGCGTTTCGTGCATGCTGACGGCTCTCGATGGCAGGTTGGTGGCCATCAGTCAAAATGGAGCCAGGTGCCATCTGCTTCAAGTGCCAAGGCCAGCATGCAACTTCCACGAATTTGCCTTGCAGAGCGAATGCCGCTTTGTCGATTTGCCGTGTTGTGAAACTGGTTGAGTGTAGGAATCCGACGAATGACTGCCGAGATTGAAAAGGCAGCTTTGGCAATGATGACGGCTGATACGCCTTTCGGCGGCAGTCTGCAGACGATGTTCTTCGATGCCCTTTGCGATGGTCTTTCCAGCGCCTTTTTCGCCTATGACAAGAACGACCTCTTGCTGTTTGCCAGCCGTCAGGTTCTGAACTTCTTTCCGATTGAGCAGGAATTCCTGAAACCCTCCACGCGGCTGCGCGATTTTCTGAGCGCCGTCTTCGATACCGGTGTCCGCTATCAGCGCAACCAGACCAGAACGGCCGCCAATCGCGACGATTGGATATCGCAGCGCATAGCCACCCATTGGCGCGAACGCTACGAGACGACCGAGCATTTCATCGACGACCGCTGGGTGCGCATCCTCAACCGACGACTATCCTCGGGTATCGGTTTCTGCATCATTTCCGATGTTTCCGAAGTCAGGAAACGCGAAGAGCAATGGCGCGTCGATATGGAGCGCGTGCAGCTAACCGAGGATATCCTCGACAACTTACCCTTTCCGGTTTTCGTCAAGGACCAGAACCTCGTCTACGTCGCAGTCAACCGGGCGTTCTGCGAGAAGTACCAGACGGCAGCGGACGAGGTGCGCGGTCGCAAGAGCATCGATATATTTTCCACCGATCTTGCCAATCGCTTCCATGAGAGCGATCGGCATGTGATCGAGACCGGTGAAATGTCGATCTCGCGGCAGCGCCAGATCGCCCGCGACGGCGTCGAGCGCGACATCGTCACCCGCAAGCAGCGCATCGGCAAACCCGGCCGCCATTTTCTGGTCTGCACCATGCAGGACCTGCCCAAGGATGGCAGCGACTTCGACGAGTTCGCGCTGGCGTCGAGCATTCGTGAAAACAGCGATCGCTCCTATCGCCGCGCCTATGTTCCGATGGTTGCGCTGCAGACCATTTCGCGCCGTCCGGCCGCCATGGAAACATTCGTTCCGGAGAATTTCAGCGGCCGCAAGGTGCTCGTCGTCACGCCGGATTTCGCTGCCGAAACGGCGGCTCTGAAGACGCTCGAGAAATATGGCTTCGAAGCCTGCGTCGTTCACAACGAGAATGAAGAGGCGGCTTTTCTGGATGTGGCGAGCGCGCATGGCGTCAAGATCGACCTGGTCATCGTCGACAACCAGCTCGGCAAGCGCGGGATTGAGCTGGCCGAGCGGCAGAACCTCGCCGCGCTGTCGCTGAATGGATCGCAGCTCGCAACCGAGCTTGCCTTCCTGATCGCGCGTCATTTCAATCGCAACATCCGTGGCGAACTGGGCGAGATCGTCGAGCCGGGACTTGCATCCGAATGGCGGCGTGCGGCCGGTGAGGAGCGCCGGGCGCAAATCCTGGTCGCCGAAGACAATGACATCAATCAGATCGTCTTCTCGCAGATCCTCGAAGGGTTGGGATACAGCTATGTGATCGCCGCAAGCGGTGATGAGGCAGTGCGCCTGTGGCAGGAGCATCGTCCTGAACTGATCCTGATGGACATTTCGCTACCGGGGCTCAACGGTTTTGAGTCTACCCGGCTGATCCGCGGCGCGGAAAAGGGCAGCGGCACCCATACTCCAATCATCGGCGTCCTGACTCAGGCTTTCGAGCGGGACCGCAAGGAATGCGCCGAGGTCGGCATGGACGACGTCATTCTGAAGCCGGTAAGCCCCGACATCATCGAGACCGTCTTTCAGAAATATATGCGTGGTGCCCTGAAGGCGCAAAATAGATAAATGTTACAATGATCTCACCATTGACGGCAACTTATCGCCGGCGCCGAATGACCGTCTTCTTGGCATCCTTTATTAAGACTTCCTCGGCATGCTTTTCCCCCGGGTGGAGAAAAGGTCGGAACCAAATATGAAATCGACTGAGATGCTGCCGGGGCCAGCCAGTCAAGAGCCGCAAGCAATCGCTTATACCGATCCGCTCACCGGGTTGGGCAATCGTCATCGCATGCGCGAGCGTGCGCGCGCGCTTTCACTCGAGCGCGCCGGCGATCCCGCACCCTTTACGATCGGCATCGTCAATCTCGATGCCTTCAAGCCGATCAACGACCTGTTCGGCGTCGAGGCGGGCGATGAGATCCTCTGCCAGGTTGCCCATCGTC
Organism: Rhizobium centroccidentale; assembly: GCF_030182565.1. NCBI lineage: Bacteria > Pseudomonadati > Pseudomonadota > Alphaproteobacteria > Hyphomicrobiales > Rhizobiaceae > Rhizobium > Rhizobium centroccidentale. The sequence goes on along the minus strand of NZ_JAQJCG010000013.1, from coordinate 34,369 downwards.
TCAAGGCCTGCATACCCGATGGTGCGCTCGTGACGCGTCATGACGGCGATGAATTCGCTTTTGTGCTGCCGCTTGTCTTCGAACGCGTCGGTGCCGAGAAATTCGGGCAAATGATCCGCGAAGTGCTGTCGGCGCCCTATGATCTCGGCGACCGCAATGTCCGCCTTTCCGCATCTTTCGGCTTTGCTATCCACCCTTTCGCTGGAGAAGAGTTCGACGATCTCCTGAAAAATGCGGATACGGCACTCTATCGCTCGAAGCGTCGCGGCCGCGGCCAGATCACCGTCTATTCCAGAGAGATCGCGCAGGAGATGAAGCGTGCGACGCAGCTGGAGCAGGCGCTGCGCAACGCCATCATCTCCGACTCCATCGACGTACACTTCCAGCCGATCGTATCGCTTGCCAACAACATGGTTCTCGGTTTCGAGGCTCTGGCGCGCTGGAACGATCCGGATCTCGGCTTCGTCTCTCCCGCGGTCTTCGTGCCGCTTGCCGAGGAGCGAGGCTTTATCGACGCGCTGTCCGAGACCTTGTTGCGAAAGGCGGCGGAGGCAGCGCTCTCGTGGCCCCGCGAATTGTTCCTGTCCTTCAATCTCTCCTCGGCGCAGCTGATGGATCCCGGCACCAGCAGCAGCATTCTCGCCATCCTGACGCGCGCCGGTCTGGACCCGCACCGCCTCGAACTTGAAATCACGGAAACGGCCGTCATGAGCTCGGCCGATACGGCTCATCGCATCATTGCCGATCTTCGCGCCGTCGGCGTACGCATCTCTCTCGATGATTTCGGCACCGGTCAGTCCAGCCTTGGGCGCTTGCGCGAGTTCATCTTCGACAAGGTCAAGATCGACCGGGCTTTCGTCTCGCGCATGAATTCGGACAGGGCCTCCGAACATATCATCAAGGCTGTTCTTGCCATGTGCGAAGGGCTTGATCTGCGTGTTGTCGCGGAAGGTATCGAGGACCATGCCGAAGCGGCGAAGCTGAAGGCGCTGGGCTGCGCCATGGGGCAGGGTTACTACTTCGGAAAGCCGGTCGACGGTGCCGGGGCGCTGCGCTACCTGCAGACCCATTATTTTGATCTCAGCCACGAACGCGAAATCGCCTGATTCTGAAAAGCGGGTCCGAAAAATGTCAAAGAGGCGGCGATCCGTAAGGGTCGCCGCCTCTGCATTTCGTCGATTTTGCCAATATTTACTTATTGGTGGTCGACGAAGTCGTGGTGTTGTCGGTTGCCGGCATCGTCGACGTACCGGACGATTGAGCCGCCTTTTCGGAAGCCTGCATCGAGAGGGTCTTGAACTCCGGTGCGGCCTTCAGGGAATCGGCCGTTTCCGTCGTGGTCAGCTTCACCGTCCCGTCCTGCGGGTTCTGGGTGGCGCTGATCTTATCGAAAGGAACAGCGACGTTTTTCTGGCCCAAGCCAAGGAAACCGCCGACGCCGACGACCGCGGCAACGACGCCTCCCTGCTTCTGCAGGATCAGGTCGTTGATGCTGCCGATGCTTTCATTCTGACCATTATAGACCGACTGGCCCATATAAGTCTTGGCGCTGATCTGATCGGCAGACTGCGTAGTCAGATAGCCAGCCTGGCCACCCGTGGCGGGGGCAGGAGCCTGAGCACTTTTCTGTGCTGCCGAGTTATCAGGTTTGGTGGCATCCGGCGTTGCCGGCGCGCTTTGCGTCACCGGCGCATTATTACCAGCGCCGTTCGATGGCTGTTGCGCCTGGGCAAAAGCCATGGGTGAAAGCACGGACGCCGTGGCAAAGATGGCGCCTGCGGCAACGGAAGTGAAGAGTTTCCCAGTCATCGTGAACCTACCTTTCATTCTGATGGGCATGCTTCGTCATACGCGCATGCTTACCAGCGCGAGTGGAACTTTTGTGCTGCCGGCCCTTATCGTACCGGTCGTAGAAGCAATGGCTCAGGGAGGTTTTGGTTCCGTCAAAAGTTGCAGAAAATTGCTTCATTCAGCTCGAAAGCAAAAGGAATATATTGGGAAATCAATAGCTACGGCTTCAAAAAACAACCAGAAAGATTATTAAGATCGCAGAAAAACGATCCGACTCGGATTTCAATTTTTTCCGAGGCCCAACGTGTCTTGCACCTCACTTGACTCGTTGAAATAATAGCGCCTTCAGCCGGATCGGCTGAAGGCGGTCTTCAATCAAAGCTTGTATGGAGGGTCGAAAACGCCCTTCACCGTCAGGCCAAGTTCCAGAAGAGCACCCGCCTGCGGCTGCATCGAGCGCGCCTCCTCATCCAAGCCTTCCCAGGCAGTGGTCACGGCCAGCCGGTCCGCATTCTTGCCGATGAAGGCCGGGCAGGACGGCTGCATCGCGGGCACGCGATAGCGCTCGATGCGCAGGCCGTCCGGGCTGTATTTGTCGACGAAGCCGGAACCCCAGCGCGCATTCCAGATATAGCCGTCCGCGTCGCAGACCGAACCGTCAAGGCCGCCAGGATCTTCCATGCTGTCGACCATGACGATCGGCTCGCCGGTCGGAAGCCCCGTCTCCGGGTCGACGAGCACGCGCATCAGCTGGCTGACGCGGGTATCGGTGAAATAGCCGATCGTGCCGTCCGGCGAGAAGCAGATGGAATTCGGAATGCTGATCTGGTCAAAGATTTTGGTGACCTTGCCGCCGGCAACATGATAGATGGCGCCCGCCTGCATCTCGGCGCGCTTTCCCATGGTGCCGATCCAGAGCGATCCGGAAACATGCGTGCGTCCGTCATTGGAGCGGTTTTCCGGCTTGTCGGCTTCGATGGCCGTATAGAAGCTCAATTCGCCCGTTCCGATGTTGCGAAGGAAGAGACCTTGTTCGGTTGCGATCATCTGCCGTTCCGCATCGACACGAGCCAGGACGCTCGCCATCATCGGCAGTTCGTGAACCTGTTTCTTGCCGGTCGGCAGGTGCAATTCATGCAGTTCCTTGCCGAGGATGTTGAACCACCAGACGGTGTCGCTATCGGGGTCGTAGGTCGGGCCTTCTCCCAGAACGGAGGAGGTGTTGCAGAGAATATTGCCCTGGAAATCATGAATATCGGTCATAGATCAGGCTCCTACGGCTGCATCATAGGCATAAATGGTGACCTTGGCGCGTTCGGCAACCTCCGCCGCCGTCATTCCCGGCTTGTAAAGGCTGGTGCCGAGGCCGAAGGCGAGCACGCCAGCCTTGGTGTAATCGGCGAAATTCTTGTCCGACACGCCGCCGACCGCCGCAATGACGAGCTCGGGCGGCAAGACCGCGCGAATGGCTGTGATGCCGGAGGCGCCGAGCACGCCGGCGGGGAAGAATTTGAGACCAGTGGCACCGGCGCGGGCCGCCGAAAGCGCTTCCGTGGCGGTGAACACGCCAGGCATCGTCACCATGCCCTTGTCGCGGGCGCGGCTGATAACCGCAGGCTCGACATTCGGCGTTACCAAGAGCTTGCCGCCGGCGCCATCCAGCCTGTCGACGTCTTCCACCGTCAGCACAGTGCCGGCGCCGATCAGGCAATCGGCAGGCGCCATCTTGGCGGCGATCTCGATAGAGCGGAACGGTTCGGGCGAATTCAGCGGGATTTCGATTGCCGTGAAGCCTGTCTCGATCAGCGTGCCGAGAATGTCAGTCGTTTCCTCCGGCTTGATGCCGCGAAGAATGGCAATGAGCGGGCGCTTCATGGGCGGGAAGGGGGTGCGGGTCGTCATCAGCTTTTGCTTTCTTTCTTGAACCAGATCGCTTCGGCCGCGGCGGACAATCCGCGACGGACGGCGGCATCGGCATCGATGGTCTTGTAATTGAGGGAGAGGGTGCGGAAGGCGTCTTCGTAGAGAGCCTGGAGACGGCCGGAGGCGACGAGCGTGATGGCTGCATTCTGCCCTGCCGACGCGCGCGCACCGGCGATTTCCGCACCGATCAGGGTGCCCGAGATCAGCGCCTGTGCGCCTGTGGCCGTAAGCCCGTTCAGGAGCTGGCCGGAGCGGGCCGTAAACAGCAGGTTGGTGACGAGGGCCGGCTTATCCAGGGCCGTCTTAAGGGCGGTCTCGAATGTCTTCGTGTCGGCCGGCATGTCTGCCGCGCCAGCAACGGCATGCGACAGGATGCTGTGCCTGGTAATGACGTCGAAAAGCTCACCCGTCATGAAGGTGGAAAAACCCGTCACCTGGCCATCCAGCACGCGCACCCATTTCGAATGCGTCCCCGGCATGCACACCAGCTGTTCGCCCTTGGCATCGGCCGCAATCGCGCCGAGCAGCTGCGTTTCCTCACCGCGCATGACATCAGGCACCTGCTGGCTTCGTTGCGCGAGTCCCGGCAGGATGCGCACATCGTGGGATTGTCCGGGCACGGAAACGGCCCCGGTCAGGATGGCGGCAAGTGAGGTCGGCGTGTCGATATATCCGGCTTCCACCCAGCCCTGACGCGCTCCGGCCATGCCGCAGACGATGACAGGAAGGGTGTCCGGCGCCGATACGGCATCGAGATGCGTTTGCAGGACCTTGGCAAAGCCGGTCTGAGCCGCCGTGGTCATGCCTTCGCCGCTGCGGCGCTCAGCCAGTATGCTGCCGTCTTCATCGATCAGCCACAGCCGGAAACTGCTGGTGCCCCAGTCCACCGCGACATATGCGGGTTTCGTCATGAGAAATGCTCCAAGTCTTACGTCAGAAATCTTGAGATTAAAAAATACCGCCGTCGACGGTGATGGCTTGCCCGGTCATGGCGCCGGAGCAGTCCGAAGCCAGGAAGAGCACCGGCCCGACCAGATCGTCGGCACTCAGCACGCGCTTCAGGCATTGCCGGCCTATCGTCTTTTCCATGCCCTCCTCGGTCAGCCAGAGGTCGAGCTGCCGCTGGGTGACTATCATTCCGGGTAGAACGGCGTTGACGCGAATGTTCTCGGGGCCGAAGCGCCCGGCAAAGCTCTTGGTCAACCCGATGATGCCCGACTTTGCGGTCGCGTAGGAGGCGAGCTGCGGCGGGTTCATCTTGAAGACGATCGAGGAGAAGTTGATGATCGCGCCGCCGCCAGCGGCGCGCATGCCGGGTACAGCCGCCTGCGAGACGAAGAAGACCTGCTTCAGGTTGATTGCCTGATTGTTGTCCCAATATTCTTCGGTCGTGGTGTCGATATCGTGACGGTCGTCCCAGGCTGCATTGTTGACGAGGACGCGGACCGCTCCGAGATCGGACTCGACCGCCGCAACCGTGCTTTTGATCGCGCCGACATCACGCAGGTCAGCGTGATAGAAGGAAACGGGATGGGCCGATTGGCCTGAAAGCTTAGCCGCCAAAGCCTTGCTCGACTCTTCGATGATGTCGATGAAGGCCACCTTTGCACCCTGTTTGGCGAAGGCTTCCACGAGGCTTGCGCCGATGCCGGAACCGCCGCCGGTGACGAGAACGGTGCGATCTTTCAGATCGGGAAATTGCGCCTGAGTATCCACCAAGATGTCTCCTCCCGGATCAATCGAAGTTCCATTATTCGGAACATAATTTGACTATATGGAATTATCGATCTACCTTTGCACGGTGTCAAGGATAGCGCGGCTCTGCCAGAGATAAATGAATGAGCATGGATCTGGGTTCAGAGGGTGGAAAAAATAAAGGGCATCGCGACCGGGAAACCGGGACGCTGGGAAAGCTCGTCTCCTTGCTCGATCTCGTCGCACTCGCCGATGGCCCGATGCGCTTTACCGACATCCTTTCCCTCTCTGATCAGCCGCGCGGCACATTGCATCGCCAATTGTCGCACCTTGTCGAGGAAGGGCTTCTGGAGGTCGACCGCGATGGTCGTTATCTGATCGGATTGCGTCTCTTGACGCTTGCCTCGCGCAGTTGGGCGCGCAACGAGTTTCGCGCGGTCGCCGAGCCACACCTGCACCGCTTGCAGGAGGTGACCGGCGAAACCGTCCATCTCGGCGTCCTGCGCGGCACGGAGGTCATTTATCTCGACAAAGTCGAGGGGCGCCAATCCGTTCGCATGTATTCGCAGGTCGGCAATGCATCTCCGGCCTATTGTACCGGTGTCGGCAAGGCGGCGCTCTCCGCGCTCGACGATGCCGAGCTTGACGCGAGAATCTCACGCCTCGAATATCACCCTTATACCGAGCATACGCTTCGCGATGTCTCGGAGCTGCTTTCCGATGTTTCGGAGATTAGGGCGCGGGGCTATGCCTTCGATCTCGAGGAACATGAAAGCGGCATTTGCTGCGTTGCCGCGCCGATCCGTTCCGACGATGGACATATGCTGGCCGGTATCTCGGTGACCGGCCCGGCCTATCGCGTCACACTGGAAAAGTTACGGGCATGGGCGCCTTTGGTGGTTGCCGCTGCTGATTCGATCATGACGGATATGCGCAACCGCATGGGGCCTAAGCGCTGACTCCATAAATTTCGCGCAACGGCTGTCGGAAACTCGCGGATTTAATGCTGTAGGCGCCGGATCTTAGCAAAATTGCTCGTTTATCTTGAATTTTACTGTTGAGATATGCGGAAGAACTGCCATTATCCGCAGGTGATTATTGAAGCCATATAGGATTTTGCGAGGTGTTGAGCGGACATACTAGTAACGGGCGTTGATGCAGTCGCGATTTTGGAAAACTTATATTTTGCCGAGCGGCTGAGACAGGCTGCCGTACGATAATCGTGAGGGACAAGAAACGGAAGTTTCGTATTTTTTTCCTCTTTTACATAAAGAAGACTGATGATGGCGGCATTGATACAGGCGGGCATGTCCCCTCGTGGTGAGGACTTTATCGAGGAAATCAGTAGGCTTAAGACGCAGTTCGATGTGTTCCGTTTCATGAAGGGGTTGACGGAGGCCTATCGTTGCCGAGCCTTCATGGTGCTCAATCTGCCGCCTATTACGTCCTCGGACCTGCAGAGCAATTCAGTCATCAACAATTGGCCGGCAGAGCTGCTGTCGATCTACGATCAGGAAAACCTATTGTCGACCAGCCCCGCCCTGCAGCGTCTGCGCGGCTCCACGCTGCCCTTCTTTTATGAGGTAGCGAAAAGCTCCAACCGCGAGGAGAGCAAGTCGCAACTCGTCGTGGCTCTGTTCGAACGTTTCCGCATGACGCGTTTCGTCTATTTCCCGACGCACGATGCCTCCGGTCTTCGCGGCGCGGTTTGTTTGGCTGGTGATCGCGAGCTCTTTTCGATGGAAGAGGTCAAGGACCTTTTCTATATAGCAGTTCATGTCTACGACCGGCTTGCGGAAATCCGCAATCTCGATGTTCGCGTCGTCGATGCCCTGACCGACCGGGAGATCGATTGCCTGAACTGGACGGCCGCCGGAAAGACCAGCGCCGAAATCGCCGAAATCCTGTCTCTGTCCGAACATACGGTCAATCACTACCTCAATCGCGCCACCAAGAAGCTCGACACCGTCAACCGCACTCAGGCCGTCGCCAAAGCTTTGCGCGTCGGATTGATCAAATAACGGCGTCGCCATCTCGATGCGATGATCGAGATTCGAGCAGGGTGTGAATGAATTTTGTGCGCTGCGAATAAAATATAATGAACCCTGCGGCGGGGGTGGCTCATGTCGATTCAGGCGGAACAGCAAATAAGTAATTGAAATACCGTCGTTTCCGGGATTCTCTGAAAACTGGCACGCTTCCTGCTTCTAAAAAGACAGAGGTCCAGAGGGGACTTTGATAACAGCGCCGACGAAACGTGCGCGGATCAAACGACCGTCGCCGATGCCCGTCGCCACAGCTTCTCCCGGCGAAGGGATCGGCGGCGGTTGTTGCTCATTTAACACGCTTAGCAAGTTCGGGCGCGCTCGTGGGAAGATTTTCGCGCCTTTGCCCTATTCCTTTCAGACGAGTGTTCTATGTCGGCGCGCGATCATGTCTTCCCGAATTGGGAGCGCGTTGCGGCTGGTAAGGGTCCTTTATGGACCCGGCGGACCTGCCGGCCGCAACGAAGACGCATTTTATCGACGACGTGCCGGATTTCGTTTGGCGAAGGCCCGCCTCTCTACTATCTAAGCCAGAATGATTTCGGAAAGCGTCCGCCCCATGCGGCCCTGCCGAAAAAGATTCTGCAGTGAGGATGAAATGGCAGACGTCACCAAGGAACAGGTGCTGGAAACGTTGAGGACGGTTCGCGGCCCGGACCTGGAGCACAACATCGTTGAACTCGGCATGGTGTCGGATGTCTTCATCTCCGATGGCAAGGTCTATTTCTCCATCACCGTTCCGGCCGAGCGCGCCAAGGATCTGGAGCCGATGCGTCTTGCCGCCGAGCGGGTCGTCAAGGATATGCCCGGTGTCAAAGGTGCCCTGGTCGCGCTGACGGCTGACAAGAAGGCTGGCGCTCCGGCGCCCCGGCCCGCGGCTGCGCAAGCTGCCCCGCAAGGCCATTCGCATCCTCACCAGCACGCGCCGCAACAGCCGCCCCGCGCCGCCAAGATCGGCGTTCCGGGCGTCAAGGCCATCATCGCGGTCGCCTCGGGCAAGGGCGGCGTCGGCAAATCGACGACGGCGGTCAATCTGGCGCTCGGGCTGCTTGCCAATGGCCTGAAGGTTGGAATTCTGGATGCCGATATCTACGGCCCTTCGATGCCGCGCCTCCTGAAGATTTCCGGACGCCCGACGCAGATCGATGGGCGCATCATCAATCCCATGGAGAATTACGGCCTCAAGGTGATGTCGATGGGCTTCCTCGTCGAAGAGGAGACCGCGATGATCTGGCGCGGGCCGATGGTGCAATCGGCGCTATTGCAGATGCTGCGCGAGGTCGCCTGGGGCGAGCTCGACGTGCTCGTGGTCGACATGCCCCCCGGCACCGGCGACGTGCAGCTCACCATGGCGCAGCAGGTGCCGCTTGCCGGCGCCGTTATCGTTTCGACGCCGCAGGATCTGGCGTTGATCGATGCGCGCAAGGGCCTGAACATGTTCCGCAAGGTCGAGGTTCCCGTCCTCGGCATCGTCGAGAACATGAGCTACTTCATCGCGCCGGATACCGGTGCGCGCTACGATATTTTCGGCCATGGCGGCGCCCGCAGGGAAGCGGAACGCATCGGTGTGCCTTTCCTCGGTGAAGTGCCGCTGACCATGGGCATCCGCGAAACTTCGGATGCCGGCACGCCGGTCGTGGCGGCAGAGCCCAATGGAGTGGTTGCGAATATTTACCGCGAGATAGCAGCGAATGTCTGGAAGCAAGTGGCAGAGGCACCGCAGCGCGCGGCGCCATCGATCGTATTTGAATAATTCACAAAGACATCTGAGCTTTCCGGATAGTGACGGATTGTCTTGTCGGCATCCTGTGCTATGACTTCGCAAGTTTAGCCAAACTGCGGTGAAATCGCGCAATGAAGAGGTTGTGACTTGATTCTTTGCGAGCTTTGCTGCATATGCGCCGCCGGCGTGGAACTGGTCGAGCATTTCCGATGACCGCCCTCCGCCGCATGGTGGTTTTATTTCGTCCGAGCAGGCGGCTTCGCCAGGACGGGCGAAGGATTGGTACAGCAGCGCAATGGAACATGGACACGGATTCCTGGCCGGACCGGCGGGATACGACCGGGGTTTTATGAGCTTTTTTCATTGGCCATTGGTGGGATCGCAGCGAGTGCGCGCAGTGTGCCTCGGCCTTAGCGTCGTCTCCGCTGCTGCGGGAGCGAGCAGTTGATAACTGCCTATTGCTCAGACCAGAAGCGGCTCGAGCTTCCCGATCTTTCAGCTGCCTCCCGGCTGCCGGACAATGCGGTCTGGATCGACATGGTCGACCCGTCCCGTGAGGAGGAAGCCAGCATCGAGCGTCTGCTGGGCCTTGAGGTGCCGACCCGGGAGGATATGAAGGACATCGAGCCATCGAGCCGCCTCTATGTCGAAAACGGCTCCGTCTTTCTCACGGCGTCGCTGTTGTGGAAGGCCGACACCAATCTGCCGATGCTCACCGATGTCGCCTTCATCCTGACGGGACATCGGCTGGTCACCATCCGCTATGCGCAGCCGAAGTCCTTCGCGCTCTTCATCGCGGCGCTGCAGCGCATTCCGCAGGAGCGGCGCACGGGTGTCGCGCTTCTTGCCAAGCTTCTCGAAACCATCGCCGACCGTACCGCCGAGGTCCTTGAACAGACCGTTGCGGGTATCGATATATTGTCGGTGCACGTGTTCGGCGATCGCGTAAAGAAGATCCGCCGCCCGGGCAACTATCTGGAAGAAAAGCTCAAGGACATCGCAGGCTATCACCGTACGCTCAGCAAGGTACGTGACAGCCTGAGTTCGCTGTCCCGGCTGCTGACCTTTCTTCATACCATCCCAGCCATGCAACAGGACCACGAGGCCAGGGAACTGTGTCGCAACGTCTCGCGGGATGTCCAGTCACTGTCGGAGCATGCGTCTTTCGTCGCGGGAAACATCACCTTCCTGCTGGATGCATCGCTCGGGCTGATCAATATCGAGCAGAACGCCATCATCAAGATCTTTTCGATCGCTTCCGTGGTGTTCCTGCCGCCGACGCTGGTGGCGTCCGTCTATGGCATGAATTTCGAGCATATGCCCGAACTGCATTTTGCCTACGGTTACCCGACATCGTTGTTGTTGATGGTGGTTTCCGCCATCGTTCCGTTTTTCTTTTTTCGCTGGAAAGGCTGGCTCTGAGAGTCTAGTGATCCTGAATGTCTAACGAAACCCATCATTCTCCCGACGGGAAAATGAACGCTCGTAAGCTCGCATACCTCTCGCTCGGCTCGATCGGCGTGGTTTATGGCGATATCGGTACGAGCCCGCTCTATGCCTTTCGCGAAGCATTGAAGCCGGTGGCCGCCGACGGTCTGACGCGCGGCGAAGTCATCAGCGTCGTCTCGCTGATGTTCTGGACGCTGACCATCATCGTCACGATCAAATATGTCCTTTTTCTGCTACGTGCAGACAACGACGGCGAGGGCGGCACCTTGTCGCTTCTCGCGCTGTTGATGAAGACGGCGAATGGCCATACGGCCATCCTGATGCTGCTGGGCCTCCTGGGTGCCGCGCTCTTCCTCGGCGACGCGATGATCACCCCGGCGCTTTCGGTCCTCTCCGCGGTCGAAGGTCTGAAGCTCGTCACGCCGCAACTGTCGGATTATATCGTGCCCATATCGGTCGCGATCCTGGCGCTGCTGTTTGCGATCCAGTCGCATGGCACCGGTGCGGTCGCCCGCTTCTTCGGCCCGATCACGGCGCTTTGGTTCATCGTCATGGGCCTTGCCGGCATCATGCACATTTCCGATGACTACAGCATTCTGGCAGCGCTCAATCCCTGGTATGCGGTGAGCTTCCTCATGCGCGAAGGCTTTCTTGGCGTTGTGGTTCTCGGCGCGGTATTCCTGACCGTGACGGGCGCGGAAGCGCTCTATGCCGACCTTGGCCATTTCGGCCGCCGTCCGATCCAGTGGGCCTGGTTCGTGCTGGTGTTTCCGTCCCTCACGCTCAACTATTTTGGCCAGGGAGCGCTGGTTCTGCGCGATCCCATGGCCATGTCGGACCCGTTCTTCCTGATGTATCCGCATTGGGCGATCCTGCCGGTGGTCATTCTTGCCACGATGGCGACGATCATTGCCAGCCAGGCCGTCATTACCGGTGCTTTCTCGCTCACGCGTCAGGCGATTCACCTCGGCTTCCTGCCGCGCATGGAAATCCTCTTTACCTCCGAGACCAATACAGGGCAGATCTTCCTGCCGTCGGTCAATACGGTCCTGTTCTTCGGCGTCATCTTCCTCGTATTGGCCTTCAAGACCTCGGACGCGCTGGCAACGGCCTATGGTATTTCGGTGACCGGCGCGATGGTCGTCACCTCGATTATGGCGTTTGAATTCGTCCGGGTCCGCTGGAACTGGACGCTGCCGATGGCGGTTGCCGTGCTCACGCCGCTCTTGCTGCTGGAATTCGTCTTCCTCGGCGCCAACCTTCTGAAGATCCACGACGGCGGCTATGTTCCGGTCATGATCGCGACGGCCTTCACCGTGATCATGTGGACCTGGCGTCGCGGTACCTCGATCCTGATGGAAAAGACGCGGCACACCGATATCCCGCTGTCCTCCTTCGTCAGTTCCATCGAGCGTAAGAGTGATCATTCGCCGGCGCATGTGCCCGGTACGGCAATCTTCCTGACGAGCGATCCGGAATCCGCGCCCGCCGCGCTGTTGCACAATCTGAAGCATAATCACGTCCTGCACGACAAGAACGTCATCCTGACGATCCGCACCATCAACAAGCCGCGCGTCGCCCAGGAGGATCGTTATACGGTCGAGAAGGTCTCGGATCGTTTCTCGCGTGTCGAACTGCGCTTCGGCTTCATGGAATCGCAGAATGTCTCGCAGGCACTCGCGACCCTGCGCAAGACGGGCCTGAAGTTCGACATCATGTCGACCTCCTTCTATCTCGGCCGGCGCAAGCTGGTGCCGGACGCGAAATCCGGCATGCCGCACTGGCAGGACCGGCTCTATATCGCGCTCGCGAACGCGGCGACCGACCCATCGGATTACTTCCGCCTGCCGGCCAATCGCGTGGTGGAGCTCGGATCGCACGTCATCATTTGACACGGATATTCTTGCTGGTTGTTCAAGGCCCGGTGGATATCCGCCGGGCCTCTTCATTTTTCTATTGCGCAAGCGGGGTGCTGGTCTATTCAATTTAAAGGCGAAAGCGATGCAATGCTCTCGGGGGGGAAGCGAACGCAGATGCTCAGACAGACTTTATCCATCGCCCGGAATAATCCGGCATTTTACGTGATATTCGTGTTGTGTTCGGTTGGCGCTTCGATTTTCGATGAGTATTCCGGGAAATCCGCGACGGCAGGCGTGACTTTCTTCCTGTCGAGCATGTTGGCGATGAATGTACAGAGCTCTGTTCTACGCAATCTGAATTTCACCGCGGCGGCTAAGGCCGGAAAGCTTCCGATCGGTGGATATATGTTGAGGAGCCTCGCGCTGACGCTGCTTGCATTCCTGGTAATGTTGCCTGCTCTTGTTTTTCTTTTGAGCTCGGATGGTGCTGGCAAGACTTACTTCGGATTATGGGCAATGCTGGCATTTTTGGCAGTGTTCACCATTGTCTTTTCACTTGCTGGCACGTGGTTGCCAGCGAAGCTCCATGGCACCAACACGAGTATAGGAGGGGCTTTGCGGAGAGGCCTCGCGCGTTTTCCGTCGACGGCATCTCTGGTATTCCTGGGGCTGGCCGTCCCGCTCGTCGCTGCGGTGATCGCCTTGGTTCTTGCGACTGACGTTGGGAGCGCGGATCTTATCGCGAATGGTCGCTTGAATATCCCTGCTGTCGCGATCTCTTTGGGGTCCAACTTGCTGCAGGCCATTGGTTGGACTTATGTCTCAGTCGTTCTCGTGCGCCGATACATGGAGGCCGAACATATCGAGCCTCCGACTGGAACAGAGTTACTCACGGCTCTTACGTAATGGGCTGTTCAGGCATAGAGAATAGCGGCTTTGAGCGACAATCCTGACGCCTTATGTATCGGGTACGATGACATCTGTTTGCGTGCCGTCACATTCGTAACCATAGAATTGCCTGAATTAACCATCCATCAAGGTTAATGGGAGATTATTCCGGCTCCTAGTTTCGAGTGCCGTTTGGAGTCCGGTATTGTCTCGCTCGCGTTATGTCAGCCGCAAGTCGCGGTTCGTGCCACAAAATTGGACCTCTCCAGCCGTCTTCGGGCTTTGCGCCTGGCTTATTTTTCCGTCGACAGCAGCCTATGGCGATCTTGCCGGCCTGCTTGCCGGGATCGATAGGGAAGGAGCCAACTGGCGCATGGTGATGACCGACTCGCCAGCCGGTTCCACCCATCAGGCCGAACTGGCCTTCGGTGACGTCAAGGCCTCTGCCGCCATTGGAGACGGCGGTCTGGTGTTGCCGGACGGACGCCGTGTCGCGTTCCAGTCCGAAGTCAAGGGCAGCGATCCCCGGCCCGACGAGGATCGCATCAACCGGCAGGACAAGAAGGGCAGAGTGGTGGCCATCACGCCGATGCAGCCGCCGAAGGATTTTTCCGCAGGCTCTGTGCTGCAGCGCCAGAGCATGCTGCTTCGGCCGGAATCCGCGACCGGTGAGCGTACCGCCTTCCTGAAGCCGCAGCTCGGCGGCAAGGAAATCCAGATCGCCACCGCCTTCTATAAGAAAGAGCCGCCGAAGCTGGACGAGAGCGTACCGGCCTATATCGCCAATCTGGTCACCAATCAGAATGCCGATGTTCTTGCGGCGGCCTATGCCTCGCCGGCGCCGGACTATGCCCGTGTCTCGCCCTTCGATTCCATTCTCGCCAAGGATCAGGACGGCGAGGGCCGCTTCGTGCCGCAGATCGGCCCGAAGGATCATGCCTGGGCAGCCAATGTCCTGCCGCCCTCGGTCTTCTCGCCGGATGAGCAGCAATGCCTTGCGACCGGCATCTATTTCGAGGCGAGGGGCGAGTCCGTGAAAGGACAGGCGGCCGTTGCCCAGGTCATCCTCAACCGTGTCCGCAACCCCGCTTATCCGAAGACCATTTGCGGCGTCGTCTATCAGAACGAGGATTGGACCAACGCTTGCCAGTTTTCCTTCGCCTGTGACAACGTCAAGGAGCGTGTCAATTCTCCCGAACACTGGCGCATTGCCCGCCAGGTCGCCATGGCGGTGACCGCCGGCAAGATCTGGCTGCCGGAAGTCGGTTCCGCCACCCATTATCATGCTGTCTATGTCCGCCCGAAATGGGCCGCTGAAATGGTGAAGGTCGGCCGCATAGGCATGCACATCTTCTACAGGACTTATGGCGGCGGCTGGAGCTGAGGCGGCCGGTTCCGGCAGATTGACACGGCGGCGAGGGCAGCTTCCCCTGGCAAAAAAGCCACAGGGAAGCGCGGGCTGAAGAGGATTCTTCCGCTCTGTTTTCGGTCAATATGGCTCTTTCGCTCTAAGCTCATGATTTAATTGGGCTAATTTATGGCTGGACAGATGACGCCTACGCCTTGACTATGCTTTTTCCTAAAACTATGTTGCGCGCGACTTCAAAACGGGCCGAAAGGTGGCGAAACCTGCTGTTCGTTTACGCGTTTGACCGGGGTACAGGGATTGCGCGCAACGAAAATGGGGAGGATGCCACTATGACGGATGACCGCGACGAGGGTCTGGAACAGCGGCGGGCGCAGCTGGAAGCCGAATTGGCGACCAAGCGTGCTGCGGTGAGAGAGGATGAACGCGGGGAGGTTCGCGCCGAGGAAAGCCGTAAGGGCTATGCTCAGGCGATGAAGCTTTCCAGCGAGTTCATAGCCGCAATCATCGTTGGCGCCGTTCTGGGCTATATCTTCGACCGTTTTGTCGGTACGGCGCCGTGGGGCATGATTATCTTGCTGCTTCTCGGATTTTGTGCCGGCGTTTTGAATGTGCTGCGCTCTGCGGGCAAGGTGGCCACACCGGTGCCGGGCGAGGGTGGACCTAATAAGAAATGAGCGGAAGCAACGCTGCGGCGCTGTTTCCAGATGAGAAGCATCCGCTCGGTGGAGCGGAAAAATGAAAGAGAACAAGCGGTGGCAAACGATCCTACCCATCAGTTCCTGATCTTCAAGATTATCCCGATCGATATCGGCGGAATTGATTTTTCGTTCACCAACGCATCGCTGTTCATGGTTGCTTCCGCAGTGCTTTCCGCAGGCTTCCTTTATTTCGCCAGCGCGCCGCGCGGTGTCATCCCGACGCGCTCGCAGTCGGTGGCGGAAATGGCCTATGAGTTCATCGCCTCGATGTTGAAAGAAGGGGCGGGGACGAAGGGAATGAAGTTCTTCCCGCTGGTCTTCTCTCTCTTCATGTTCGTGCTGACGGCGAACCTGCTCGGTCTTGTTCCTTATTTCTACACCGTCACCAGCCAGATCATCGTGACGCTGGCGCTTGCGCTACTCGTCATCTTTACCGTTATTTTCTACGGCTTGATCAAGCATGGTTTCGGCTTCTTCAAGATCTTCGTTCCTGAGGGTGTTCCGGGTGTTCTTCTGCCGCTGGTGGTGGCGATCGAGATCATCTCCTTCCTATCCCGTCCGGTTTCGCTCTCCGTTCGTCTTTTCGCCAACATGCTGGCCGGTCATATCACGCTTAAGGTGTTCGCAGGCTTCGTCGCCTCGCTCGGAGCACTTGGCGCGCTTGGTATCGGTGGAGCTGTTCTTCCTCTTATCATGACCGTCGCCCTCACCGGTCTCGAGTTCCTTGTCGCCTTCCTTCAGGCTTACGTCTTTGCGGTGCTGACTTGCATGTACCTCAACGACGCAATCCATCCGGGTGGCCACTAAGGATAAAGACATTGGCGTCTAACGGGCGTCAGTCATTCACCGCACAACCATTTCAAAGGAGTTCAACATGGACGCGGAAGCAGCAAAGTTCATCGGCGCAGGTTTGGCTTGCTTTGGTATGGCCGGCACGGCTCTCGGCCTCGGCAATATCTTCGGCAGCTACCTGTCCGGCGCACTGCGCAACCCGTCGGCTGCTGACAGCCAGTTCGGCCGTCTGGTATTCGGCTTCGCCGTTACGGAAGCTCTGGGCATCTTCTCGCTGCTCGTCGCTCTCCTCCTGCTTTTCGCCGTCTGATATCAGCGGCGTCATAGATCACGGTTCGCGGGCAGCGAGCCGTGGTTCTTTGTATTTGCAGACCACCTGGAGGTGAGCATGTTTGTGACCCCGGCATATGCTGAAGAAGCACCGCCGGCCGCCGGAGCGGTGCACACGGAAACGGGTGCGCCGAATGAAGGCCATCACGGCGGCGTATTCCCGCCGTTTGACCATACGACGTATCCGTCACAGCTGTTTTGGCTGGTGATCACCTTCGTCATCTTCTACGTGGCCATGCAGAAGATCGTTATTCCGCGCGTCGGCACCATTCTGGAAAGCCGGCATGACCGGATCGCCCAGGATATCGAAGAGGCCTCGCGTCTGAAGGCCGAGGCCGACGCCGCCGTCGCGACCTATGAAAGCGAATTGGCCGCTGCGCGCGCCAAGGCGAATTCCATCGGCGCCACTGCCCGCGATGCCGCCAAGGCCAAAGCCGAAGAGGATCGCAAGGCGATCGAGGCAAGCCTGGCTGAGAAGCTCAAGGCCGCAGAAGGCCGCATTGCCGAAATCAAGGCGAAAGCCTTCGGTGATGTCGGTGCAATTGCCGAAGAGACGGCCGGTGCTGTCGTCGAGCAGCTGGTTGGCAATGTCGCCGGCAAGGCCGATGTCGCCTCTGCGGTTGCGGCTGCTGCCGCCAAGCAGGAGGGGTGATCCATGGAATTCGCTTTAGACAACACCTTCTTCGCGTTTGTCAGCCTTCTCATCTTCCTCGGCCTGATCGTTTACCTCAAGGTTCCGGGCATGATGGCAAAGTCGCTGGACGACCGCGCCGATCAGATCCGCAACGAGCTGGCCGAAGCCAAGCGTCTGCGCGAAGAGGCTCAGCATCTGCTGGCCGAATATCAGCGCAAGCGCAAGGAAGCCGAGGCTGAAGCGGCACATATCGTTGCCGCAGCCGAGCGCGAAGCGGAAATGCTGACGACCGAAGCTCGCAAGAAGACCGAGGAGTTCGTTGCCAACCGCACCGCTTTGTCCGAGCAGAAGATCAAGCAGGCCGAAGCCGATGCGATGAAGGCGGTCCGCTCCGCCGCCGTTGACCTTGCGATCGCTGCTGCTGAATCGGTTCTTGCAAAGAAGGCCGATGGCAACGTCCAGTCAGGCCTCTTCAGCGACGCCGTCAAGGAAGTGAAGACGCGGCTGAACTAAGGCCCAGGACTATCGAAAATCGAAAGAGCCCTGCTTCGGTAGGGCTTTTTTTGTTTCATGCCCAGCCATGATTGATCATTACCGCAACGGGAGGCAAGATCATTGCATGAGGGGAGAGTGGATGCAGGCAACGACCGGTAGCGAACCGTTTCGTCAAGGCGATCTCATCGTGAAGCCGGTTGCGGCATGGACACCGGGCCTGCACGCCTTGCTGGTTGCGTTACATCGGCATGGTTTCGATGCAGCTCCGATTTCGGCTGGATATGACGAGGTCTGGGAGCGGGTAACCTATCTGCCCGGAGATACCGGCGATCTCGATGGCCACGCCGCTATGCGCGGCGAAAAGGCGCTGCGGTCGGCTGCATCGCTGCTGCGTCGCTATCATGATTGTTCTAGCTTGTTCGCAAAGGACCTTGAAGCCGATTATACGTGGCAATTGCCGACCCGCTCGCCTTGCGAGGTCATCTGCCATGGAGATTTCGCCCCCTACAATGTCGTGCTGAATGATGGCGAAGTGACCGGCATCATCGATTTCGAGGCTGCGCATCCCGGTCAGCGAATATGGGATCTGGCCTATGCCGTCTACCGCTGGGCGCAGCTGTCCTCCAGCATCGCTCTCGAGGAAATGGAAACACTTGCCGCCCAAGTCGATCGTGCCCGTATCTTTGCCGACGCCTATGGCTTGTCCATTGCCGAGCGTCCCTCATTGCCTGGAATCATCGTCGAGCGGCTTGAGGCGCTATTGGCTTTCATGGAACGGGAAGCTGCCCGCGGCATCGAGAGATATCGCCGGAATCTCCAGGAAGGACATGATCGCATCTACCGGGAAGACATCGCCTATATCAGAAAATACTCGACTGAAATCATCGCCGGACTGACGGGCTGAGTTTCAAACGGCCTCTTTGCGCAACGGGCGGAAGCTCATGCGGTGCAGCGGGCAGGGACCATGTTCCTCGATGCCAGCACGATGCTGAGGAGTGCCATAGCCGGCATGGGCTGCAAAGCCATAGGCCGGAAAGACAATACCTGCGCGGGCCATCATTCGGTCGCGGGTAACCTTGGCGACGATCGAGGCGGCAGCGATGGAGAAGGAGCGCGCATCTCCCTTGACGACGGCTTTTCCGGGGCAGGCGAGTCCAACTGGCACATCGAGCCCATCGGTCAGTACATAGCTTGCCGGCACGGCAAGTCCGCGAATGGCGCGCCGCATCGCATCGAGGCTTGCCTTGCGGATATCGGTCGTGTCGATACGGCCCGCACTTGATGAGGCGATAGAGACCGTGGCTGTTGCGAGAATCTCCACGAACAGCTCTTCGCGTCTGGCCGCGGTCAGCTGTTTGGAATCGTTGAGCCCGTCCGGGATCCGTTCGGGGTCGAGAATGACGGCGGCGGCCACGACCGGCCCGGCAAGCGGGCCTCGGCCAGCCTCATCGGCCCCGGCGACAGGCCAATGGCCGGCCCGCCGTGCAATCAGCTCCAGCTCGAAAGTGGGAACGAGCGGGACGTCCTCGAAGAGCATTGGAGAATCGGGTGATGTGCTGCGTGTCATGCGGCGAAGCTCGCACACCACCCGATCTCCTGCAAGCCCCCGGTGGATCATGGCGGCGAACCGGGGGGCTTTTCCAGCGGGGTCAGGGAAAACCCGCAAGGAATATCAAAGCAACGACAATTGGACGCCGCTGCCATCGGGCGGCACGAACAAGTCGTCACGCAAAGCGATATTGCGGCGCGTGAGCTCGAGCCTGCGCGTCGCCATTTCAAAACGGCGGCTGATCTGCCAGGCATAAGGCCCCGCACCCTTCATGCGCTTGCCGAACTCCGCATCGTAATCCTTGCCGCCGCGCATCGAGCGGATCAGTGACATGACGTGGCGATAGCGATCCGGATAGTGCTGCAGCAGCCAATCGCGAAACAACGGGCTCACTTCCAGCGGCAGCCGCAGGATGACATAGCTCGCCTCCTGTGCGCCGGCGGCCTTGCCTGCATCGAGGATACGCTCGATCTCATGGTCGTTGAGCGCCGGAATGATCGGCGCCACCATGATCGCGGTGCGGATGCCGGCCTCGTTCAAAGCCTGGATTGCTTCCAGCCGCCGCGGCGGTGTCGCGGCCCGTGGTTCCATCGTGCGCGCCAGCTTGCGGTCGAGTGTCGTCACCGACAGGCCCACGCGCACCAGGTTCTTGGCGGCCATCTCTTTCAGAATGTCGATATCGCGCATGATCAGCGCCGACTTGGTAACGATGGCAACCGGGTGGTTCGCCCGATTCAGCACCTCGAGGATCTGGCGCATGATCCGCCATTCCTTCTCGATCGGCTGATACGGATCCGTATTGGTGCCTATGGCGATGACGCGCGGCTTGTAGCCGGGCTTTGCCAACTCGCGCTCCAGAAGCTTGGCGGCATCCGGCTTGGCAAACAGCTTCGATTCGAAATCCAGCCCGGCAGACAGCCCCATATAGGCATGCGTCGGCCGCGCGAAGCAATAGATGCAGCCGTGCTCGCAGCCGCGATAAGGGTTGATCGATCGGTCGAAAGGAATATCGGGGGATTCGTTGCGGGTAATGGCCGTGCGCGGCTTCTCCACCTGCACTTCGGTCTTGAAGGGCGGCAGCTCCTCCCAGCTTTGCCATCCATCGTCGAAGGCTTCGCGCTGTTGCGGTTCGAAGCGGCCGCTGGGGTTCAATCCGGCACCGCGCCCACGCCGGCGCTCGACGTCGACCCTGAGACCGGCATCGGCGATCAAAGCATTGGCAACGTCTGCCGTATTGGCAGGCGCGAAAGCGGCCTGCCCTGCAAGGGACTGCTCGTTCATCGGTAGCTCCAGGGCGGCTCATGCCATCGCATGCCGCGTCTAAGATGATTAAATTCCTATCCGACAAATGAGAACATTGCAAGAACAAAAATCCGTAATCACCATTTTCCATCTCATTCACGGAAGGCATTCGGCGATGCCGGCGATGAGAATTTGCGGCAGCTTATGATGCTTTTCTTAAACGCTCAGGGCTGAGGGTTAGGTGCTGGCAATAAATTATGCGCCGCTCTATAAATGGGCGATGTTGACGGTCATCATCGAATGCCAGGATCACGAACCCGAGCTGGCGCAGACATTGGCGGCATTGGTGGCAGGCGCGGTCGAAGGGCTGGTCAGCGACGTGGTCGTGCTCGATCACGGTTCCAGGGACGGCACATCGAAGGTGGCGGATGCTGCCGGCTGCCGCTTTTATTCGCAATGGGATATCAAGGATATATTGCGGTCTGCGAGGGGCGAATGGCTGCTGCTGGTCGAGCCAGGCGCGCGGCCGCAACCGGGCTGGATCGATGAGATCGCCGAATATGTCTCGCTGAACAAGGTGCCGGCGCGCTTTACAGCATCACGCGGCTATCGTCGCCCGTTTCTGAAGCGAATCGGCCGTCGTACGGCGCCGTTGGAACTGGGTTTGCTGCTTTCCAAGCACCAGGCGATCGCCGTCGCCAGATCGGGCATGGGGCTGGCGGAGTTCGCCAAGGGACAGAAGGGTCGACGGCTTTCAAGCGAGCTCATTCCGTCCTGGGTAGCACGCGCGGCGCGATAGGCCCCAGCGTTCCGCAGATTCCATTTGTAAACGCGCGAATAGCTGCGATAATTTACGTGTGGCGGCACCTTACGCGTGTCGCGTCAGGCGGCCGACCATGAAGATGCCGATATCAGGCGGAACTGGTCAGCGGAACTCTCCTTTTCCGCCGGGATTTCGGCGAAAGGAGGTGCGTTATGAAACGCACAATGCTCACCCGCCTCATGGCAACGGCCCTCGTGGCAACATCGATCCTCTATCCTCGCGTCGCCGCCTCCCAGGTAACGCTCGCCTGCGCTCAGCACGTCGATATCGTCGCGTTTCTTGGCGACCATCTTTCGGAAAAGCTTTCGGCCATCGGCAAGCTCGATCAGAGCACGATTGTCGAGATCTACGCCGCCGAGAGCGGCAACTGGACACTGCTGATGAGTGATATATCCGGCCGGAGCTGCATCATACTCAGCGGCGATTCCTGGGAATCAATTCCTGTCCTTCCGAAGGCATGACCAACGCCCAATATCGCGGCGAGCAGAAGACCTATGTCGAGCCGGCGCCGCGCTTCAGATGCTCGTCGAGACGCGGCATGATCTCCACGAAATTGCAGGGCATGTGGCGATAGTCGAGCTGCGCCTTCAAGATGCCGTCCCAGGCATCCTTGCAGGCGCCGGGAGAGCCCGGGAGCACGAAGATGAAGGTGGCATTGGCGACGCCGCCGGTCGCTCGCGACTGGATCGTCGCCGTGCCGATCTTGTCATAGGAAATGCGATGAAAGACTTCCGAAAACCCATCCATCCGCTTCTCGAACAATGGCTCCAGCGCCTCAGGCGTGACGTCGCGGCCGGTAAAGCCCGTGCCGCCGGTGGTGATCACGACGTCGACCGCATCGTCCTTCGTCCAGGCTTCCACCTGCGCGCGGATGCACTCCTTGTCGTCTGGCACGATGGCGCGGGCAGCAAGCCTGTGGCCCGACTCTGCAATGCGGGCAACCAGCGTATCGCCGGATTTATCGTCGGCGAGCGTGCGCGTATCGGAAACGGTCAATACCGCGATGCCGACGGGAATGAAGGATCTTTCGTTGCCCGACGCTGCCATCATGCCTCTCCCGCGATCGTTTCGGTTACCTGGAAATACCAGCCCGGCCGCTGCCTGTGAAGCGAAGCGGCGGCGGCAGTCGCCTGTTCGATATCGTTGAAAATGCCGAAGCACGTCGCACCGGAGCCGGACATGCGCGTCAGGATTGGGGATTCGCTTTCGATCAAGCCGGAAAGCACACCAATCTCGCCGCAGATCGAGCGTGCCGGCGGTTCGAGATCGTTGCGCAGGGTCTTGATCGTGTCGATCCATTCGCCGTGTCCCTGCGGCATCTGCGATGGAAACAGCAGCGGCGGGTTGTCCTTGCGGGTGAGCTGCCGGAACACATCCGATGTCGAGACGCCGACAAGCGGATTGCCGAGAACCATGGCAAAGGCGGGAAATCCTGGCAACAGGTCGATTGCCTCGCCGATGCCGCGCGCGACCAGCGGCTGGCTGGCAAGGCACATCGGCACATCGGCGCCAAGCTTCAAGGCGATGGTCTTGACTGTCGCCTCCGGCAGGGTAACGCGCCATAGCCGCATCAGCCCGCGCAAGGTCGCCGCCGCATCCGCCGAGCCGCCGCCGATGCCGGATGCGATCGGTAGATTCTTTTCCAGATGAATATGGGCAGGGGGCGCATCGAAGCCGGCCGATTTGGCTGCCTGCCGCAAGAGATCGCGCGCCTTGAGAACGAGATTGTCGCCGGCCTCGGCATCGGCGGAAAGCAACGGGCCGAACCGTCCGGAAAGGCTGAAATCGTCATCCTCGCTTGCGCGAAAGAAAAGACGATCGCCGTGGCGGGCAAAGCTGACGAGCATGTCGAGCAAATGATAGCCATCGGCTCGGCGGCCCGTGACATGCAGTGCAAAATTGATCTTTGCGGGCGCCTCTTCCGTGAGGTCGAAAGCGCCCGCAGCCAAGATCGTGCTCATGGAATCTTAGGACTTCTTGTCGACCGGCGCCGGAGCGTTCGTGTCGGGCGAGGGCGCTGGTGCTGGATCGGGCAGCTTGCTCTTGTCGACGGTCTTCGGATCGTTGTCGAGCGGCGGCAAGCCCTTCTCAACCTTCTCCTTGATCTTCGGAATATCGGCCTCTTCCGGCTTCGAAGCGAGCGCCCGATTCCATTGGTAGACGGCTTCGAGCTTGCGATTGACGCGCCAATAGGCGTCGCCGAGGTGGTCATTGATCGTCGGATCGCCGGCCTTGAGCTGCGCTGCCCGCTCCAGTTCGCTCACGGCATCGTCGAAGCGATTGAGGCGGAAATAGGCCCAGCCAAGGGAATCGACGATATAGCCGTCGTCCGGCCTGAGATCGACGGCCTTCTTGATCATGTCCAGACCCTGATCGAGGTTCATGTTCATGTCGACCCAGGAATAGCCGAGATAGTTCAGAACCTGCGGCTGATCCGGATTAAGCTCAAGAGCCTTCTTGAAGTTCGGCTCCGCATCCGCCCACTTCTTGAGCCGCTCATAGGCAATGCCGCGCTGGAAGAACACGGCCCAATCGCTGCGCTTCGGCACGGGGCCGATGATCTGCACGGCCTTGTCGTAATTGTCGGCCATGGCCTGGAAGTCCTTGGCATCCGAAAGGACGCTGCCATAGGCGAGATAGCTGCGGACATCGTTGGGATCGGAATCGATCAATGCCTTTAGATGTTTGCGCGCGTCGTCGACCTTACCTGCCTGGGCGAGCGCGAGACCGAGCTGCAGCTCGGAGATGCGGGCCATCGGCGAGTCATCGGGCACCTTCTTGTAGAAGGCGATCGCGCGATCGGTCTGCTCCTGCTTTTCGGCCAGCCCGCCGAGCAGCACCAGCGTATCGGCGGCCTTCGGATCGAGGGAGTTGGCGATCTGCAGGTAGAGCGAGACGACATCCTCGGCACCATCACGGTTCAGCGCGGCACCGATGGTGAAGAGAACGGCGGCCGCACCCTCGCTGGCATTGGTGACCTGCTGGTCCGGTGTGTCGCCCTTGCTGATGCTGTCGCGCAGCGCATTCAGCGGCGCATAATTGCTGACAAGATTGTCGCCGACCGAAATCGCATCCAAGGCTTTCTGCTTGTCGCCGGCCTTGGCTTCGAGGCGCGCAAGCGCCATGACGGCGCGCATGAAGGTGTCCGGTGCGGTCGCGCCGCCAGTCTTGTCGAGGATGGCATCGTTGAGATGCGAGCGTGCCGACTTCAGGTCGCCCAGCGTCAGTGCAATGGCGCCGGCATGATAGTTCTTGAAGATGTTGAACCAATCCGGGCCCTTCATCTTGTCGATCATCGAGATCGCTTCCTTACCGCGGCCGGATCCGGCGCGCGCCCAGGCGGCGAGCAGGTTGGTCATCATTCGGTCGAGATCGTTCGGACCGTTATATTTGAGGATTTCCTGCGCGGTGCGGTATTCATGGCGGCGGATGGCGTCCATGCCGCGCACGATCGTCGTGACACGCTCGACCGAAGGATCGCTCTTCAACTCGTTGGCGTATTTGACGCCTTCTTCCAGATTGCCGTTCAGCAGCAGCGAGATCATGAGCCGCTGGCGAATTTCCGGATTGCTCGGGTCGATCATCAGCGCCTTTTTGTAGAGCGCAATGGCAGTATCGTAGTCATGATCGACATCTGCGGTACGGGCGGCGAGGAACGCGCCTGCGAAGGTATCGACACTATCCGGATCGAAAGAAGTGACCGGAGCACTGGCCTCCGGCGCTGCCGGCTTATCCTCTGCGCGCGCGCCAGTCAGGGCGGACACCGAAAGGATTGCCGCCAAGGCTACGCCCGAAAGGAAACGGATGGCAAGTCTCTGCCGCATTAGAAAGCCTTTCATCAAGGGAATGGCCGGCGACTTCGCCGGCGGCACAACGCATTCGTGTCAACTGATTCACAACAGGATGGCTTTTTTGAAGCGGCCCTGCAACAAATTCAGGCCGCCGCTATCAATTAACGCGTTCGATGCAGAAATCGATCACTTCCAAAAGTGCCGATTTCCAGGGCGTTTCCGGCAATGGCGCCAAGGCGTCGCGGGCAATGGTGCCGTAATGTACGGCGCGGGCAATTGTGTCAGCCAGCGCGCCGTATTTCGTGATCAGGCCGAGGGCTTTTTCGAGATTCTCGTCGCTGTTATCGCCGGTTTCGATGGCCTCACGCCAGAAGGCGCGTTCCTTCTCGGTGCCGCGGCGATAGGCCAGAATCACCGGAAGCGTGATCTTGCCCTCGCGGAAATCGTCGCCGACATTCTTGCCGAGGTCGGCAGCCTTGCCGCCGTAATCGAGCGCATCGTCGACGAGCTGGAAGGCGAGGCCGAGATTGGTACCGTAGGACTTCAGCGCATTGCGCTCGGCCTTGCCGGCATTGGCGACGATCGGGCCGACTTCGGCTGCGGCGGCAAACAATGCCGCAGTCTTGGCGCGGATGACCGAGAGATAATCGTCTTCCGTCGTCTCCATGTTCTTGGAGACGGAAAGTTGCAGCACCTCGCCTTCGGCGATGACGCAGGCGGCCGACGACAAGACGTCAAGCGCTTCGAGCGACCCGACCTCCACCATCATGCGGAAGGCCTGGCCGAGCAGGAAGTCGCCGACCAGCACGCTTGCCTGATTGCCCCAGATCATCCGGGCTGTGGACTTGCCGCGGCGCAGATCGCTTTCGTCGACCACGTCGTCATGCAGCAGGGTGGCCGTATGCAGGAATTCGACCGATGTCGCGAGCTTGATGTGATTGTCGCCCTGATAGCCGTAAAGAGCGGCAGACGCGATGGTCAGCATCGGCCGCAAACGCTTGCCGCCGGAGGAGATCAGATGCTCCGCAACCTCGGGGATCATCTGCACATCGGAGCCGGCCTTGGACAGGATAAGCTGATTGACGCGTTCCATGTCCGCCTTGGTCAGGTCCACCAATGGCTTGATGGATGCCAGTTTATTCTTGCTTTCTTCCAGCGGTATCACGACGCCCAACGATCCGGACTCCTGTTCATTTCCTGCAAAGCACAATAAGAAGGGGCGAAAGAGGCGGCAAGAGGCGAATTGTCTCGTCGCGTAAATTTGACAGGAATTCTAAGGCTTATGCACGAGCTGATCCGCACCAACGACCCGGTCCTCCTCTCATTTGCGGAGAGTCTGATGAAGGATGCAGGAATCCATTGCCTGGTGGCGGATCAGGCGATGAGCGTTCTGGAAGGTTCGCTCGGCATGCTGCCTCGACGCTTTCTAGTGGAGGAAGAGCGTGCCGATCTGGCCCGCCGCATCCTCATCGATGCCGGTCTCGGTGACGAGTTGCGCCCGGTGCGGACCTGAGGTCAGCCATGACCGGCAAGCCCTCCGAAACCATCGATGCCTTCCATCGCGGCGCCTTCCATGTCGTGCAGCCGAAGGGCAGGGGGCACCGCTCCGGCATGGATGCCATGCTGCTGGCGGCGCTCGTCGCAGATGAGCGTAAGATCCGGGTGGCGGATCTCGGTGCAGGCGCGGGAGCAGCCGGCATGGCCGTGGCGTCGAGACTCGACCGGGCGGAGATCGTGCTGTTCGAGCGCTCATCCGATATGGCCGAGTTCGCGCGCAAGAGCCTCCTGCTGCCGGAAAATGCCCGCTTTGCCGGCCGCGTCTCCGTCATCGAAGCCGATGTCACGCTGATCGGCAAAGACCGCAACGAAGCAGGCCTTGTCGACGACAGCTTCCACCACGTCATCATGAACCCGCCCTTCAACGATGCCAGTGACAGGCTGACACCGGACGCGCTGAAGGCCGAAGCGCATGCCATGACCGACGGACTGTTCGAGAGATGGATCCGCACGGCAGGCGCGATCATGATCCCTGGCGGGCAGTTATCGCTGATTGCCCGGCCGGAATCGATTGGCGAGATCATCTCCGCCTGCGGCCGTCGCTTCGGCGGTATAGAAATTACCCCAATCCATCCCCGCGAGGGCGAGAGTGCGGTGCGCATTCTGGTGACGGCGATCAAGGGTTCGAGGGCGAGGCTGGCACTGCGCGCGCCTCTGATCATGCACGGCGAAGGGACGCATAAATTCACCGATTTCGTCGATGATATGAACAATGGCCGCGCTTCGTATCCGCGCCGATAGCCATCCGGTTGCCCTCAGTATCAGGGCATCAAATACGATCCGCAATATTGCGTTTGTCGTTTCCATGCATACATCACGAGGCAGCAAACATCATGAAACAGGGATGACGAATGGTTGGGTTCTTGAGACGCATGCTTCCGAAGCGCTTCCGCAAGGAGGAGGTGATCGTCCCTGTCGTCCGCCTGAGCGGCGTCATCTCTTCCGGTGGAGGGCCGCTGCGCCAATCGCTGAATCTGGCAGGCTCATCCCAGGCTCTTGAAAAAGCCTTCGGCATGAAGACGGCGCCCGCCGTCGCAATCGTCGTCAACTCGCCAGGTGGCTCTCCGGTCCAGTCTCGGATGATTTACAATCGCATCCGCGATCTGGCCGCCGAGAAAAACAAGAAGGTGCTGGTCTTCGTCGAGGATGTCGCAGCCTCAGGCGGCTATATGATCGCGCTGGCGGGTGACGAGATCATTGCCGATGCCACCTCCATCGTCGGTTCGATCGGCGTCGTCTCCGGTGGGTTCGGTTTTCCGGAGTTGTTGAAGAAGATCGGCGTCGAACGTCGCGTCTATACTGCCGGCGACAACAAGGTGATCCTCGATCCCTTCAAGCCGGAGAAGGAAAAGGACATCGAATATCTGAAGAGCCTGCAGCTGGAGATCCACAAGGTCTTCATCGACATGGTGCTCGAGCGTCGCACAGGAAAGCTCTCTGCGGACGAAACGGTGTTCTCCGGCCTTTTCTGGACCGGCAGCCGCGGGCTTGAGCTTGGCCTGATCGACGGCCTCGGCGACATGCGCCAGGAGTTGAGGAGGCGTTTCGGCGACAAGGTCAAGCCAACGCTGATCACCACACCGCGCAGCCTTTTCGGCCGCAAGGCTCCGGGCATCTCGCTTGGGAGCATGGATGGCCTCGGCGCCGGGCTTGCATCCGGGCTTGCGGAAGCAGCAGAGGAAAGGGCATTGTGGAGCCGGTACGGATTGTAAGCGGGAGCGCTGGGTAATGCCCCAGATCATCTTCTTTGTCGTCGCCGTCGGCGGCCTTTGGCTGCTCTATCGGCGTTTCGTGCGCGATGCCCAGCGGCTCGCCGAAAAATCCCGCCGCGCCGAAACGGAACGCCGTACCGGCGCGATGGGAACGCTGGTCGAGGACCCGAAAACCGGCGAGTATCATGTGAAGCGCGAGGATGAGTAAGTCAAATTGCTTCGTTCGTGAGTTTTTGATATACTTTGCCTAATGTATATCATTGGAGTGTTTTATGCAGGTCGCAAAATGGGGGAATAGTCTAGCCATCCGCATTCCTTCAGCTGTTGTCGATGCACTCGATTTGAAGGAAGGCGACGATATCGTTGTGCGTATCGGCGCGGGAAACGCCTTCGAGATTGAACGTGACGACAGGCGGCAGAAAGCCTTGGAAAAAGTCAGATCGTTCAAGCTCAAACTCCCTAAGGATTGGAAGTTTGACCGCGAAGACGCCAATTCTCGTTGATGCGCCCCGTTTTGGATTTTCTCGACACGAATGTTCTTCTCTATGCTCTTTCGGAGGACGAGCGGGCCGAAAAGGCACAAGCGCTCTTGGCCCAGCCCTTCGTTATCAGCGCTCAGGCGCTGAATGAGTTTACCAATGTGGGGCGTAAGAAACTCAATATGTCGTGGGCTGATATTCGCGAAGCGGTTGATGCTGTCGTCGCTTTGTCGGCGACCATTGTTCCGGTAAGCGAGAAGATCACGTTGGCAGGGCTGGATCTTGCTCAGCGCTATCAGCTTTCTTTCTATGATGCGACTATGATAGCGGCAGCGATCGAGGGTGGCTGCGAGCGGTTTTATTCGGAAGATCTGCACGCTGGTCTGATAGTCGAGAAGCAGTTAACCATCGTCAATCCATTTTGACGGCCCCCGGGTTAAGTGCGAGTAATGTCCCTGCACTCTGTAGAGTAAAAACTTGACCCATTCGCCCCGTCGTGGCACCTGTCCGCCAAACAATCCGCTAGTGGAAGAAATCAATTCCCATGACTGCCAACGTACCCGACCACATGAACCCGAAGCGTTCCTTTCAGGCGCTGATCCTGACGCTGCACAATTATTGGGCAGACAAGGGTTGCGCGGTTCTGCAGCCTTACGACATGGAAGTCGGCGCGGGCACGTTCCATCCGGCAACGACGCTGCGTTCGCTGGGTCCGAAGCCGTGGCGGGCTGCCTATGTTCAGCCGTCCCGCCGCCCCTCCGATGGTCGCTACGGTGAGAATCCCAACCGTCTGCAGCATTACTATCAGTACCAGGTCATCCTGAAACCCAATCCGCCTAATCTGCAGGAGCTCTATCTCGGCTCGCTGAAGGCGATCGGCCTCGATCCGCTGCTGCACGATATCCGCTTCGTCGAGGACGATTGGGAAAGCCCGACGCTTGGCGCCTGGGGTCTCGGCTGGGAATGCTGGTGCGACGGCATGGAAGTCTCGCAGTTCACCTATTTCCAGCAGGTCTGCGGCATCGAGTGTGCGCCCGTCGCCGGTGAGCTCACCTACGGACTGGAGCGTCTTGCGACCTATGTGCAGGGCGTCGACAGCGTCTATGACCTGAATTTCAACGGCCTCGAGGGCGAAGACAAGATCACGTACGGCGATGTCTTCCTGCAGGCTGAGCAGGAATATTCGCGGCATAATTTCGAATATGCCAATACAGAGATGCTGCACCGCCATTTCATCGATGCGGAGAAGGAATGCCAGGCCTTGCTGGCCGCCGGCGCGCCCGGCGACAGCGATAATCAACGCCTGCACAAGTGCGTTTTCCCGGCCTATGACCAATGCATCAAGGCGAGCCACGTCTTCAACCTGCTCGATGCCCGCGGCGTCATTTCGGTGACGGAACGCCAGAGCTACATCCTGCGCGTGCGCACGCTTGCCAAGGCTTGCGGCGAGGCTTTTCTGCTGACCGATGCAGGCGGCGTCAACTGGAACCAGCAGGCCGCCTGAGGCAAGCTTCCCAGGGTTGGGCATCGCCAGTTTATCTTGGTACTGGTCGCCGTTAAAGCCGGGTGACATTGGCGTAAAATCTGCCTAGTGTCCCTTGGGTTGCAGTCGCCATGGGGGATTTCAGATGCTTATTCTTCTAGCGATCATAGTGCTGGCCGCGCTCTATGTCGTCTTCGCCTATAACGGCCTCGTCCGCGCACGTCAGGTGGCTGAGGAGGCCTGGTCCGGCATCGACGTGCAGTTGAAGCGCCGCGCCGACCTCATTCCCAATCTGGTCGAGACGGTCAAAGGCTATGCCGGCCATGAGCGCCAGACCTTGGAAGAGGTTGTCGAGCTTCGTAACAAGGCGCAGGCCGTGCCATCTGGGGATGTCGCCGCCCGGGGCCAGGTAGAGGGCTTGTTGTCGCAGGCCCTTGGCCGCGTGATCGCGCTCGCCGAAGCCTATCCCGACCTCAAGGCCAACACGAACTTCCTCGAATTGCAGCGCTCGCTGGAGGGCGTCGAGGGCGAAATCCAGATGTCGCGCCGCTATTACAACGGTGCCGCGCGTGATCTGAACGTCAAGGTCGAGACCTTCCCGAACAATCTCATCGCTGGCCCCTTCGGCTTTACGAAGAAGGCCTATTTCGAGATATCAAACGAAGCGGACCGTGCCGTTCCCACGGTAAAGTTCTGAGATTTCCGCTATCGGTTTTTCATGTGAGGCGGTAAAGGATGCCGACCGCCGGCCATCGGCCGGCTTCCTGACTGACCAAAGAGAATGATGATGGGTAGAGCCAAACTCACGATTATCCCGCCGGGCAAGCCCTTGACCGGACGCGCCATGCCGCCGGGATCGAAGTCGATCACCAACCGCGCGCTGCTGCTGGCGGGCCTTGCCAAGGGCACGAGCCGGCTGACCGGCGCGCTGAAGAGCGACGATACCCGCTATATGGCCGAAGCGCTGCGCGCCATGGACGTGATCATCGACGAGCCCGACGACACGACTTTCATCGTGACCGGCAGCGGCAAGCTCAAGGCACCGGCTGCTCCGCTTTTCCTCGGCAATGCCGGCACGGCGACACGCTTCCTGACGGCAGCTGCAGCACTGGTCGACGGCAAGGTCGTCGTCGATGGCGACGCGCATATGCGCAAGCGGCCGATCGGCCCGCTCGTCGACGCATTGCGCTCGCTCGGCGTCGATGCCTCGGCTGAGACCGGCTGCCCGCCCGTCATCATCAACGGCACAGGCCGCTTCGAGGCGAGCCGCGTGCAGATCGACGGCGGCCTGTCCAGCCAGTATGTTTCGGCTCTGTTGATGATGGCGGCCGGCGGTGACCGCGCCGTCGATGTCGAACTGCTCGGCGAACATATCGGCGCTCTCGGCTATATCGATCTCACGGTCGCGGCCATGCGCGCTTTCGGCGCCAAGGTCGAGCGTGTGAGCCCGGTCGCCTGGCGCGTCGAGCCCACCGGTTATCATGCCGCCGATTTCGTGATCGAACCCGATGCCTCCGCCGCGACCTATCTCTGGGCAGCTGAAGTTTTGAGTGGCGGCAAGATCGATCTCGGCACCCCGGCAGAGCAGTTCTCGCAGCCGGATGCCAAGGCCTATGACCTGATTTCGAAGTTCCCGCATCTGCCTGCCGTCATCGACGGTTCGCAGATGCAGGATGCCATTCCGACGCTCGCTGTTCTCGCCGCCTTCAACGAAACGCCGGTGCGCTTCGTCGGCATCGAAAACCTGCGCGTCAAGGAATGCGACCGCATCCGTGCCTTGTCGAGCGGCCTGTCCCGCATCGTGCCGAACCTCGGGACTGAAGAGGGCGATGATCTCATCGTCGCATCCGATCCGAGCCTCGCCGGCAAAGTGCTGCCAGCAGAAATCGACAGCTTTGCCGATCACCGCATCGCCATGAGCTTTGCGCTCGCCGGCCTGAAGATCGGGGGCATCAGCATTCTCGACCCCGATTGCGTCGCCAAGACCTTCCCGTCCTACTGGAACGTGCTGGCGTCTCTTGGTGTCGCTTACGAAGACTGACGCTCCGCCATCTCAAGGGCTGAGCGCAGGCATGTTCCTGACGTGAGCGGCGCCGGCAACGGCGTCGCGGCCATCCTTTGGGGGAGTGATGACACGGCTTTGCGGGTTCTTCCTGGCTTTGTGCCTGCTGCTTTGTGCAACGGCGGTGACGGCAGCCGAGCTCATCAGCAACTTCGATCAGGCGATCGCGCTGCATCGTGACGGCTCCATGCGAGTCGTCGAGACGATCTCGGTCAATGCCGAGGGCCAAAACATCCGCCGCGGGATCTTCCGGGATTTCCCGCTGACGATGACCGACGCCAGCGGTCGCGAGATCGAAGTGGATTTCAAGGTCGTCTCCGTCGAGCGTGACAGCCAGCCGGAAGATTGGCGCACCGAACGCATCAGCGGCGGCGAGCGTATCTATATCGGCAAGGCCGATCGTATCCTGAACCCAGGCCCGCATACATTTCGCCTGACTTATGACACCAACAGGCAGATGCGCTATTTCGGCGATCATGACGAGCTTTATTGGAACGTGACGGGCAATGGCTGGCTGTTCCCGATCCTCAATGCAACGGCAACCGTCACTCTGCCAGATGGCGTGCAGCCGCAGCAGCTTGCCTTCTTTACGGGGCCGCTCGGCGCTACCGGCAAGAATGCAAGTGCGAGCCAACAGGGCAATATCGTTACCTTCGCAACGACCAGGCCGCTTGCAGCGGCTGAAGGCCTGACGATCGCCATCAAGCTGGCCAAAGGAGCGATCGCACAGCCGAGCGACAGCCAGCAATGGGGCTGGTTCCTTCGGGATCACCTCGACACGATCATTGCCATCGGCGGGCTGATCCTGCTGTTTGCCTATTACATGCGAAGCTGGATTGCGGTCGGCCGCGATCCGCCTGCGGGTGTCATGGTCCCGCGCTGGGATCCGCCCGAAGGCATTTCGCCGG
Source organism: Rhizobium centroccidentale (assembly GCF_030182565.1). Lineage (NCBI taxonomy): Bacteria > Pseudomonadati > Pseudomonadota > Alphaproteobacteria > Hyphomicrobiales > Rhizobiaceae > Rhizobium > Rhizobium centroccidentale. Next base: position 1,072 of record NZ_JAQJCG010000013.1, on the reverse strand, counting down.
CGCTGGTCAACTATATCGACAACAAGGGCTTCGCCAGTTCCAGCTGGACGGCATTCTCGGCAACGGCGATCGACCTTGCCGTGCGCGGCTACGTCATTCTCGACGATCTGAAGGAAAAGGTCGTTATCCGCCCGACAGGCAAGTCCGGCAACGATCTCAGCGGCGGCGACAAGGTGCTCATTCAGGCCGTCGGACCGTTCGCGCCGCTCGTCATCGACAAGGAGAATGGCGAAGCAGTACAGCGTCTGGGTGGGAAGTTTCGCAGCGCGATCGAGCGCGATCATCGCGGCGAATATTACAAGGCCAATTCGCTCTATGTCGTGATCGGTATTGCTCTCTCGGTTTTGATCCTGGCATCCATCATCATCTTTGGGCGGTTGCATGAAAATGCGGTGCCGCTGATCGTGATGCCCGGTGTTCTGTCGATCTTTGTTACGATCTTTACCAACATCATCGGCCGCAGATTCCGGCGCCCTGGCGCCGGTCTGGGCCAGCGAATTCTTTCTGTTCTGATCTGCGCCTTCTTCGGCTTCGTCCTGGTATCCGTCGTCGTCAACGGCTTTGCGGCCGCGGTCGTGCCGCTGTGGGAAGCGGGCCTGCTGCCGCTGGTCGCCGGCATCGTCGGCATTTTCGCGCTCAACGTCGTCTTCTTTTTCATCATGGGCGCCCCGACGCCGCTCGGACGGAAGATGATGGATGGCATCGCCGGTCTCAGGCAATATCTGATGCTCGCCGAACGCGACCGGATGAACATGCAGGGCGCGCCGCAAATGTCGCCACAGCACTTCGAAAAGCTGCTGCCCTATGCGGTCGCTCTCGGGGTGGAGAAGCCCTGGGCGAGCGCCTTCGAGACCTGGCTCGCCACCGCTGCAGGTGCTGCCGCGGCAGCTTACGCGCCGATCTGGTATTCCGGTGATTTCCGCCCTGGCAATATCGGCGGCACCATCGGCGATTTCTCCTCTTCCATGGCGTCGACCATCGCCTCGACGATTCCCGCCCCGGCATCGAGCTCCTCCTCCGCCTTTGGCGGGGGAGGTGGCGGTGGGTCCTCCGGCGGAGGTGGAGGCGGTGG